>WJIO01000031.1 GCA_014730235.1 Candidatus Poribacteria bacterium
AGCTCACAGCCAGCATCTTCAAGCTCTTTGGCCTGAGCAACGGTAGCCGTTACATCCCGGGTATCAGTATTGGTCATAGACTGGACGGAAACCGGTGCATCACCACCAACTAATAAATTTCCCATCTTTACCTGTCGGGAAGTTCGTCTTTTCATAGTTTAATCGTTTAGAAAAAGCCTTTAAGCAGTCTTAGAAGATCGTTATAAGTAACCAGCAGGAAAAGAGATATGAGGAATGCAACGCCAATCTGTTGTATAATAATTTGTTTTCGGCGTTCCAGAGGTTTACCGCGTATTTTTTCTATGCCCAGGAATAATAACACACCACCATCACTTATGAATAACGGTAATAAGTTGACTATGGCGAGATTGACCGACAGAAACCCAGCGAAACGCAGAATCCCAGCGAAACCCGTTTTTACCACAGCCATTGTGATCTGGATTATTCCCACTGGACCGGCAACATATTTCATAGGTACTTCCCGCACAATCATACGTTTTATAAACTGAAATACTTTGACAACTACCTGGCCTGTTTCAGAAAAACCCTTGCCAATTGCGTATATAGGATTGAGTCTTACTACCTCGGTGAAAGGAAGCCATTCTATGCCGTTCAGGAATTCAGGAGAGCCTTGCTGATCGAGATTTAGCTTGATCTCTTCAATTTTACCGGAAGCCCTTTTTATTGTCAATAATATATTATCCTTCTGGCTTTGCTGAATCCCATCGGCAAATTCTATTATATGGTTAATATTGTTGCCATTAACTGATATTATTTCATCACCGGCTCTAAAACCTGCTTTCTCCGCCGGACTTCCGGGTTCAACTTCACCTATGATTGGTTTTATATCGTTGGAAATACCGATTTTTCCAAAATCAGTATCCTGATAAGCTATAAGTTGATCCCTTTCTTTTTCCAGTGAGAATTCTTCATCACCATCTTTTATCACCCATGACGATCCGGGTTTCTGAGGTAAAACTACTGATTTATCGGATATGGAGGCTCTGCCTTCCTTAAACTTAATCTGCAAATACGGGGGTATTATGCCTTTATCCAGATTTTCCGGTATGTTAAGGGGTATGTATGCTATAAGCTGAGAATCCTGAGAACCTGAAAAGGTGTATATTTCTAGATTATTCTGTGTTTTTCTCAGGGAATAGGAATCATTTTTATCCTTAATAATCCAGCTAACACCAGGTTCAACAACAGTTACCCGTGCTTCAGGGGTAATTGATATATCAAGGCTTTTCAAATTTTGAATTATTGATTGAGAAATTTTACCGCTGTTCAGATCATTAACAGGATTTACATCCATATTGAAGATCATGCTTTCAACCCGTTCCGGAACTACAGTGGTTTTTATCTCCTGGCCATCACGTAAAAGCATAACGTCAAGACGTTTTTCCGGGTTGATGCCTATATTTTCCCTTATATCATCCCATTTTCGGACTTTATATCCGCTTATTGATAATATTTTATCTCCGGGTTTTATACCAGCTTCTTCGGCAGGGGAGCCATCTTCGATATAACCAATAGTAGTGCCGGGTTCAGGAGGAAGGCCTATCATATATGCCAGGGCAAATACCGTTATAGCGAAAATTATATTCATACTTGGGCCTGCGACGGCAACCAAAGCTCGGTGGGATACAGGGGCATTTTGAAAATTACCCTCTTCATCCTCGCTTACTTCATCGCCGGGATTTTCACCGGCCATTTTAACATATCCACCAAATATAGGTAGCCAGGAAATTTTATACTCAATGCCGTTTCTGACAAAACCTATCATCTTGGGGCCAAAGCCTATAGAAAACTTTTCGACTTTAATCCCCACCATTAATGCAACCAGAAAATGACCAAGCTCATGAACAAATATTATAATTCCGACAATTAAAAGAGTTCGGATTATATCCCATATTATATTGATAAAGCTCATTATTCTTAACCTATTCCTAAAATGGTTTCCTTGGCGAAATCCCTGGACCATTTGTCAGCAAATATTACATCATCCAGGGATGGATCGGATACCAGATTATGTTTACTCATGGTTTCCATAATAACAGCAGGTATATCCATAAAACCAATTTTACCTTTTATAAAGGCATCTACGGCAACTTCGTCTGCACCATTTAAAACTGTTGGCATAGTTCCACCCGTCTCACAGGCCTGATATGCGTATTTCAGGCACGGGAATTTATCGGTGTCGGCCTCCTGAAAATTTAGCTGTCCTGTTTTAATTAGATCAAGATATGATACAGGCGACTTCATACGCTCTGGATAAGTGAAGGCAAACTGTATCTGTAAGCGCATATCCGGTACGCTCAGGTGTGCCAGTATAGAACTATCAACAAATTCAACCATGGAGTGAACAATGCTTTCAGGATGAATTACCACATGAATTTTTGATACATCAACATGGAAAAGCCAACGGGCTTCTATTACTTCAAAGCCTTTATTCATTAAAGTCGCGCTGTCAATTGTTATCCGTTTTCCCATGCTCCAATTAGGGTGTTTCAAGGCCTGTTGGGGAGAAACATTATGCAGAGCTTTCCTGTCCGTATTACGGAAAGGGCCTCCTGATGCTGTCAGGATTATTTTATTCAGATTTTCTTTCTTTTTATCTGCGGCAAGACATTGAAAAACCGCGTTATGCTCACCATCCACCGGTATTAGATTTACACCATGCTTTTTAACTGATTTTGTCAATATAGATCCTGCGGTGACAAGGGATTCCTTATTGGCCAGGGCTATGTCTTTTTCAGCTTTTACAGCCTCTAATGTTGGGAGCAGTCCAGCTATACCAACGATGGAGGATAAGACCATATCCGATTCTGGCATAGACGCTAACTGAAGAATTCCCTGCTGGCCGGCAAGGACTTTTGTCCTGGTATCCTTAACCTTTTCCTTGAGTATCTTGGCTTTGCCTTCATCCTCCAGGGCGGCTAGATGTGGATGAAAAAGTCTGATTTGCTTTTCCATCAACTCCAGATTACTACGGGCTGCCAGGCCTACTATTTTAAAGTGATCTTTGTTGAATTTGACAACCTGTAAAGCCTGAGTTCCTATAGATCCCGTAGAACCTAAAATACATATGTTTTTCATAATTTTATTCAACTCATATGAAGAATATAAATTGTATAATAATAGAAGGCCGGGGTTATAAATATTAAACTATCGCATCTATCGAGAATTCCACCATGTCCGGGGATTATTGAACCGGAATCCTTTAAATCTGCCCCGCGTTTTAACATAGATTCGGCTAAATCCCCTATCTGTCCAATTATGGTTAATCCCGCGCCCATAATTATAATGTGGACTAAAGCTATTTCAGGCAGCAGCCAGCGGCCTATGAGAAATGCCGCCAAACATGATAACACAATCCCACCAATATAGCCTTCAAGACTTTTACCAGGGCTTATGGCGGGTATAACTTTGTGTTTCCCAAAACGTTTGCCTACCAAATATGCCCCAATATCACCTATCCATGTAATACCTGACAAAAGAATTACCAGGGCTATACCGTCCTGCATTTTTCTCAATAAGATAATATGATGGCCAAACAGCCATCCTAAATATATTATTCCAAGTAATGTTGATGATACTTTAAGTAAAGCCGATTGAGGTTTTCTTCTGATAATTTCTACAAGGAAGGGAAGGCTAACAGCCAGACATAAAACCAGTTTTACGTTTATCCATGAGGGTTTAAGAGCAAGAAAACAAATCAATAATGCGATTATAACGCTTATAAGAGTTAATGGTAAATCAACCTTTGAATTAGCAATGTTTGAAAACTCTATACATCCCAAAATTATTATAAAGCTAACCAGCGCGAAAAGCCCCCATAGCTGGCCTTTGAATATTATAAAGACTACAATCGCACCGAAAACTATAGCGCTTAAAACTCTAGTCCAGAACATTATTTATAAATCTCTGGTGAAGGTTGATATTACTCAGTGACTACTGAAGAATGGATATTTTCTTTTCGGAGAACTCAGACTCCCCCAAACCTTCGATTACGTTTTTGATATGACAACAATGCCAATAGAAACTCTTTCTTGCTAAAATCGGGCCATAATGTATCGGTAACATAGATTTCTGAATAGGCTAACTGCCACAATAGAAAGTTGCTTATCCGCATTTCGCCGCTGGTGCGGATAATTAGATCCGGGTCAGGTAAACCGGCAGTATACAAGTACTTTGAAAATAACTTTTCATTTATATCTTTGATTTTAATTTTGCCATTATTGACGTCATTCGCAATAGATTGAGTTACCCTGACAATTTCCTGTCGTCCTCCATAGCTTAGGGCCAGATTAAGAATAAGCCCTGTATTATTTCGTGTTATTTTCATAGATCGGTTAAGTTCCCGGGTGACTTTACCTGGAAGTTTGCTTAAATCCCCAATAGCTTTTAACTGGATATTTTTCTCATTTAGCTCAGGAGTTTCTTCTTTTAATTGCTCCAGTAAAAGGTTCATTAAAGCATTGACTTCCAGGGCTGGACGTTTCCAGTTTTCGGAGGAAAAAGCGTAAAGTGTCAATACCATAATTTCCAGTTCACCACATAATTCAACAGCACTTTTGACCGATTTTACCCCTGCTTTATGCCCTTCAGTACGGGGCAGATCACGCCTTGTTGCCCAACGCCCATTGCCGTCCATTGTTATGGCAACGTGCCGGGGCAAATTTTCTTTAACAATACAGGACATTAAGTCCTGTTCGGTCGCATTTTCTGATGATATTGACATACAAAGTTCTCTTCCATATTAACCCGGAGTGATTATACTTCCATAATTTCTTTTTCCTTTTTTGCGTATATTTCATCCAGTTTTTTTATATATTCATCGGTTAAGTCCTGGACTTCGGACTGTTCTCTTCGACTTTCATCTTCGGATATATCGCCATTTTTTTCCATTCTCTTCAGAGATTCGTTGGCTTCTCTACGGATGTTTCGGACAGAGATTTTACCTTCTTCAGAGATTTTTTTGGCCAGTTTTGCCAATTCTTTTCTTCTTTGTTCCGTAAGTTCAGGAATCGTAATCCTTATAACATTTCCATCATTATTTATATTAAGACCCAGATCGGCTTTCAACAGGGCTCTTTCTATTTCCTTAAGAATAGATTTATCCCAGGGTTGAATTACAATAAGCCGGGCTTCAGGTATTGATACACTCGCTACTTGATTTATAGGAGATTTAGAGCCATAATACTCTACATTTACTCCATCCAATAGAGATATTGATGCCCTTCCTGTGCGAATACTTGCCAACTCCTGGGCGTTGGATTCCAAAGCTTTTTCCATTTTATTGCTTGTTTCACGAATAAGTTCTTTTGGCATTTTATACCTCCGTTATGTTTTGAATTGATCTAAGTGATTTTCCAATGAATTTATCGAAAATCACTTAGTCAATATTGTGCCTATATTTTCCCCAAATACGACCTTTTTAATATTACCTTCGGGTTTTAAGGCAAAGACAACTATTGGTAAATTATTATCCATACACAGGGAAAATGCTGCTGCATCCATAACCTTAAGTCTTTTTTCAAGAGCCTCTTCCAGAGTCAGGGAATGAAATTTTTCTGCGTCGGGATTTTCTACAGGATCTGACGAATAAACACCATCAACCTTTGTGGCTTTTAATAAAACATCGGCTTCAATCTGTAAGGCCCTTAAGGCGGCGGCTGTATCTGTAGTAAAGAAGGGGTTGCCTGTACCACCCCCGAAAACAACGACTTCACCATTTTCAAGACATTGTATGGCCTGAGAACCCACATAAGGTCCCACTTTATCAACTTCTATCTCAGGTTCAAAGTTTATAGCACTAAGGACAGAAGCCGGAACCCCTGATTTTTCCAAAACTCCCTGCAAAGCCAGAGCGTTTACTACAGTAGCCATCATACCAATTGTATCTGCTTTACGGCGGTCCATAGTAACCTGATTACTCGCGCCTCTCCATATATTCCCCGCACCAATAACAATGGCTATCTGTATATTATGTTCTCTTAAATCAGATAACTGATCTGCCAGAGACTGCATAATTTCAGGGGAGATGGGTTTATCTTTCTCACCCATCATCTCGCCGCTGATTTCCAGGAGAATGCGCTTGTATACAGGATTTTTATGATTCATCGCTTTCGCCCAATTCGTATCTTGTAAATCTCTTCAAGACAATATTTTCACCGATGGTGGACATTTTTTCAAGAATCAGGTCTTTGATAGTTTTATCGGAATCTTTAATGAATTCCTGCTCCAAAAGGCATACCTCTGAGAAAAATTTATTTAGACGACCCTCAACTATCTTATCAACAACTTTTTCGGGTTTACCTTCATTAAGGGCTTGGGTTCTGAGGATACCTTTTTCTTTTTCTATAATTTCTTCAGGTACATCCTCTCTGCTTACATAGAGGGGTTTCTTTGCAGCAATCTGCATTGCAATATCGTTTGCCAGTTCCTGGAAATCATCGGTACGAGCGACAAAATCTGTTTCGCAGTTAATTTCCAGCAGAACACCTATCCTGTTGCCGGTATGAATATAAGATTCTATAATACCTTCGGGAACAGCTCTTCCCATACGCTTTTCTGCAACAGCGCTGCCCTTTTCTCTGAGTATTAAAATCGCTTTTTCCAGGTCACCATCGGCTTCTACAAGGGCTCTTTTGCAGTCCATAACGCCTACACCAGTTTTTTGACGTAGTTCCTTCACCATTGCTGCCGTAATTTCCATAGGTTTTATGCTCCTTTTATATAGAGTTGATTTAAAGCCTGTATATAGGCTAAGTTATATTTCGATAGGAATTTTTAACGGTTTGATCGCTAATTTTATATAAAAAGCATGAAGTTACAATCTCAAGCAACTTCTCTTTCTCCAGTTTCCTGTTTTTCTGCTGGTTTTTGTTCTGCTTCTTCATCAATACCCTGTTCTTTAAGTAGCGCAGAACGACCTTCGACGATTCCATCGGCAAGTTTTTCACATATCAGCTTTATTGCTCTGATAGCATCATCATTTCCGGGTATAGGATAATCCACTTCATCAGGATCGCACTTGGTATCTACGATAGCAATAGATGGTATTGATAGCTTTCTGGCTTCTGCAACAGCAATTTTTTCTTTTATTGTATCAATGATTATAGCAGCACCAGGGAGTTTCCCCATATGTCTGATACCTGATAGGTTCTTTTCCAGGCGTTCTTTCTGTCTTTTCAAATCCATTACTTCTTTTTTCGGAAGAAGTTCGAATGTTCCATCGTTTTCCATTCGTTCCAGTTCATTGAGTCTATTAATGCTCTTTTTGATGGTTTTAAAATTTGTCAACATACCACCAAGCCATCTTTCGTTTACAAAGAACATCCCGCATCTCAAAGCTTCCTCTTCGATGGTTTCAACTGCCTGTCTTTTTGTACCGACAAAAAGCACAACTTCCCCATCAGATACAATATCCCTAAGGAAATTATAAGCTTCTGTCAGCATTTTAGCCGTTTGGCGAAGATCTATTATATATGTGCCGTTGCGTTCGGCAAAAATATACTTGGCCATCTTTGGATTCCATCGTCGTTTTTGATGACCGAAATGTACCCCAGCTTTAAGAAGTTCCTGCATTGTTACTATTGCCAAAATTTACCTCCTTGGTAATTTTACAGCGTATTATAAACGCTGTATTGGGTTAATCTACCGCTCCTTTCATTTTCAAACACAACAACCAATTCGTTATTTGAATGACCGCACCCATGCTTGAATCCAGGAACGTGTTTATTAATTTGTTATCAAAGTATATATCTACTGAGATCCTTGTCCTCGATTATATCGGACAGTTGATCCCTTACATAATCCGCGTCTATTTCTATTTTGTCACCCTTTATCTCCGGTGCTTTGAAAGAAATATCGCTGAGTATTCTTTCCATAATTGTATGAAGCCTTCTTGCTCCAATATTTTCTGTTTGATCGTTAATCTGACAGGCTATGGACGCCATTTCATCAATGGCATCTTCATTAAAATCAATGTCAACTTTTTCGGTTTCCAGAAGGGCTATATACTGCTTGACAAGGGAATTTTTTGGCTCAATAAGAATACGCTTGAATTCTTCTTTACCAAGATTTTTTAACTCCACCCTGATAGGAAATCGTCCCTGAAGTTCAGGTATAAGATCAGAAGGTTTTGAAGTATGAAAAGCCCCTGCCGCAATGAAAAGAATATGGTCTGTTTTAACCATACCATATTTTGTAGCGACGGTGCAGCCTTCCACGATAGGTAGTATATCTCGCTGTACCCCTTCTCTGGAAACATCAGGGCCTGTCCTGGACTCACGCCCTACGATTTTGTCAATTTCATCGAGAAATATTATACCGGAGTTTTCAACCTTTTCTATGGCTTCGGATATAACCTTGTCCATATCTATAAGTTTGTTGGATTCTTCCTCCATTAATATTTCTCTTGCTTCGGCAACAGTAACCGTTCGCTCTTTGCTTTTTTTGGGAAACATGCTGCCGAACATGTCCTTAAAGTTAATATCCATCTCTTCAAAACCAGAGGGTGAAAAAACCTCTATCATAGGAATAACACTATTTTTGACCTCTATATTTACAAATTTGTCTTCCATCTTCCCGGATTTGAGATTTTTCCGCATCTTTTCCCGGGTTCTGGCAAAAGATTCTTCCTCTTCTTTAATTATATCATCAATAATTTCTTCTGGTTTTTGAGGCTGTTTATCCTCTTCTTCATCGGATTCAGGATCAGATTTGATTTTGGTTTTCTTAGGCCGTTTTCGTTTGGGCGGAGGCGGCATAAGTATATCCAACAGACGTTCCTCAACAATTCTGCTGGCTTTTTCCTTTACAGATTCCGAATGACTTGAGCGTAACATATTTATGGCCAGGTCAGTCAGGTCTCTTATCATAGACTCCACATCACGACCCACATAACCTACTTCGGTAAATTTTGAGGCCTCAACCTTAAGAAAAGGTGCATCCGCAAGCCGGGCAAGCCTTCTTGCTATTTCCGTTTTACCCACGCCGGTTGGCCCTATCA
>WJIO01000360.1 GCA_014730235.1 Candidatus Poribacteria bacterium
TTCAATGTGTTAAAAATAAGAAACTTCTATATGCTGTCATTCCTGCGAAACTCTTATTCCTTTTTGCTCAAGCTTTTTCAAAAAGCTTGAAGCAGGAATGACAAGCTGAGAAAATTTTCAAATTATAACCATACTCAAACCGGAAGAGCCAAAGTTTTCACGGACAAGAAATTTATGCTTGGTAAAATCTATTTTTCTTTGACATTAATTAGGCTATGTGTTATCCTTTTTAATTGGCTAAAGACATAAACACAAAGAAGGAATGATAATAAATGTTAAAATTTTTACGAGGATTATGGCAGCGAATCATGTTGGCCCATCGGGGGGAGAGCTTCCTGTGTGATTCATGCAAATACGACTGGGGCGATGTCTGCCGAAGGAAAGAAAGGCCAAACGCAGTCACATGCCCTGATTACAAAAGAAAGTAACCCAAAATGCCCTTTGACAGTATCACATTATATTCTGTCGTCCAGGAACTCAAAGAAAAAATTCTCAGCGGTAAAATCATAAGTATAATACAATCTTCACCCTTTGATTTTACCATGACAATAGCATCTCACAATGGCAATCATAATCTTCTTATATCCATACATCCCAGCTACGCCAGAATACACCTGACTCAAACAGACCCAAAGCGTGATAAAAGATGGCACTTCGCAGACTTTCTCCAAAAACACGTACAGGATGGTATAATTGATTCTATTCAACAGGTAGAGTTGGATAGGATCATCAAAATCCGAATAATCCCACAAACAGAGATCATGTATCCTGAACCAAAGCTACTCATTGGCGAATTCATGGGTAAACACAGCAATGCCATACTGGTGGATGAAGACTCCGGTAAAATTCTGGAAAGCCTGAAGCATATTGACGAGACTATGAGCCGATACCGGGAAATACTGCCCGGGTTGGAATATAAGCCACCCCCACCCTCAGGTCAAAGCATAGATCCTTTTTCAGTTGACAAACAAACCTTTTTATACATCCTTAAAGATGGAAGCGCCAAACTCCGCAATAAACTTCTAAAAAATTTTAAGGGTATAAGTCCTTCTCTGGCAAAAGAAATAATAGCTCGCAGTCAGGATGAATCACCTGAAGCAGTATGGAAATCCTTCAATCAGATTATGGCATATATCCAAAAAGGTAAATTCAAACCTACGGTTGTTACCAATCCCCAAAACGACACAGATGTTATGGATGTCTCAGCGTTAAATCTGCATCAGTTCCCTGAAATGGAAAGCATACATTTTGATTCCACCGGAGAAGCTCTGGATTTTTACTACCATAAATTGTCCTTCAAAGAGGCAATACAATCGGAAAAATCTGCCATCCTCCAGGCTGTTAAGAAACGCCATGAGATGCTGGCTGATAAACATAAAACACTGAAAGAACAGTTGAAAAAAGCGAAAAACGCCGAAGAGTTTAAAATCAAAGGGGAATTATTAACCGCAAACCTTTACAAAGTTGAGCGAGGACAAAAAGAGGTAACCGTACAGAATTTCTACGATCCCGAAGGAAAAGAGGTGGTAATCCAGCTTGATGAAAAAATCAGCCCCTCCGATAACGCCCAGCAGCTTTTCGAACAATACAAAAAGGCCAAGCGCAGTAAAAGCAAGCTGGAAAGCCTGATTAACAAAAACAAAACCGAAATCAGGTATATATCCCGGGCTCAGGAAGCCGTAGAACAGACAGAGGATATGGAAACCCTGGAAAAAATCCGTAATGGACTGGCAAAAGAAGGCATAATCAGAAAAAAAGATGATACTAAAAAGAAATCAAAACAGGAAAAAGCACCCCTTTTCCGCCAGTTTAAATCATCCCAGGGCTTCCAGATATATGTAGGAAGAAACGACCGGGAAAATGACCTTATAGTAAAGGGAGAAAGCACAAAACACGACATGTGGCTTCACGCAAAGCAGATCGAAGGCTCTCATGTGCTGATCAAAAACCCCGAAAAAAAAGGTGATATCCCCGAAAGAACTCTACTGGAAGCCGCCATAATAGCCGCCCAATTCAGCAAAGCCAAACATTCAACTGTTGTACCTGTGGACTACACATGGGTAAAATACGTCAATAAACCCCGGGGAGCAAAACCCGGCTTCGTTACCTACACCCACGAAAAAACCCTCTTTGTATCACCGGCGGATTTTAATAAGCTGTTTCAATCAGAATAAAAGCTATAGATAGCCATCAATCCCTTTTCAGCTTACCCCAGGTAGTTGTCAATTTACCGTCTCTGTAGGCAACAGACAGACTGGACAACATACCTTCTACAATCTCATCTTGAGTTCTTACAACGCTTGATATCTCCACCTCATCAATAATACCATGAAACAATTCCTCCACAACTCCACCACCCGGCTCATCCTTGCCGCCAATAACAAGTCGGAATGTAGAGGGATCAACACTTTCGGCAACACTACCTTCAGCATCTACCTCACCGTCAACGTAAATTACGCAATTCTTACTCCCATCTTCAAATGTTATAGCAGTATGATGCCACTCACCGACATGATCCATAAAATTATACTTCGATCTCAAAGCAGCGCCCCATATTCCATACCATAACAAGCCGGTATTCTCCACGTTCCACTGAAACTCATTCATCTTAAACACTATGCCAGCCGCATTGCTTCCCGTCCAGCCACCGGGATTTGAAAGAACTTTAATCCAGGCAGCTACGGTCTGATCTGTTGTGTGGAGCGTTTCAGCTTCCGGCACTTCAACAAAAGATGTCTCTCCGTTAAATTCCAATGCGTTTTCATATTTGCCGTTGACCCAAACAGCGTCAATAATAGTACCATGATGACCGTTTTCCGAATGATCTGTCAGCGTATCTCCCTCACCTTCATCAAAGCTCCAGTAAGCTATAGTGTTTTCATCCAATATTGCACCGAAAGAAAATGCAGAAAATCCCACTAGCAAAACAGTTACAAAGATAAACAATAAATAAGAATATTTCATAATCCCAATACCTCCCCGGTTACATTAATTGCTACCAATAAATTTACATACCGGTAAATCGCAGGATACTGTATTTTATAAAATACATGCCAGTGAGTCAACAAAAATCTTCTTAAAATTATATATTTATCATTTAGCGATTAAACCACTCCTCTGTGGTTATCCCAATCACTCCCTGCAACTAAACCCCATGCAATTATATAATCAATACCCTTTGCATATCCATCCAGATCAACCCCACCGAGATTTCCTTCAATTGTCGCATTATTAGGTCTGCGAAAATCCGATTTAAAATATGTGGGAAAGTATGTAGTAGTATTTTGTAAAGTAAATTCTTTTAATTGGAGAAAAGTCGCGATACGCCAGCCGCTACCAGCCCTGTCAAAGGCCAAAGGCATAATGACTTTATTATTTTCGATTAAGTCAAACCCTGACGTATAAACCTTCACTTCATCCGAAAGCTTTTTAATATAATAGCAGGCATGGACAATATAAAAACAGGATGTTAAAGCCAGGGAATGATAATCTACTTATCAGCCAGCAAACTGTATTTTATTTCATTAATGAATTTAGCCATCGTTTTTCCTTCTGAAAATCTTCAACTTGCCGTTTTGCTTAACCAATTCATAGAGTTCCATCACCCGCTTTTCGATATCACTCCCGGGAACCATAGCCCATGTAAGAACATAATCTATATTATCCTTATAGACATTCAGATTTATATTGGCCTGGCCTGTATGAACTTCAGAGATCGTGGGTCTGTGGAAGTCGGGCTTAAATATTGTAGGAAAATAGTCGGTGCCGCCTGCCTCATAATTAATCAAATTTATACATCCTCGCTTATATCCATAATATCCTGGAGTATGTGTAAAAACACCGATCCGCCAGCTTTTACCGATATAATCAAAACACAAAGGTAGCAGAACAGTATTTCTCTCCACAGAATCACAACCGGAATTATATACCTCTATTTCCTCATTTATTATTTTATGGTAATAACTCATGTGGACAACATAAATAACAGCCAGAGAAATAATAACTCCTACTAAAATCCACCTTAAAAACTTGGGCATATTCCAGCTAAACCAAGGGATAATTATCATAAAGGGAAACATAGCCAGTCTTGTCTTAATAAATCCCCCACCGGACATGCCATCAGGAGCTTTAATGTATATAACAAAAAACACCCCGCAAAGTATAAAAATCAGATCTTTTCTGGATATTCGCAAACCTAGCCGCCAGTTTTCCTTCAACACATGATCCCGCACCAGAGAATAAAGTAAAAGGACAAGGAAAATCACATTTGTTATCTTGCCTAATATAATCTGGCTTTCGCTGTGAAAGGCCAGGGATTCGTTGCGGGTAAAATATTCCCACAATCGGCTTAATGTCCAGGCCCCGGGCACAGGTGGGGTATCTCTGGTAAGAACGTAGTATAAAGTCAGACCACCCGACGGAATCATACAGACAAGACTAAAAAGCGATTGTTTCCACTTGGAGGGCCTGAAAAAAACAACTGCGCCAACTCCAATGCAAAAAGCCGCCATTACCAGGGGAAGGGGATGGCAAAAATACAATATCAAAAACAAAATACCAAGCACAACCGCATTTTTTACTCCAAAATCATCAAACCGCCGCCACCAGTACCCCAGCACCAGCATAAACATACCAAATCCCAGGGAAAAATTGTAAAACCCCATCAAAGATATATAATTATAAATAAAGAAAAAAGCCAGAAAAGCCAGAGGTATTCTTCCTTTACCTACACTGTTCACAAAATAGAGGGCGGAAAAGGCCATAAGTATAACATATCCCGTTAGTAAAAGCTTTTCCGATACCAACGGCGGAACAACATACATCATCAGCATCATAAAAACATGTGACGCCCAATTAGGTACTGGGGCTTTTCTTATATCATAATACTTGCTGAATTCGTATTCGGGATTATTATAATTCTTGAGAATAAATGAGTTATATATATGGCTGGGCCCATCCTGGGATGGAAAATATTTAAATATCCATATAGGAAGTATATAAATCAATACCAGAATCAAAAATGCAATAATCCAGGTATCTCTAAATAAAGCCCTGGATGGAAGAAAATGTTTTATTTTCATAGCATTGATCAAATAAAAAAGGCACAAGCAAATACCTTGTGCCTTAAGAAATATTAAACCAAAATGGTATTATGCCTCTTCGCCTTCCAGAATACCCACGGCCAGGTCCATATCGCTTCGAGCCACGATCCTGTCCACCCTTCCGTCTCGAATCCAGAATATGCGGTCAGAAACGTCAAGCATTTTTAGGTCGTGAGTAGCAGAGATAATTGTAACGCCGTTTTCCTTGTTCAACCTTTTGAGAAGGCTGATAATCTCTCTACCCGTATTAAGGTCAAGGTTTCCCGTAGGCTCATCGGCCAGCACAATCGCAGGATCATTGGCCAATGCCCGGGCAATGGCCACACGCTGCTGCTGACCACCCGAAAGTTCAAGCGGTTTATGCTGAATTCGGTCTCCAAGTCCCACCATAGTAAGAAGGTCAACGGCCTTTTCGATACTCTCTTCCGAGGTAACTCCGGCAAAGATCATAGGAAGTGTAACGTTTTCCAGAGCCGTCATAACTGAAATAAGGTTGAACGACTGGAAGATATATCCTATTTTACGGCATCTCAACCATGCCAGTTCATAGGCGTCCAACTGGGCAATATCCACCTCATCAATATAAACGCGACCGTCAGTAGGCTTATCAAGGCCTCCAATCATGTTAAAAAGTGTGCTTTTACCCGAACCTGAGGGACCCATGATGGAAATATATTCCCCACGTTTAACTTCCAGGTTAATACCTCTAAGAGCTTCTACTATAACGCTGCCCATTTCATATCTTTTAATAACGTTCCTGACTCTAACGGTATTCTCTTCAGTACCTTTAATCTCGCCGCTGGTATCGTCGGCTACAGTATCTTTATTTTCTTCTTTTAATACTTCTTCCTCTGGCATCCTTTAATCACTCCATTATATATAGTTTTATATCAATTAAGCTCTCTCCTTTAAGCAATTTCAAGAAAATCTATTCAACCCTTCACTTAATAGGCAAAGCTTTTCCCCCTTAATAAGTGGATCAGAGGGATTATTAACTTATTGCTTCTATTTCTTTATCAATCTCCTCTTTGGCATCTTTAGGTACAGCAAAACCCACCATACCCCGCTTGCCTAATTTCCGAAAATATGCCATCAGAGACATCTCCGCCTCTTTACGGGTAAGTTTGTATTTATTGCACAATGTTCTTACGATAGTATCTATGGAATTATGACCATCGCACATAGTCCATACAAAAGAACCGACTTCATCCAGAGCAACAACCCTGGATTTTGGTAGCATAAAAATTTTGGTAATAATTTTAATCCATAAGCTATCCTTTTGAGGAACTACAAGAGAAACTTCGCCTTTTTCGTTTTTATCCCATTTTATAAGGCTGTTCCTGACAGGATAAGACTTTAAAACATCGCTTTTGGTGAACTTAAGTCCACCCTTTTTCATTTTTCTTCTAATAAGGAATCTACTTATCGGGTTCATTGTCCTATATTTTGTCCCTCCAGTATCGCTTCTTCAGAAATTTCTTCATCTTCTCCATGACATTTTATACTGGAAGCAACCTGAGCCGTCAATTCACCTGCATTTTTTTTGGCTACGGCCATTATTACAAATATCCTGTTGGACTTCTTACAATGCCAAAATTGGGCAGCTATCTGTTTTCTCCTGAGCAGCTTATCAATTGCAAAAACCGGTGAAAGGGGAATATTATCTATAAATCTCTTTTCTTGTCCCAGCATCTGAATTCTGTGATCATCTTCATCTTCTATTTCTTCAAAAGAAAAACCATATTTCTTCAAAACCTTTGCGTAGTATCCCCGAAACCATGTTTCCAGGTCTGTATCTCTTAAAGTCACATCAGCCAATCCATATCTTTCAATATCAAGGCTACGACTGCCATCAATAAAACCCAGCATCAAATACCCTGACATAAGCTTACGTTTTTCCAGTTGGTATCTACGCGGAACTTCAACCATAAGCTGATAAGCACTCCAGAAATTTGTATGTCCATCAGGATGGTCTTTTATTGATTCAAAAATTCTATTGGTAAGGGGTAAAAGAGTTTCCTTTAATCGTCCCATTATCTGAACGACAATTATTCGCTTACATTCTTTACAATGCCATATAGCCCCATTAGCCCTTACATTTGATTTCCAGTTATAAAATAATACTTTTCTGCCTTCAGAAAATTCCTCATCCTTTATCAGGTTAGTATCCCTTTTTATTTTCAGACCTTCGGCGGTTCCTCCCAGCCTCTTTTTCATGCTCTTAAAATAACTGTCCAGAATTTTATGTAGGTCTGGGTCTTTTTCTTTTGATTTTGACCATTTTAACTCCATGCGCGGCATTTCTTCGTCATCCATGCGCACATATCCGTTGTCATAGTCTCCCGAAAGACCACCAAACTCCCAATCCGAAGGGAGTTCCATACTTATTCCTTGCCATCCAAATTTTACCCAGTTCATATCTTTTATCTGTGAAGAAAAATGTTTAGATTATTCATCCTGCTCAGAATTACAAACTCATAATTGCCATTCTGAGTAAAGTAGAAAATTCCCTCTCGCCCTTTTCTAAATGCGAAATTTTCATCTCCTCATTTGTAAAGGGATTAAGAGGAATTTCACTGATTAAAGGAAATTTTTAACGTTATGATAAATAATTAATCGAAAATATCCCTTCGTCAAAACAGGGATAGGTAGGATTAACAAAAGCATATATAAGCCTGGGGATTTGTAAATCCCCAGGCTTATAAAAATTAGAAGGGCTTGACAATCACCGCTTTGGACACAAGTGCAATCGCAACGGTAGCCATACTCACCAGTCCCACACCACAGCCAAAGCCAGCAGCCAGAACCGGAGTGTATCTATACCATCTCTTAAGTCCAAATTTCTTTATCATATAATACTTACCAAGCAAAGCACCAACAAGTGTCCATATATCTCTGCCGGGATCAGCACCTAAGCCGTGTAAAAATCCATAATACCACATGCTGTGACCACCGGGCAGAAGCGGATTAGCAAGCCATAAAACACCGTAAAGACCAAGGCAAGAGATCAAGCCTGTGAGAACATATTTGCCCCTTACAGCTTGTAACATCTGACTTTGACCATCCCTTAATGACGTAACCCACATACATCTTGACGTAACACTCATAGGCCATGTAACCTGTGCATGCGGATAGACGGCCGAAGGAATAGGAGCCAGCTTCCAGATAAAGTGATAAACAAGGATACCTGAAACCAGCAATATCGGCAGAGTTATCAAAGTCGCAGCAATAGAGCTGGTAAAGGTCGTACCTGTAAGCTCAAGTACTCGCCAGTGCATTGTACCTCGGCCATAGTCCTCCTGTGGAACAGGGGCAAACCAGATATCTATTTCTTCATATCTACTCAATAAGTAAGTCGCTTGCCTTAAATACGGTATTTCAAAAAGGTCTTGATTTAATATTCCAAAAGTTCTCGCTGTAATATAAGAATTCAATGGAGTCCATAAGAAAGCAAAGAACAAAAGGAAACCCAAGGGAAACAAAGGCACAAGATAGCGATGGAGAATCCATGTATGAATGGACATTCCCACAAACCACATACCAAGAGCCAGCCATATAGGGAAATCTCCTCGTCCCGGCGGTGTAGCAAGAGAACCACGCTCACCAGCCTGTTTCTGTTTGGCACTCCTGAATTTAAAGAGCATAGGAACTGTAACAGCAAGACCTATAATAGCAATACAAAAAGACTTGCCCATACCAAAACTAAGCCAGAAGTCAATGTTATTGGCAAATCCGGTAGCTCGTACATCATCCCCGGGATGCCAGGAATGGAGTATTTCCAGACGATAAAGTATTTGCGGATTAAGTATAAACTGCGTAAAGGTTTCCGCAATAATTCTTGACAAAACCATAGGGAAAGGTAAAACAAATCCCGTAAGCATCGCGCTCATCTGGGTACGAAGGGCAAACATTCCCGTAGGAGCAAAACCTTCAATGTTGGTGGTAAAGTCAATCCATGGGATCTTAAGTATCTGTATGGGTCGGCTCATCATAACACCGGTTAAAGCCGGAACACCGATATAAATAGCACCCCAAATTAATCCCAGCATGGATGCAAGACTAAACACCCTCCAGCGCCATGTTTCACGCTTTCCTGTAGTTTCTGCAAGAGCAGTAGCTCCTTGAGCAGCAACAGGAGCAAGCGGAAAAGGCAATCTTTCCAAGTCAGCGGTCATTCTGAAGAGAAAATAACCGCCGCCAATTCCTCTCATTCGTCCCAGAGTTTGCCCCATAAGCATAAGCATTATGGGCCACAACCAATCTCTGTGTATAAGGCTTCTGGTCGCCAGAGACTCAGAACCCGGCGGTGGAACAACCCACGTGGGCACCTTGTCGGCTATTTCAAATTGCACAGCCTGAGGAGACTGTATGAAATACTGATTCCATATCATTCCACCGTAGAAATTACCAGCACCAACTGCAGCGCCTGCTAGCCCCAGGAGGATGTAGAGTTCCTGACGTCTAACGGTAGTGAAGGATCTTCGAGCAAGCTCAGTAAACAGAATAACGGCAACCCAGGGGGCAGCCCCAGCCCCGCTTTGGCCTGCAACCAAGCTCAGATATATGGAGCCAGGCATCATAAGAAGACCGACGAACAGTGCTCCCAGAACTACTTTAAGAGTTAAGCCGGACTCGAAATTTCGGACACCGCCGTCTATGTCATACCTTTTTGCCCATGACTGCCATTCCTCAGCCATGGAAACTCTTTTTCTGGCCATAAACACCTCCTGTCAATGGATCTATGGTCCCACCGACCTATAGACCAGACTATATATTTATACCTAACCAGCTGCCTCGGGTTCCATTGAAGCAGCGGCAACTGTCTCTCGTCTACCACGTTCATGGAACTCATTTCTGACAGCCACGTTAAATGTTCTCCAAAGTAAAAATTGCTTCCGAAGTAAGTTAAGGAATCTTCTATTAACCCGCTTCCAGGATGCTATTTCTCCGCTCTCACGATACACTCTCAGATATATCTTGTAGAGGTCTTTCTCTTCCTTCTCCTCAGCGGGAACAGTCGCCAGTTCAATCCGCTGGCTAACACCAAGGTCATAGGGAGCAAGCCATACCATCATACCGATGGTATAATCCTCCTCTCCGGAAGGTCGAGTTTTTCGCTCAAAACTGACCTGATCTGTGTAAAAATCACTGGCAGATTCATCCGCATGAGCTTCAAAATAATCCCGCATGAATATGTTGAGACCCAGAGCTTCTTCAAAAAGAACAGTAAAGGGCAGGTCAAAGTGCCATTCATCGCCATCAGGTTCCGGAAGCTTCCATTTTCTTTCAATATCGGGAACTGCCATACGGGAAGCTTTAACAGCAGGATATATGGTTGATCCCAGAACCACCAGCATAACCACGATTGTAGAGGTAACCGTTGACATGGATGAATAATTCAACGTCAGACCGGCCAATAATCCCCATTTAACTAATGCCCAGGCCGTAGCCTGACCGAGGAGATAACCAAGAATACCTCCGATAATGGCATAAACACAAGCCTCAGCAATAAACAGGAATGCAACATGAACAGGAGCTAATCCAACAGCACTGTAAATACCGATTTCTCTTACTCGTTCATAAACAGCACCTAGCATGGTATTCAAAACGATAAGAGCAGCAATTAATATAGGTATAAACAAATTACCCATACCGGAGAATGATGTCATACCTATTGAACTGTAAAGATAAGCATCGTTTGTCTCCATATTACCCACAAAAACGTCCAGGGCAATTCTAGGCATCAGGTCTGCCATTATCTTTTCCAACTGTTTTTCTGCCGTCATGCTTACCTGTTCTTCTGAACCTGTCATTCTGACAGCAACCGACTTCAGGTTTCCGCCCATATTCATAACAACCGAATACGGCAGAATAGCGATAGTCTGCGGTGTAAGATGCAGATACTTCTGCAACTCACCTTCCAGCGTCTCACCACCCATCTGAAGACCTCTGGCATGCTGTTGCTGCATCAAAAGATAGTCAACCGGCGTCAGTTCCTCGCCGTCCAGGTCTTTTATATCCTTGAAGCTTGTATCCAGAACACCCACGATGGTATAACTTCCTCCACCGATTTTTAACTCCATACTCCCTACATCACTTTCGGTAATACTAAGAGCCGAGGCCATTCCAGCGGGTAATATAGCACCATAGGTCTCTCCGGGTTTAAACCATCTTCCCCACTTCAGTGACCTGTCTATTCCAGTAACCCCGGGCTCTGTTTCTGACATACCCAGAAGCGCAGTAGCTGTAAACTTTTTACCGTTATCAGCCACAAGCTCGATAAAAGATTGGTCACCAAGAGAAGATGAGAAATACCAGGCCCGGGCAGAAACTGGGTTCTGCACCTCCATTGTACCGCCATCATCTAACTCCAGGGTAGTATTTTCCAGGTCATTCCTAATAGAGGAATAAAGCGGTTCCTCAAGGGAATGCCAGTATTGGTTTCTTATAAGCATTCCGGTATAAGCAGGTCTTACCGATGGAAGTCTGGTTTTATTGCTCTGCATGAATGTTCGTACAGATGTAAATGATATAACGGTAAATGTCAATATAACCAGAGTTCCGCAGGTTAATATAGTTCTGCTCTTACGCTTTCTCATATTGGATATACCAAGAGCAAAAGCAGCGGCACTGGCCGAAAGTCTGCCCACATCAGCTTTATAAACCTTGGATGTCTCTTGTTTAATACGCTCCAATTGTTCCTCAAACTTGCGTATGATAATAGATATAACAATGGCGGATAACGCAAGAACAACGAAAGCCAGAAGTATAATCAGTGGAGTAACCGTAATCTGGAAAGCAGGATGTACCTGGGAAAGCAGGAAAAATACCAGCAGGAATATTATAAACGTAGCGGCAACCTGCTTGTTTACATTGGGGAAGTGGAAAATCAACCTTTCCATGAAATATGCAAAGGGCATCAATATTGCCAGGTAGAACATAACACCCTTGATAACGTCGTTACCTGTTCCCTTTATGTCAGGATATGCCCTGGATTCATATCCCCAGGCAGCTCTGGCCAGCTTCAAAGCCTCATCATACTTCTCCGCACCCAAAAGCATTTGAGCTTTTGTAAGATAGACATTGGCCATCTCATGAAGCCTGTCAAGCCTGTCATTGCTGATTCCATAACGTTTATAAAGATCTCCACGACTTTCATCCAAAGCCCACATATCTTTAACAACAACATATGGGGTAACTCTTATAGAACCATTTTCCCGAACAATAAATCCTTTACCAGTATAAAGTGTAGGTTTCTCTTCAGCCTCTTCGTCTGTCGCATCGGCCTTTACCAGAAGTAATCTCTTACCTAGAAGACCTGCACCCATACCAACTTTTATTCTGGTGCCCGGTTCTGAATAAATCAACGCAATTGGCTCAACAGAAGAAACCATCGGCTGAGGCCAGGGCTTTGAGTAACCATACTGCATAGGTTCACCATCCGTAAGAGCATCATAAACCGAAAGCTCTTTCAGAGTCTGGTAATAACGCTGATCCACAAGGTCATATATAGTGGTGCTGACACACGGGAAAACAACAACGCGAGCACCTTTTCTGCGAGTATTTATTGGTATCTGGTTACTAAATATCTTCGCACCATAAACACCCTGGTCTGGCGCATATGCTATATCTCCGGATTCTGAATCTATCTTATAAGCCTCAACAGTCTGACGACCTCCAGGCCTGTAAACCGCACGTCCTTCCATACCTAAACCTTCAAGCTGGAACTTACCCTTACCATCTGACATGGTGAAAAGATCGCCTCGAACACCCATAAGCGTCTTATGTCTGCGCCTGATAGTCATTATAGTATTAGGAACCGGAGTGTTGGGTATAGGACTTTCCTTTGCGTCAAATTCCACAACATTACCATGAAGTGTACAATAATAGTTACCAACCTTCGCCGCAGTTGGCATCTCAGGATCTCTCAGTATCTGAA
>WJIO01000361.1 GCA_014730235.1 Candidatus Poribacteria bacterium
GGATCCCCTGCTGGTATTAGCTCTTATGCTGGAAGAAAGCAGGTATGATCCCGATGCCGTATCCTATGTTGGCGCAAGAGGACTTACCCAGATTATGCCTTCTACAGGCAGAGAAATAGCAGGTCGTATAAGTATTAATCCCTTTTTCACAGAAATGCTGTTCCAGCCTGAGTTAAATATCAAGATGGGTACGTGGTATCTTGGAAGTATTGCCCGACGTTTTAAGAAGCGCGTACAGGATAATCTTGGTAATAATCACAGCCATATAACAAAGTCAGACAGGGATTATGTAGCCATGATGCTGGCCGTAGGTGCATATAACGGCGGTGAATCCAGAGTAAAAAGGTGGATGGCTAAATATGGTATTCAGGATATAGATGAATTTGTGGAAAATATACCAATATATGAAACACGACGCTATATTAAAAAAGTATTTGATTCTTATGAAATGTATAAAGCCATATATAAAGATTAAAGATGAAAACTGAAAGGAATTCGTCATGACTGATAAACGCCCGAATATACTCCTTTATACAACAGATCAGCAACGAGGTGACCATATAAGTATTTCAGGGCATCCGGTAATCGAAACACCTAACGTTGACTCCTTTGTAAACCGGGGAGCTTATTTCCCCAACGCCTATACTGAAATTCCATCCACCACCGGTGCCCGTAGATGTCTGCATGCAGGGCAGGGAAGCTACGATTGCGGGTTGGTAGGATATGCGGCTGCTGAGTGGAACGAACCAAACATCCTGGCCCAGGTCTTGGCTGATAATGGTTATCACTGCATCAACGTAGGATGGCGTAACATGCACCCGCGACGTAAGCTGTTCGGCTTTCATAACGTTATATGTCATGATCTGCATGAAGGCGAAGACGACTACTGGGACTGGCTTAAAGAAAAATTGGGCCCTGAGGTATTGGAACGCGGGCATGGTTGTGATGCTAACGGCTGGTTAACCCGACCCTGGCATCTGGAAGAAAGGTATCATCCCACCAACTGGACAAACGATGTTTCCATTGATCAGCTAAAAAAACGTGATCCTACACGCCCTTTTTTCATCTGGGTTTCTCACCTGCGACCTCATTCTCCCTACGATCCTCCCCAATTCTTCTGGGATATGTATATCAATCGGGAACTCCCTGAAATACCTGTGGGCGATTGGGCATCAGAGCACGATATACCCGGTCCCGGCCTGGACATGACAGCCTGGAGAGGTCGTTTGACACCAGAACAAAATCAGCGCATGAGAGCCGCATATATGGGACTTTGCTCCCATCTTGATTATGATTTGGGTCGTCTAATGCAGGAAATGCAGAGATCGTTGGGTGTAATGAATAACACTATGGTTATTTTCACATCGGATCACGGCGATATGATGGGTGATCATCACCTTCACCGTAAGACATATGCATACGAAGGCTCAGCAAGAATTCCCTTTGTGGTGCGTTATCCTGCTGGTTTGAATCTCCCCACAGGCACTTTTGAGCATGTAGTGGGTTTGCAGGATGTTATGCCTACTATACTGGATGCTATTGGTATAGATATACCCGATTCGGTCACAGGTAAAAGCGTTTTAAAAGCTGTTAAGGGGGAAGAATGGCGGAAATTCATACATGGTGAACATTCTCCATGCTATTCAGCCGATGAGGCCATGCACTATCTGACTGACGGTAGAGAAAAATATATATATTTCCCCAAAAGCGGAGATGAGCAATTCTTTGACATGAGGGAGAACCGTCTGGAACTGCATAACCTGGTAGGAAAATCGGAATTTGAAGAACGTGTATCCCTCTGGCGTAAACGCTTGATTAAAATCCTTGGTGATCGAGGTGATGGATTCTCTGACGGGGAAAAACTGCTGAGGAAAGATAGCTGGAGCGCAATTGTAAGTAAGTAGAATTTTTATGGCTCTTCGGTCTTGAGTGTGGAAAATAATCTATTTCAGGAGAGTACCAATGCTTCAAAATAATAGCAATAATAAAGGACGATTTTGTCCGGACTGCGGGATGAATATAACACAGATATGCCCTTTGTGTCATGGTCTTGGTTATACACAACCCCTTCCGCTTATGCCGGCTTTTACTGTTACAATATGTGATCATCCAAACGAACGGGGGGAGTATTGCTCAATATGTGGAACGAGGCTTAAACAGCAGCCTTTGCGGGAGACATGCACCACATGCCTTGGTAAGGGTTGGGTTCCAGCACCTAGTCATATCTGTATAAAGAAAATTTCTCTTCCGCCCAGGAGATTTTAAACATTCCATTCCAGCTGAGCTGGAATGGAATGTAAATTAATTTAAGCAAAAGTATGGGTTCCCCGGCATTTTTCTTCCCTTATTTTCATACCTTTTGCAACTGAATCCCTGATCTGGCTTATCTGGAAGGGTTTTGAGATAACAAAATCCACATCACCCTCATTTGTCTGTATATCTGTGATATCCCCTCCCCAGCCTGTGACCATTACGACTACAGAATTGCTGTCATATTCCTTGATTGCAGACGCTACTTCCAAGCCTGACAATTCAGGCATACCCAGGTCTGTATATACCAGATCAAAATTTCCCTCCCTGAATATTTCTAATCCTTCTCTGCTATCGCCTATTAAAGTAACTTCATGTCCTTCTCTGGTAAGAATTGCATAGAAAAGTTCCCTTATTACCTGTTCATCATCTATTACCAAAATATTTGCTTTCTTTTTGGATATGCCAATTATTTGCTCTCGTTTTTTTTCTTCTTTTTTCTTGATAAAAGGCAGGTAAAACTTAATTTTTGTGCCGCATGGGTCTGTATTTTCAATCTCAATATCCCCACCGTATCTTTTTATTATACTTCTGGAAATAGTTAGACCAATGCCTTTTCTTTCATTTCCTTTTGTTGTGAAAAAGGGTTTAAGGACCTTCCGCTTTATCGGAGTTGGTATACCGATTCCTGTATCACATACAGATATATAAACATAATCTTTATCAGAGGTTATATCAATACTGATTATTCCTCCCGATGGCATAGCTTCTATGGCATTGATGATAATATGAGTAAGTGCATTTTTAATTTCACCTTTGTTGCCAATTATATTGGGAATATTTTCTTCAGATTTTGTTATCTGTATTTCAATACCATTTTCCAATATCTGTTCTTTTTTATAAATATTTATATTATTTACCACCTGTTTAGTAATATCTCTTAAATCCAGAATTTCATGGTTATTCATACTAACTGATGTGGCAAATTCCTGAGCTTTTCTTATCATATCAATAGCTTCAACCGAAACATCTTCTACAGCTTTAAATCCGCTTTCGTAAAATGGTATATCATCTTCATCAAAAGACAGTTGTTGCATTAATTGGGTGCGTCCTATTACGGTGGTTAAAACATTATTAAACTCGTGCATAATACCAATGGTCAGCAGCCCTATATTTTTTAATTCTTCGGCATTGGAAAGATCGTTATGATTTTCTATCTCTGCTGTTATGTCTTTGATAAGCCATAAGTTTTTTTCTAAACCATTTTTTTTCGTATATTTATTTTTCGAGATATGATAATGTTTTCCGGAAAAATCAAGGCACAAATTACTTTTCTGGTCGTTTTTTAGTTTTTTTGGTATAAATTGACATTCAGGCCTATTTTCTGCTGTCTGAATTAACTCCAATAATTCATTATCCCCAATGTTGCCAAACATATGAAATACAACTTCGTTTGTAAATTCTATTTTGTGGTTTTCGTCAAGTAATATGATTCCATCTTTCATAATATTAAGTATAGAATTGATCTCATCATTATCCATCATAAACCCCTGTATAATAGTCAACGCTTCAACTATCCATGCTGCTTTTGAATATAAATTAATAGAATATACTTTTATCGCGGATTTTATCATACAGGGTGTGACATACCTATGTCACTCTTATATATAATTTTATTTATAGTTTTTGAGATTTAGCTGTTTAAATAGGCAAGTAATAATAGATTACTAAAAATCTTGGTAGGTTAGATTATTTTATTAATGAAAGAATTCTAAGTTAGAAGAAATGGTGGAGGCGGCGGGAATCGAACCCGCGTCCGTTGATACATCCACAAAAGCTACTACATGCTTTTCCTGTGTTTAAATTTCGCTTACTGAGATTCCCACAGGCAGGATTCCCGGGAAACTAGCTCAAATAAAGTTTCACCTATTGACTCTTTGAGCAAAAGTCAACTGGTATATCCTGCTAATCGTCGCTCTTTCCTAACCCGCAGGCGAGGAAAGGAAGAACGTAGCCGTCGTTAATTACGCAGCTAGAGCCAATTCATTATCGGCAATTAAAGTTTTTCCACCTTTTTTACGAGGCCGATGGAACCTCGGCATGCAACCATTGTTTCATCTATCCCCGTCGAAACCAGATCGCCCCCTGCATTTATTATAACATATTCCTGTTATTTAATATTCCTGAAATATATTATGTAATCGCTAAAAAAACAAGGATATACTTGCATAATTAATATTCTTTGGTTCTTCCGGGTTTAGTGTGGTCATAATTGAAAATGCCCTCAGCTTGCCATTCCTGCTTCCGCAGGAATGACAGCATAAGGAAGTTTCTTATCTTTACCACACCAAACCCGGAAGAATCTATTCTTTTTAATGATTACATTATAATAACTTTTTTGCAAAATTCAGTATTATTTTGATTAATTTCTCTTAATGGCTGATTCCAACTCTCTTCTTATTGTTTTCTTTTTGATGCTTTCTCGCTTATCGTATAAATGTTTTCCCCTCGCCAACGCAAGTTCTACCTTTGCAAAGTTTTTTTCGTTGAAATAAATACTAAGCGGGATCAAAGTCACTCCACTTTGATGAGTTTTACCGGACAATTTCCTGATCTCCCGCTTTTTCAGTAACAGCTTCCTTCGTCGTTTTGGATCATATCTCATGGAATTGCTGTGACTGTATTGGCTGATATGAACATCACATAAAAAGACTTCCCCATTTTCTATTTTCGCATAACTATCCTGAAGGCTGATTTTACCTTCTCTGAGAGACTTAACTTCGTTGCCTTCCAATGCAATACCAGCTTCGTAAGTGTCTATTATTTCATAATCATGACGTGCTTTTCTGTTTACCGCGACATTTTTAATTTCTCTTGTATTAGCCAATTTAATCAACCTTGAGTTAAAAAGTTAAAAATAACACGCAATTATCATTATATCACAAATAGGGTTATACGGCAAGAAATTCAACTGATTCTCACCAAGCATAAATTTTACATCCCTGTGTTATTGCGAAGAACGGAGTAGCAAATAAAGTTTTTAGTCTGTATCAAAATTTTTGGCTCATCCGGTTTAAGTGTGGAAGTGTAAAAGACATTGTCCAATTAAGAAAAAACATCCTCCATTTGTCATTCCTGCTTCAAGCTTTTTCAAAAAGCTTGAAGCAGGAATGACAAGCTGAGAAAATTTTCAAATTATTACCATACTCAAACCGGAAGAGCCAAAGTTTTCATGGACATAGATTTTATGCTTCGACTGATTCAAATATGATTTTAGCATCTTAACAGATGGATCATGTTATGGTATAATATCATAAACAAATTATATGGGCGAGATTAATGAATATAGGTTTTTCCGACTTGGGTGTGGTAAAGATAAGAAACTTCTTTATGCTGTCATTCCTGCTTCAAGCTTTTTTCAAAAAGCTTGAAGCAGGAATGGCAAGCTGAGGGCATTTTCAATTATGACCACACTAAACCAGGAAAAGCCGGAATATAAAGGAATTTAAAATTCAGATCATCTAGATCAGGAGTTAAATTATGTTAGCAAAACCCACACCGCAACAGCTTGAATGGCAGGAATCGGAACTTACCATGTTCCTTCACTTTGGCGTCAATACCTTTACCGACCGGGAGTGGGGTGATGGCACAGAAGATCCCATGATTTTTAATCCTACAGAATTGGATACAGATCAGTGGGTGGAAGTGGCTAAAGATGCTGGGTTTAAATATATGATAATTACAGCAAAGCACCATGACGGTTTCTGCTTGTTTCCCAGCAAATATACAGAACACTCGGTCAAGAATAGTCCCTGGAAGGATGGTAAAGGCGATGTGGTAAAAGAGCTTGCCCAATCCTGTCGTAAGAGGGACATGAAGTTGGGAATTTACCTTTCGCCCTGGGATCGCCACGAAAAAACTTACGGTGATTCACCGGCTTATAACCAATATTTTAGAAATCAACTTACTGAACTTCTCACAAATTACGGTGAAATTTCTGAGGTCTGGTTTGATGGTGCCTGCGGGGAAGGCCCTAATGGAAAACGACAGGAATATGATTGGCAGAGCTATTATCAGGTAATCCGCGATCTTCAGCCAGATGCCCTTATCGCTATCTGTGGACCAGATATACGATGGGTAGGCAATGAAGACGGTATTGCCAGGGAGACTGAATGGAGCGTTCAGGAAGCCTCGCCTGAAAGACACCCGGATACTAAAGGTAAGATCTGGTATCCTGCAGAATGCGATGTTTCCATCCGGCCCGGTTGGTTCTGGCACGCATCCCAGGATTCAAAGGTTAAACCCCTTGAGCATTTGATTGATATTTACTATAAATCTGTAGGAAGAAATAGCGTTCTTTTATTAAACGTGCCGCCAAATGATAAGGGTTTATTTGCTGATCCTGATGTCCAAAGGCTAAAGGAATTTAGATCTGTTCTGGACCAGACCTTTGATGTAAATTTCGCAGAAGGTAAAGCGGTTCAAGCCAGCAGTGCCCATCCTGAGCATCCCGCGTCCAATTCTGTAGATGGAAATGGCAATACCTTCTGGATGACTGCCCAGAATCCACCAGGAGGAACTATTGAGATTGATCTTGGTGAACCTGTTATCTTCAATATAGCTATGGTGAAAGAATATATATCCCTCAGCCAGCGCGTAGAATCTTATTCCTGGGAGATATGGAAAGATGGTAACTGGATAAAACTTGCTGAAGGTACAACTATCGGACATAAAAAACTGGATCGTTTTACTGATGTAACTACGAACAAAGTTAGATTGAATATAATTAAATCCCTGGCAACTCCTCTTATAAGATACGTGGGTCTCTATAAAGCACCATTGATTTAATTTTGATACCTGAAAGGTTTATACCATGTCTAAAAATAAACCGTATGCTGAGGTTAAAACATACAACGGCGCTCCTACATTATTTCTTGATGGTAAACCAACTTTCTATTCTGCGTTGTGGCTTACTACCCTTACACCTGGTTTATGGAAAGACGCAGATCTGGTGAAAAGGTATGCTGAGCATACAAATATACATATATATGCCTTTGATGTAGGCGAAGCATGGTGTGGCCCTGGTCCGGATAGAAAAGGAAATTTTGATTTTTTATCTGTTGATGCCAAATTTGAAAATGTTATTAAAGCCGATCCTGAAGCCCGTTTCCATTTGCGGATTAACCTGGAGCAGAATAAACCCTGGTGGCAGGAACTTCACCCGCAAGAGTGTGAGATTACATCCCTCGGTATACAGCTTCAGCAGTCCTTTGCATCCAGAATATGGCGTGAAGAGGCAAAAGAATTTCTCCAGGCCTTTGCAGAACATATGCACAAAGAAGGAATGTCCCGACGCGCTATCGCCTATCAGGTAGGGGCAGGACATACAGGTGAATGGTGCAAGCGTAATTCATCTATGGCCAACCCATGCGGCGACTACAGCAAACCGATGAAGCAGCATTTTCAGCAGTGGCTTCGCAAAAAGTATAATAGCAACATCTCGGTACTGCGTAAGACATGGGGGAATGATCAGGTTACATTTGATACAGCTCAAGTTCCATCTGAAGAACAGCAGCTAAAGGCAATGAATTATACATTCCGGGATCCAATACAAGAGCGCAATGTAATTGATTATTTCCAATGTCTTGCGGATTTATGCGCTGATCTAATAGTAGAATTCTGTGATACAGTCAAATCCAGCACAAATGGAATGAGTCTGGCTGGAGCTTTTTATGGTTATCTTATGGAGATGTCATGGAACTCATGTTTCTTTTCAGAATGGCACGAAAGATGGTCAGAAGGTGACTACAGCACACTTCAGCGAAGCGGTCATTTAGGTTTAAAAAAAGTTCTAGAATCACCGAATGTGGATTTTCTGGTGAGTCCATACAGCTATGGCTTCCGGGGTATTGGGGGGCATGGCCCATGTATGCTGCCATCAGAATCGGTTCGTCATCATGGTAAGTTATACATATACGAGGAGGATTCCCGTCTTCATACAGGTAAATTTCATACAACTTATGGAAGGGCGGCTGATGTAAACCAGAGTCGTGCAATACTGCGCCGGAATTTCTCTTATGTAGTTACTCACGGTCAAGGTGTATGGACTTTTCCCAACGCCGATGATGATATTTTCTGGGAGATAAAGCGTTTCAAGGAAAAAGGTGATCTCACTGTTAAAACCGACAGATCATCAATCTCAGAGATCGCTGTTCTTGTGGATGATGAAAGCTTTTTATACGAATCCCTGGATAACGGTCTTGATGTATCTCTTATCTTACACCAGAATTTACAGGGGTTACCTCGCATCGGTGCACCTTATGATGTGTATCTGCTGGATGATTTTCTGGATGGAAATTTAAAGCCATATAAACTGTATATATTCCTTAACGTTTTTCACCTTGATAAGAATCGTCGTGAAACCCTCAAGAAAGAGATACAAAGAGATGATCGGGCTGCTTTATGGATATACGCTCCGGGTTATCTCGATGAAACCGCATCTATTGATAATATGAATGACTTAACAGGTTTTAAGTTTGGTATGGGAAAACAGCCATGGAGTTCTTTTATGCACATAGTGAACTTCAATCATCCCATAACCAGAAAACGGCCGCAGGATTTGTTCTGGGGAACTGAAAGGCTTATCTCACCCCATTTTCATCTTGAGGACGAAGAAGCGGTAATTTTAGGTCAGGTAGTATATTCTCAGGGCAGCTGTATGCCCGGTTTTGGGGTTAAGGAATTCGACAAGTGGACATCTATATACGTTGCTTCACCGAACATACCGGCATCGGTTCTACGCGGTATCGCAGATTATGCCTGTGTCCATATATACAATGAAGAAGGCGACGTCATCTATGTTTCTTCTAATCTTTTGGGAATTCATACCCTTTCAGGTGGCAAAAGAATATTTAGACTGCCAGAACCAGTTGAACAAGTCTATGATGTATTAGAAGAAAAAGTAATTCCAAACAACTCGAGCAGTTTTAGTGTGTCTCTTAAACCTATATCTTCTGCGCTTTATTATATAGGTGATGAAAAATTTCACCTTGCCTAAATTCCTATATTCTGGTATACTATTCTACTAAGTATCCTCATGTCACAAAAAATAAAAAATGATATAAACTAAGGTTTATATCTCCAACCCGATTACCCGAGAATAATCAAAAAATAATTTAAATAAGTCAACGGATAAGTATACAAACAAATATAACTATATCAAAAAAGGAGATTAAGTATGGGGAAATACGATTTCGTTCTTGAAAAGGTAAAAGAGATTATCGCAAGGTCGAAGCATTCGGCTACTAACGTAACAGAATATATGGGACCTTCCCTGAGAATAATATCTGAAGTAACAGGTCAAAGGACAAAATACAGTGGCTTTAACTGGGATACCCGCGTAAGAAGCCGTTCTGCCAAATATACTGTAACAGTCGGCAGTGAAAAAGTAACCTTGCAGAATATGTCTAAAGAGCAAAATGAGACCATGGATCAGATTGATGTAAATCTGGCCAGAGTCTTTGGTGGTTGTGTTGATGAAGAAGAATTCAAGGGACACGCCAACATGCTACCTATTGATTATGTCCACAGGGTAATGGGTAGCGGCAGTGATCCCAACTTTACGTTTAACTGTAATTTTCTTGTCAGCAGTAAGAATCCTACATATCATCACATTGGTTACATGTGGGGTAAAATGCTGCGGGAAGTAGATCCCATCCCGGATGCACCTGATCTGTATATTATTATGCTTCCTGATATAAACACCGGAACTTTCGGTAGATTTTACGCATTTCCGGAAATCGGTGTAACCGTTGGTCTTGGCAGCGATTACATGGGTGAAGTCAAAAAGGGTTTCCTGAGAATGGCCATGTATCAGGCCAAGCAAAATGGTATTCTTGGCGTCCACGCCGCTTCAAAAATAATAAAGGCTTTAGATGTTGAATCAGAAGAAATCAAGACATACGGAACTGTAATATTTGGTCTTTCAGGTACAGGAAAAACTACCAATGTTGGTCATACCCATTATCTTGACAGGGAAGGTGAAGCCTCGTTACTTACCCAGGACGATTTTGTCGGTCTTCGTATGAGCGACGGTAGTGTAATGGGAACTGAACAAGCCCTGTTCCTTAAGACAGACTTGGATGACGATGACTTATTGCTGAAACCTGCCACAAAATCAGCGGACTTCGTATCTCAAAACCTCTATGTAGATGCCAAAGGTGGAATAGGTTACCTGGAAGAAGACCTCTGCGCCAACGGTAGGGGCATTCTGCCTATATCCTCATTACCTAAAAATAGGGTTTATGAAAGCATTGATATTCCACCTGTGTCTGAACTGGATGGACTGTTTATTTTCTTTAACACCCGTAGAAATACAGTAGTTCCTATAATCCAGGAAATTCCTACACCGGAACAGGCTGCCGGTTATTTCATGCTTGGTGAATCCATCGAAACAGCCGCCGGTGATCCAGCCAAAGCCGGCCAGTCAGTACGCGTCGTTGGTACAAATCCATTTATTGTGGGGCCCGAAGGTGAAGAAGGTAATATGTTCTACGAATTTGCCAGTAAATTCAAAGACAAGATTCGCTGTTTTGTCATGAATACAGGTGGAGTTGGTGAAATAAGAGACGAGAAAGACCGCTCTAAAATTATAAGACAGCCTATCAGACCCTGGAAAAACGGTATTGGCTACATGTCCAGGGCATTATTCAGAGACACAGCCCGATGGGCTGACAGCAGTGATTTTGGAACAAAAATATTGGTTGGCGGCGTAACTGATGAACATGGCATGAATTACGATATGGATAGTTTTAATCCAAAACTTATTTATGATAATTCAGTTAGAGATAAGATGGTAGTTGAGCTTAACAAAGAAAGAATTGCTTATCTGGAAAAATTCCCAACTCTTAATCCTAAGATTATTGAGTCAATGAAAGCTACTCTCAGAGTTAAATAGAATACTCAAAGCAGGGGCACAGTTTACTGTGTCTCTGCCAAAGGAATTAAGCCATGAATAATCCTAATATACTTTTGGTATCTCTGGAGACAATAAGACGTGACCATCTACGCTGTCATGGATACCATAAAGATTTAGCACCTCATCTGGATCGACTGGCAAGAGATGGTGTTTACTGCACAGATGCCATAGCTAACTGCGGCTGGACTCTCCCGCAGAATATAACCTTGCATACAGGTTTATACCCCCTTACCCATGATCTCACGCTGTTGAGGGATCAGCATCCATTGAGTTCGTCTTTTACTCTACTTGCAGAACACTTAAAAGAGCACGGATACCGAACATTCGCCGGTGTAAACAGCAGTAACCCCTACAGTGCCCATGCAAGATATGGTTTTGACCGGGGATTTGATGAGCATAACCCGGGTGCTATCTATAATCAGCATATGGAATGGACGGAAGAATTCACTCTGAAAAGATTTGCTGAAAACCATACCGAAGCTCCGTGCTTTGTATATACCCATGTAAACGACACCCATGAACCCTGGGATGCGCCAGAACCCTGGAAAACCATGTGGGGTGATTCGTACCATAATCAATACGAATCGGACATCAGTTACACAGACCACTATTTAGGCAGGATTTTTACAGGTCTTAAAGAGATAGGTATACTTGAAAACACCCTGATTGTAATCGCTGGAGACCATGGAACGGAATTCTGGGAACATGGTTTTATCGAAAAGAAGGTAAACCTTTATAATGAAATACTGCATATTCCCATAATTTTCCACTGTCCATCATTGTTACCTTCAGGAATAGCTTTGAGTGGCTTAAGCGAATCGGCTCAGGTTACACCTACTATAGTTGATATAGCAGGCCTACCACCTATTCCCAAAGCACAGGGAAAAAGCCTTTTACCCCGGATTCAGGGTAAAGAATCCAGTGGTCTGGATTATGTTTGCAGCTATACACGTCATGAACACCAGGGAGAGGGTGGGCCTGTGCAGTTTGATCACTACTCCATACATACGCAACAATACAAATTCATACGTCTTGAGTTACATTCGGAACTGGAAGACCTGGCTCACGACTGGAAATACAGGATACAGGCCATTGCAATACGCTGCCGTATATCTCCTGATTCCCTGAAACCTGGTTCAGTCATGCGGGAATTATATGATCTGAAGCGAGATCCCGGTGAAGGTAATAACCTTATACCCAGGGAACAGTATGGGAAAATAGCAAAGGATCTGGAAGATAAGCTTGATA
>WJIO01000362.1 GCA_014730235.1 Candidatus Poribacteria bacterium
TCCAGACGACCTGCCATACCCACCTGGTGAGATTGATGAAGAAATCCCCAGAACGTGGCGATTATACCAAGAAATACAGCCACCAGCATAGCTATAAACATATTCCTGTTGCTGGACTCAGTTTTTTCTGCAATTTTAAATGTTTCAAGCTGATAAGGCATCACATCGCTGTAATGGGCGCGATTGAAAAACCAGAACAGGGATAATATGGATAGATTTCTCGCACCAAGCATTCTCGTTCCAATGCCTGTGGACATAAGCTGATCAGGCCCGCCATTGTGCATATCATGTACGGGTACACCCATCTCAGCTCGCATGCGCGTTATTGATGTTATTATACCAAAATAAACAACAAAGAAAATAACGGCTACCCATATAGACATTCCAGCCTGGTAACAGAAACCAAGTAGCAACAAGCCGCCGATCATCATACCTATTACCGCCGCTCTGTATGATATTGGCTCGTTGGAATCGTCAATATCCTGTCCCCGACCAAAGACTTTTTTAAATACATTCCACAGGTGTTTTCTGGTAGCCCACATGGCCATGGCAAATACGGCAAGATATGCGCCAGAGGACTGCTCTATTATGCTCCTAAAACCAGAAAAGGAACCCCCGGACATGGAAAACCCCAGGGCATACCAAAGGACACGCTGGGCCTTCCAGAATAAAAAGAAAAACCACAACGAAAAGGATAAGTCCAGAGGTATGAAGAAGGCCATACCAATCACAAATGGATAAAAAGATATAGGCGTCCATCCAATGGCGTTCCAGGGTCTTGATACAAAATAGCGACCGATATTGTTAAGTTTTACATGTAAGCCGGGAACAGCTGGAAAGATCTGATGTAATCCATTGAGAATATCAATGGCGGCGGCTATACCAAAACCAATCCACATTATTTTGTTTTTAAAAAAGCGATTGGGTTCATCAATTAATTCATAGGGAAGCTGTATGATAGGATAAGCAAGTTTTTCCTGTTCTACCCATTGTTTGCGAACAATTACATTTACACATAACATCAGAAAGACAAAGACGAAAATAAAACCCGTCCAGGAAAGCACAGGTATAATCCATGCCCTTATGTGCTCCATTGTATAAAAAGTTGAGTAACCCTTGTAATGATCCTGTAGTATTTCGTGATTTTGTACGGTCAACCAATCAGGTAGGTAGCGATGGAAAGTATCAGCCCATTCGTTTTCGGGAGTGGCATACCAGAAAGCATGTCCCATGATCGGTATAAGCAACTGCATCAAGCCATGACCTGCCATAGCTGATGCCATTGTTACCATAGTGTATATCATCAGGAGTTCGCTTTTGCTAAGGCTTGATTTAGGCAGGAATTTTTTTATTACCTGATTCAGAATAACAACAACAAAAAGCGTATAAACACAGTTGAAAAATAACGATATAACCGTCATGTGAACTCTAAAAAACATTGCCTCGGCCACAATAATCCAATATACATTTATGACCAGTAAGATAATTCCTATCAACAATGGACGTAACAAACGTTCACGTTTTCTGGTTTCCATATTTTTTCCTTTATACTACAGGTGTTTGATTATTTAAATTTGGAATACAATAAAACGTCAAAAGGCTTATCATTCCACATAAATTGGTTTTTCATAACCGCTTCTTGTTTAAAGCCTGTTTTTTCCAGGGCCTTAATTTTTTCATCAGGAGAAGTAGCATCAACATAACACTGGATTTTTCCATCGGGCATATCTATTGATTCTACCAATTTATCATAACCGGATATAAAATTATCATGAAGGAACATATCCAGCATATAAACTTCTCCATGCCATCTTTCATCGGGATTTAAGGTTATGCAACCTACAACTGCGCCATATTCGGATTCCATTAATTTTGCTTTTTTTCTATCGTCGTTCTCTAAAGATTTCATAAACCTCAGGAATCCGCCCTCGAAATTTGCAATGCCATAAAGCCCCATAGAAAGACTTCTCATGATCTCGATACCCGGAACGGATGTTAATACATTCAATACAGGCCAGTGTTTCCAGGCTACATCAACAACTTCCACGTTACCAGATGTAAAATGCTCTTCCTCAAAATCGCTGTCGGTCGCATATCGCATAAAACCAGAACCTTCAGACATACTTCTAAAACCATGAGCATGGTATATCCAGTAGGCCGGGGAATCATAACCTGTTCCCAGTAGCAGAACACCTCCACCATGCTTTCTGAAATCATCCATCTGGTAATCCATTACCAAACTGCAAGCACCTTTTCGACGGTGCTCGGGACGGGTAAAAACATGGCCCAGTATACCAGTCCGGTTGTATTCCACTGTCATAATATTGGCTATAACATGACCATCCAGATGTCCAATATAGAAACGGGTTTCCAGTTCTTTTATATCACCTTTCAAGGCCCTTTCAACATGGATAAGCCAGGGATCACCTTTGTGGTTCAATACATCCATCATCCGGTCGGCAAAGTCCTGATCAGGGGCTGTAACCACGCCAATATCCATGTCTTCGCCGCTTTTTAGTTTAACATTAGACAGCTTCTTATACAATTTTTACCCCTCCTGATTTTTATTATTTATACCTAAGAACCAGCATAACCAACCCCGAAAAGGGATTCAGCATTCTGCGTTGCTATTTTTGCCACTTCTTCAAAAGACATGCGTCTTACTTCAGCGACTTTCTGGGCTATCGATTTCACATAAGCTGGTTCATTTCGCTTACCCCTTCTGAACTGAGGAGCCAGAAACGGACAATCAGTTTCCAAAAAGAAAGAATCTTCCGGCACAAAAGCCGCAACCCTTCTGAGTTCATCGGACTTTGGGTAAGTTACAGGCCCGGCAAAGGATACATACAGACCTAACTTTATACACTTATCTGCAAAATCCACATCCCCTGAGAAGCAATGCATCACACCTTTCAGACTATCGGAATATGTATCCAGCATTTCCAGAGTGTCTTTATGCGCATCCCTGTTGTGAATTATGATGGGCATATCCATTTCCAGGGCCATTTGTATATGTTTCTCAAAAGCTTTTTTTTGCACTGGTCGGGGTGACAAATCCCTGTAGTAATCCAAACCTGTTTCGCCTATAGCCACAACCTTTGGATTTTCCGCCATCCTCCTGAGTTCCGCCAGGGCTTCGTCATTCAGCATCTTCGCGTCGTGGGGATGTATACCCACTGATGCGAAGATGTTATCATATTTTTCAGTCAATTCGATGGCTTTTCTGCTGGATGGAAGGTCAAAGCTTGCGTTTATTATATTATCAACTCCATAGCTTGAAGCCCTTTTGATAACTTCATCCAGGTCTTTTTTATAGTCTTTCATCTGCAAATGTGCATGTGTATCTACAAGCATATTAATCCTATCTAACCCTCGTTCCCGGTGGAATGTCTTTTTCTATTGTCAGGATATCAAGTTCCTGCTTGCTGACAGCAGCCAATATCATACCTTCTGATTTTACCCCTCTAACCTTTGCAGGCTTAAGGTTGGCAACAATTACTACTTTTTTACCTACAAGCTCATCAGGATTGTAATGTTCTGCTACTCCGGCTACTACTGTTCTGGCTCCTGTGCCGGGGTCTACTATAAGCTTGAGCAGTCTATCTGCGCCTTCAATTTTTTCAGCGTTAAGTACCTCTGCAACCCTTAGATCGACTTTTTTGAAATCATCAATAGTGATCTCCGAGTCTTTGGACTTTGGTTGCTGCTTTTTCTCAACTTCAATCCTTGGGAAAATGGGTTCGACCTTACCCAGGGTAACGCCGGCAGGTGTAAACCCCCATTTCAGATGGTCATAGTTATATTCATCTGTTTTATTCCCCAGGCCTATTTGATCCAGAATTTGTCGGGAAGCCCCGGGCATAAATGGTGATACCAGTATAGCCAGGAATCGAAGGGTTTCTATACAGTTATAAAGTATAGTCGCCAGCCTGTCCTGCTTATCCGGTTCTTTTGCCAACTGCCAGGGTGCACTTTCGTCAATATACTTGTTAGCCCTTCGCACCAGTTCCCAGATAGTTTCCAGGGCGGTGCTGAAATCAAGTTTATCCATGTATGGTCGTGCAAGCTCAAAAGTTTTTTGAGCTAATTCTACGAGTTCACCATCTGTGCCCTGTAATTCATCCATTGGTTCAGGTACATAATCACCGAAGTTCTGTTTTACCATGGCCAGGGTTCGGTTTAACAAGTTACCAAGATCATTGGCGAGATCCCCGTTAATTCTGTTTATGAAAGCGTCCCGGGTAAAATCTCCATCACTTCCAAAGGTATACTCCCTTATAAAGAAATATCTTACAGCATCAGTTCCGAATTCGTCTATCAATTCATCGGGAACAATGACGTTGCCGGTTGTTTTGCTTAGTTTTTTACCGCCTTTGGTAAGCCATCCATGACCAAATATCTGTTTTGGCAGGGGAAGACCTGCTGACATAAGCAAAGCAGGCCAGATAATGGCATGGAACCATAGTATTTCTTTACCTATAAGGTGTAATTCTGCCGGCCAGTATCTCTCCATAGTTTCCGGATCGTCGTTGTATCCAATGGCTGAGATATAGTTGCTCAGAGCGTCCACCCAGACATATAGAACCCCACTATCAGGATCGTCAGGTATTGGTATTCCCCATTTAACTGTGGAACGGGTAACGCTCCTGTCATCCAAGCCCGATTCGATAATGCTTATGACTTCGTTGCGTCGGCTTTCCGGCTGTATAAAATCCGGGTTATCGTTGATAAATTTCAAAAGCTTATCCTGATATTTTGACAAGGCAAAGAAGTAGTTTTCCTCCTTAACCCATTCAGCAGGAAGCTCATGTATAGGGCATGAATTACCTTCCAGAAGTTCATTTTCCCGGTAGAATTTTTCACATCGCACACAATACCAGCTTTCATACGGTGCTTTATATATATCACCAGCATCCCGAACTACTTTAAAGAATTTCTGAGCCGCTGCTTTATGTCTTTCGCTGGTAGTGCGAATAAAGTCATCGTTGGATATTTCCAGCCTTTTCCAGAGGGCCATGAACCGGGCTGTTATGTTATCACAATATTCCTGTTCGGACATGCCCTTTTCTGCCGATATTCGCTCGATATTCTGGCCGTGTTCGTCAACTCCGGTCAGGAAGAAAACATCGTCACCCATAAGGCGGTGATAACGGGCCATTACATCGGCAGCTATGGTACAGTAGGCATGACCTACATGGGGTACATCGTTGACATAATATATAGGAGTGGTAACATAAAATTTATTCATCCCGACTCTCCTTTTCTGGAAACAAGCAAGTTTTTTTATTTTCACACTTCCCTTTCTTCTGCCTCATCAAACTTCTTAGAGGTATCTCTAACAATCTTCCACTTTCATCTCTTACTTTGACAATGCTGTGGAATAAATCCAATTCTTCCACAGTGCCTTTGATACCATTAGTCTTAATTCTACTACCTACTTCAGGCATAACCTCTTTCATATCATGGTACCATTCGTTTTCATATCGAAGACAGCATAAAAGCCGTCCACAGACACCGGATATTTTTGATGGAGTCAGAGTCATATCCTGTTCTTTTGCCATTTTAATTTCCATTCGACCTAATTTTTTCAGGAAATTAGAGCAGCACAGAGGAAGGCCACAACATCCATATCCTCCACACATCTTGGTTTCGTCCCTTACACCAATCTGACGAAGTTCAATCCGACGTTTAAATATATAAGCCAGGTCCTTTACAAGCTCACGAAAATCAACCCTTCTTTCCGATGTAAAATAAAAGGTTATTTTTCGGTTATTGGCTGAGAACCGGGTTTTTACCAATTTCATAGGTAAATTCCGGTCTTTAATCTTTTTACGGCATATTTCCCTTGCTTCTATTTCCTTTTGTTTTTTTTCCTGGAAATACCTTATATCATCATCATTAGCTAATCTAACTATTTTGGGAATATCAACCTGCGAAGCAGGCTTTGGTATTTTTAACAACGCTTTAACAGTGCCAAGATTTATAAATTCTTCATTCTCTTTATCTTCTGTTACACAATAATCACCTATCTTTAGCTCCAAATCATTTGAATCAAAGACCAAAATACCTTGCTCAGGTATCTTTACCCTTACTACACTAATCTCTTCCACATTGCCCACCACCTCATGGTCTAATAAACCGTCAAATTGTGAGCTGACTATTCTAGTTTAATTTGAATACTTATCAGAATTCGTAGTATTTGAGGTAGTTAAAACCTTGTGGTAAGGTTATCAAAGGAGTGGAGCATCATAACTTCCAGAGCCAGGTTCGAGTTTATGTTTCTCTGTATAAGGTATTTTATTTTAATGGTATTCCTAATAAGGTTTTCCATCTGAATATCGGAATATTGACTGGCAATCTTTTTTAAACTTTCGATCTCATCACTGTGAACCAAAAGCTCCTCAGGATAGTTTTGTTTTACCAGAAGTAAGTCTCTATACCAGCTTATAAGAATATCTAAAGCGTTTTCTGTTTTTCCAAGACTTTCGGCATTTTTGAATATATTTAACAAGAATTTTCTACTACCATCGCTTAATCTAAGAAGATCTTTTGACAATTTATCTTCGGAATCATCTTTATCTGACTTAATCAATTCCAACGCTTTACCCACCATCCCTCTGGATCGTAAAGCCGCCCATTTTGCTTTTGATTCCGTTATATTCATACGACTAACCAATTCATCTCTGAGCAAATTTAATGGGATTGGATTGAATTTAAGGGAATGACACCGAGATCGTATGGTAGGCAGTATAGCTGTATATATGGATGTCAACAAAATCAACACCATTAATCCCGGCGGTTCTTCCAGGATTTTTAAAATTGAATTGGCTGCTTCTGCTGTCATTTTCTCTGCCTGAGTAATCATATACACCTTGTAATTACCTTCCACTGCTCGATAAGACCCCTGACGCTGAAGAACGCGCATCTGGTCGATTTTAAGTCTTGTTCCTGCTGGACGGATAATCATAACATCAGCGTGATTGCCGTCGTTTATCTTTCGGCATGAAATACATTTGTCACAGCAATCATCGTCTACTTCATTACAATTCAGAGCTTTTGCAAAATTAAGGGCGACAAACTCCTTGCCAATGCCTTCTAAGCCGGAAAATAAATATGAATTAGCGATTTTTTTGGATCTTAGGGCATTTTTCAGGCTTTTTACTACACTCCCGTGACCCATCACATCATCCAGCATAATAAATTATCCGAATTAAACCGATTATTTCTATTCTCAAAAACAACCGGATAATAAATCGTCTATAAGTCTGGTTATATTCTTGTGAACATTATCAATAACGCTGTTGGCATCAACAACTTTTACTCGATCTGGTTCTTTTTTGGCTATTTCAAGATAACCTCTCCGGACTTTATTATGAAATTCAAAATTTTCTTTATCTATACGGTTAAGTACCTGATCCTGTTTTCTTAGCAAACTGTCTTTTACTTCCATATCCAGAAGTACTGTCAGATCAGGCTCAAGACCATCAGTTGCTACTTTATTTATCTCTTTCAAAAAATCCACATCAAGACCGCGAGCATAGCCTTGATATGCAAGGGTAGCATCGCTGAAACGATCGCATATAACAATTACACCTTTATTTAAATTCGGTAATATAATTTCCTTTACATGTTGAGCTCTTGAGGCAAGATAAAGAAAAAGTTCGGTAACTTCGGTCATCTTGGTATTCTGAGGTTCCAGAATTATTTTTCTTATTTGTTCGGATATAAAGGTTCCACCAGGTTCCCGGGTTAAAAATACCGGATAACCAAGCTCGGAAACATATTTTTCCAAAAGCCTGGCCTGGGTGCTTTTCCCTGCTCCTTCTATACCTTCAAAGGTTACAAAAAGTTCCCTTTTATTCAAGGTTTATTAATTACCTCTTCAAAAGCATATCCACACACGAAATCGTGTGTGGATATGTCTAAATTTATAACTACCAAATATATACTAAAGAACGTAAGTCAACTCATATCTACGTTCCTGATATTTCAAACCTCTGCGGCTTAAATTTAAACTATTTAAGAACATTTCTCGCCTTGTAAATAGACTAAAAAGCTGCCAAAGGATTCCGGAATATATAATAGCCCAGTAGGATTTTTATGTCAAGTTTTTTCCTTATATCTGTCTCAATTTAATAGGTTAGTCATAATTGAGACAGACACTTTTTCCTTTGACCTCCTTGATTATAATGCAGTTTGTATGATATACTCATATTAGATAAATAATTTAATAATAAAAAAGGCTTGATGTTCCAGCTAAGCTTATAAGGACGGAAATTTATGAAAATTTATAGATTCAAGCAAATAATATATTTTATTACAGCATTTTTAATTTTCGGATGCGCTGTTCAACCGCCGCCTGAACCGGAAACGGTAAAGGAACAGCAAACAGAAAGTGATATAGAACAGGTTGAAGCGGATAATAATATTACACCGGAGATGATTGATGAATATGCCAGAATTCACCAGATCTCTAATCCTGTTGAAGTCAGACGCAGGCTTAAAGATCCCGAATACGCAAAGGCCAACCCCTATGAACCCACTCCGGAGGATATTGAGAAATTCGAGCGGGATTTTCTTGAGAATATGTATCCCGATTTCAAAGCAACGGCAGACAGGGTGGGCTTTATGGAAGCCAGAAGGATATATATGAATAACCCACCAGCCGGACCCGGAAGCCGGGATCTGGGATCAAAAAAATACAGGGGTTTAATTGAAAAACTGGCCAGAAGCGGCGGCGAGGGTGCAGCCCAGTTAATATTTGAGCAGGACCCAGCCGGGAAACATTATCAGAAAGCCATGCGCCTGTATAAAGAAGATCGCCTGGATGATGCCATTGATGAGATGGAAAAAGCTTTGAAAATCAAACCTGACGCCCCGGCCATATTATATAACCTGGGAGTTATGTATTACAACAAAGAGAATCTCCCAAGGGCTGTAAAGCTTCTTCGTGAAGCCCTGAAAGTCATAAAAGCCACAGGATACAGCAAAATCAACACGGCCATGTATGCCGATGCCTATGTCGGTTCATGCGTTAATCTAGGCTCTATTTACACACGTCTGGGAATGTACCAGGACGCTGTGGATATTCTCCAGGAAGCCATAGAATTCAGACCTGATGATCTGGATGCTAACTGCAACCTGGCCAGCGCGTATTATGCGATGGGTGATACTGATAAAGCCACACAGCAGATGCGCCGATGTATTGATATTGATCCCGATAATGCAGAAGCTCATAATTTTATAGGTTTGCTCTATTATCGCAGAGACTTAAACGAAGCCGCCCTGGATGAATTCAAAAGAGCAGTGCAGCTTAATCCTGATGAAAAGCAATACAGCTACAATCTAGGGCTGGTTCTGGCTGAAATGGGAAAAGAGGATGAAGCCATAAAGGCCTTTGAAAAGGCAGAAGGCCTCGAAGACGGGGCGGATGTTCGTCGACGATATACAGAACAGTTCAGGGCCAATAAAATCAGAAGGTTGTATAACGAAGGTCATACGGCAATGGAAAATATGGAATACACCAAAGCCATTGATCTGTTCAAAGAGGTGATAAGGCTTAAGCCCGATATGATGGAAGCCCATTTTAATATCGGCGTTAGTTACAGGATGAAGGATGATATAGATAATCAGATATATCATTTTCAGGAGGCCATTAAACTGGAGCCGGATATGCCTGAAATCCATTATAACCTTGGCCTGGCCTATTCCGATGCCCAGAGATATTACGAAGCAGTGGAAGAATTCAAAAAGGTTATAAAACTGAAACCATCCTTTAAAGACGCCCATTTCCAGATGGGAAAGGCCCTTTACAAACAGGAAAGATATAATGAAGCAGCAAAACAGTTTGAAGAATGTCTTCTTTCAGAAAACGGTTTTGAAGCGCATCTCAATCTGGGTTCATGCTACATGAAAACAAACAACATAGCTGCCGCTATCGAGGAATTTAGAAAGGCCATCCAGTTAAGACCAGGATCAGCCGAAGCCCATTATAACCTGGGTGCAGCTTACATGAATATAGAAAATTATGACGATGCCTCAAAGCTCTTTCAAAGGGCCCTGGAACTAGATCCCGCCTATCGACAGGCTCGCATAATGCTTGAAGAGTTGAAATCATTTACAGGAAATTGATCGAATATACATAATGTTGGTGATTAAAATGAAATTCATATCAGCGATTACTGCTATTTTAATATTATCCTTTCTGGTGTCATCCTGCGGACTATATCATAAACCCAAACCCAAACCGATCGAAATCAAGCAATCTAAGGCTGAACCAAAAGAAGCTGAGGATAACGAAGGTTCTTATGTTCCCCGGGAGATAAGCATGGCAATGGTCGAGGAATATGCCAGGATCCATCGAATACGCGATCTGGAAAAGGCTGAATTCTACCTTACGCATCCTGAATATGCCAAAGAGCATCCATATGTTCCAACTCAAGAAGATATTGATTATTACGAAAAGGAATTTGCCGAAAGATTGGGAATTATAAAAGCAACAGAAAGGGAACGAGGAATTCAAAGGCAATGGCGGTCAAAATACACCGGAAAGGATCCCGATTATACCGGCGAAACATCTGCCAATATATTTGGGAAAGCCAAATCCATAAACAGCGGATTGGAAAAAGCCACTGAATATTACCAGCAAAATCAGATGGACAAAGCCATTGAAAGCATGGAAGCGACTCTGGCTGTAGACCCAGGTTCTCCCACCCTCATATACGATCTAGGCGTTATGTATATGAAAAACAATAACCATTACGAAGCCATAGAGAATTTCAAACGTGTTATTGATATATTAAAATCCACTGCCTATTCAAATGTAAACCTGATGATGCATCCTGAGCTATATTTAAACTCCTGTATCAATCTAGGCCTTGTATACACCCGGATTGGTATGTATCACGATGCAATAAATATACTTAAGGAAGCCGTTAAGTTCAAAAAAGATGATCCCGACGCCAACTGGAATCTGGCCGGGGTTTACTGGCATAAAGGTGATCTTCAGCAAGCCGCAGCACAGATGAGAAAATATCTGCGCCTGGAACCCGACGACGCAGAAGCCCATAATATTGTGGGGCTTTATTATTACAGTATGAAAATGTATCTGGCTGCCCTGGAAGAATTCAAAAAAGCCGCAAAGCTTGAGCCAAAAGAAAAACAATACAGCTATAACGAAGCTCTGGTTCTGGCGAGGCTTGATAGATATGAAGAAGCAGAGGAAGCCTTTGACAGGGCTGCTGGTTTTGAAGAAGGCGAGTATGTAAGAAATATATTCAAGGAGCAGATGGTAGCCAACAAAGCCAAGAAGCTGCATAACGCGGGCTGTGCAGATATGGAATCCATGAGCTATACTGAAGCTATAAAAAAATTCAACCAGGCTTTAAAACTAAAACCCGACATGGTGGAAACTCATGTAAACCTGGCCTATTGTTACGAAAAGATAGGGGATTTAAGCAAGCAGATAAAACATCTGGAAGAGGCGGTAAAAATCAATCCTGAATTAGCCAATGTAAGATACAGCCTTGGCCTTGCCTATTATGACGCAAAGATGTATTACAAAGCCATAGACGAACTTAAAGAATCCAAAAGACTCAATCCATCCTTCAGAGATGCTGGTTTTAAGCTTGGAATATCCATGTGTAAAATGGGACGATATGCTGAAGCAATACCGGAATTTTCAGAGGTGGTGGAAAAATGGCCCGATTGGCATGAAGCCCATCTTAACCTGGGAACCTGCTACATGAAAGTTAATAAGACAGATAAAGCGATAAAACATTTTTCAAAAGCTGTTAAAACCCGGCCTAAATCTCCCGAAGCCAATTATAACCTGGGAGCGGCTTATATGAACGCAGGTGATCATGAGAGGGCTGCTCAGTTCTTCAAGGAAGCCTTAAAATGGGATGCAGCTTACAGACCAGCCAGAATAATGCTGTCAGAAATACAGGCTTATAAGAGTGGAAACGTCAAACAAGATCAGTAATCCCCGGGAACTCGCTCTATTACTTATGCTTGATCTAAAAGCAAAAGGTGGAAGAGCCAGGAATATTTTAAACCGTATTATCAGAAATGAAAATCTTAATGAACTTGATACCTCTCTGCTTACAGAGATCGTCTATGGCGCAATCAGATGGCGCGGTACTCTGGATTGGTTTATAGACCAATACGTTAATAAACGAAGACTTCGTAAAATCCGCCGATCAAAAGCCCGTAACGTAGCCTCCATCATTGAAATTCTCAGGATAGGTATATACCAGATGCTTTTTCTGGACAGCATACCTCACCACGCAGCCGTCAATGAATCGGTGGAGCTGGCGAAAATTTATGGATATGATGGTTCTCATGGTCTTGTCAACGCTGTTCTCAGAAGAATTTCAAGAGAAATAGATAACCTGAAATATCCACCAATAGACACCTATCCTGTAAACCATATATCTGTTAAATATTCTCATCCCAAATGGCTTGTTAAACGCTGGGTGAATAGATATGGAACTGACGAAGCGATCAAAATATGCTCTGCCAATAACCGGCGACCGCCCATTTATATGCGAGTAAATATGTTGAGAACAACCAGAGATCAACTTATTCAATTTCTGAAAGATGACGGCGTTGATGCTGTGCCTGATCCGAACCTTTCCGAAGCTGTGGAAATTTTAAGCCTGAAAAAGCGCGTAAGCGACCTTTCGGCTTTTAAAGAGGGTTGGTTCCAGATTCAGGACAAAAGCTTTATGCTGGTCAGTCATATTCTGAATCCTAAACCGGGCGAGAAGGTTATTGACGTATGCGCAGCACCAGGAGGAAAGACAACTCACATGGCCGAGTTAATGAAAAATCAGGGAGATATTACAGCTTTCGATAATGACCGGGAGAGGTTTCCTTTGATAAAGGAGAGTATTGATCGCCTTGGTATTAACATTGTAAAAACTATTGAAGCCGATGCCCGGGATTTGGATAAACACCTTTCAGGTATGCAGATTGATAGATGTTTGGTTGATGTTCCATGTTCGGGCCTGGGTGTTCTCAGGCGGCGCGTTGAAACCCGTTGGCGAATTAGCCCTGAATATCTGGGTATGTTTCCGCCTTTACAATATGAAATACTGTCCAGCGCAGCCGGATATATAAAATCCGGAGGAAAAGTTTTATATTGTACCTGTACAACTGAACCGGAGGAAAACCAAAATGTGGTAGAACGTTTCCTGAATTCCCACCCAGATTTTGTTCTGGATATTCCAGATGAAATAAGTGCAATAGGTTTCAGCGACATGTTGACTCAGGAAGGATATATACAGGCCTTGCCTCATCATCACAATATGGATGGATTCTTCGCCGCCAGAATGATAAAAAAGGGGTAAAAAATGTCCAGCGATGGATTAAATTATAAAAGCTATTCTATACCAATTGAAGTGTCATTGGAAAACAACCAGAACGAATTTACCATAGTTTCAGTTCCTGTGGATTTCAATTCCATAGTCGGTCAAA
>WJIO01000363.1 GCA_014730235.1 Candidatus Poribacteria bacterium
ACTTTCATGTAATTAGCTCGCTCAAAAGCTGCTGGTTCAGCAACTGATTTCTGACTTAGAACTCCCTGCATCTGTTTGACGGATTCGTATTCGCGACTTTCCATCCATTTTACCATGCCATCTTTTATCTTTGTCAGATGATCAATTCCATTTTTCAATAATGCAGAGGTCATCATGGCCACGTTAGCCCCGGCCATAACGCACTTGATAGCATCTTCAGCAGTATGAACGCCGCCGGTTACAGCCATGTCAATATCAATACGGCTGTATAGAATAGCTACCCATCTAAGACGCAGGCGAAGCTCTTCGGAAGTGCTTAGGGTTAAATTCGGATTAACTTCCAGTTTATTCAGATCCAGATCAGGCTGATAGAACCTGTTAAACATAGACAGAGCGTTTGCACCAGCTTCTTTCAACTGTTTTACCATATTTGGCAAAGAGCTGAAGTATGGGCTTAATTTTGCGGCTACCGGTATGCTGATGTTACTTTTAACGCTGGTAAGAACTTCCACATACATTTCCTCGATCTTGCTGCCTGACATATTCAGATCTGTAGGAATGTAGTAGATATTAAGTTCCAGAGCGTCAGCACCGGCTTCTTCCATTAGTTTAGCGTATTCGATCCATCCGCCTGTGGATACACCGTTCAGACTTCCAATTATTGGAATATCAACAGCTTCTTTTGCTTTGCGTATATGATCTAAATATCCGTCAGGTCCTACTCCCAGATCTTCAATATCGGGAAAGTAACTCAGAGATTCTGCGTAACTCTCTGTTCCCTGATTAAGGAAGTAATTCAAGTCTTTCATTTCCAGGGTTATTTGTTCTTTGAAGAGTGAATGGAGCACCACTGCGGATGCTCCAGCTTCTTCCATTTTTCGGATATTGTCAATCTCTTTGCATAGAGGCGATGAAGAGACGACTAATGGGTTATTTAGCTTTAGTCCCATGTAAGTTGCTGATAAATCCATTATTTTTCCTCCTTTTCCTCTTCATCTACTGGCATACTGGCCCAATGTTTATATAACTTCCAGCGAGATTTTACATCATCCTGGGCCATTTCCAGCAAAGCTTTTGCTTCTTCGGGTTTACTGCGTTTAAGTACGCTGTATCTGGTTTCGTTGTATACGTAGTCTTCCAGAGGTATACTTGGGTCTTTGGAATCCAACTGCAATGGATTTTTACCTTCCAGAGTCAGATCAGGGTTATAGCGTACCAGGGGCCAATGTCCGGAATCCACAGCGGCTTTTTGCTGGGCAGGGCCATTGACCATATCATATCCATGTCCTGTACATGGGCTATAAGCTAAAATTATTGAAGGACCGTCATAGGCTTCGGCTTCCCGGAAAGCTCTCACGGTTTGGGCTTCGTTAGCTCCCATGGCAACCCGGGCAACGTAGATATTGCCGTAGGTCATCAGCATCATGGCCAGGTCTTTCTTGGCCATTTTCTTACCGGCAGCGGCAAATCTTGCCACAGCGGCTCTTGGGGTTGATTTTGACATCTGACCGCCGGTGTTGGAGTAAACTTCAGTATCCAGCACCAGGATATTTATGTTACGACCCATGGCTAATACATGATCCAGTCCACCGTAACCGATATCATAAGCCCATCCGTCACCACCGAGAACCCATACGCTCTTTTTAACCAGAACATCAGCGAGATTCAGAAGCTCTTTAGCTTCTTTCTTATCAATACTGGCAAGTTTGTCCTTCAGTATGGCAACCCGGTTTCTCTGGGCTTCAATACCTGCATCGTCAGATTGATCTGCATTAAGAATTTCTTCCGCAAGATCTTCACCAATATCTGATGACAAAGAACCTACCAGTTCCTTTGCATATTCATTCTGCTTATCCAGGGCTAGACGCATACCAAAACCAAATTCGGCGTTATCTTCAAATAATGAATTAGACCATGAAGGTCCTCTACCGTTTTTATCCACTGTGTAAGGTGTTGTAGGAAGGTTACCGCCGTAAATTGATGAGCATCCTGTGGCGTTGGATATCATAGTTCTGTCGCCAAACAACTTACTCAGTAGTTTGACATAAGGAGCTTCACCACAACCAGCACAAGCGCCGGAGAACTCAAACAAAGGTTCTACCAGTTGCAGGTCTTTTACTCTACTGAGGTTAAGCTCTTTTCTATCCGGTCGCGGTATATTATCAAAGAATTCGCGATTTGTTAATTCCTGTTCCCTGAGTGGTGCCTGTAGTTCCATATTAAGGGCTTTTTTATCAGGTTCCTGCTTATTCTTGGCTGGACATATCTCAGCACAAAGTCCACATCCGGTACAGTCTTCAGGAGCTACCTGCACAGTAAATTTCATATCCTTGAAGCTTCTTCCCCACTTGGCATCAGTAGACTTAAAAGTTTCAGGAGCATCTTCCAGCAAAGCCGGTTCGTAAACCTTTGACCTTATTACTGCATGGGGGCAAATAAACACACATCTTCCACACTGTATACATGTATCAGGATCCCATACGGGTATTTCCTGTGCGATGTTGCGTTTCTCCCATTTTGTAGTTCCACTAGGGAATGTACCGTCAACAGGCATAGCACTGACGGGGAGTTCATCCCCCTCGCCAGCCATCATCTTTGCTGTGACATTCTTAACAAACTCAGGAGCTTCATCTGGAACTGGTGGACGAATATCAAAGTCACTGGTAACTTCATCAGGCACTTCTACTTCATGCAGGTTGGCAACAGCGTTATCAACTGCTGTATAGTTCATCTGCACGATAGCCGGGCCTCTTTTACCATAAGCCTTTTTAATAGCCTGCTTAATAGCTGGGATTGCCTCTTCCTGGGGGAGAATACCACTGATAGCAAAGAAACAAGTCTGCATAACTGTATTGATACGGTTTCCCATACCCGCTTCTCCAGCTACCTTATAAGCATCAACCACATAGAATTTAAGTTCTTTATCAATAATCTCTTTCTGAATAGTGCGCGGCAAATGATCCCATACTTCATCAGGACCATATGGGCTGTTTAAAAGGAATGTAGCACCTTTTTCAGCCTTTTTCAGCACGTTAAAACGTTCCAGGAAAGAGAACTGGTGACATGCGACAAAGTCACCCTGATCTATAAGATATGGCGAAGTTATTGGATTTTCACCAAATCTTAAATGTGAAGTAGTTACAGAACCAGCTTTCTTGGAGTCATAGACAAAGTATCCCTGGGCGTAGTTCTCAGTATCTTCACCAATGATTTTAATGGAATTTTTGTTTGCGCTTACAGTACCATCAGAACCGAGACCATAGAATAAAGCTCGAACTCTCTTTGGATCTTCTGCATCAAATTTGGGATCATAATCCAGACTGGTATGAGTAACATCGTCATCAATACCTATGGTAAAGTGGTTCTTTGGTTTATCTTTTTTCAATTCATCCAGAACAGCTTTTACCATTGCAGGGGTGAAATCTTTGGAGGATAAACCATAACGACCACCGATAACCTTTGGCATGGTATCAAATGGAGCTATGTCATTACCAATAGCTTCATTCAGACCTGTTAAAACATCGAGATAAAGTGGTTCACCAGAACTGCCGGGTTCTTTTGTTCTATCCAGAACAGCAAGTCCCTTAACTGTAGATGGCAGTGAATTTACGAAATCTTCTACTGAGAAAGGTCTATACAGGTGGACTTTCAGAACACCGACTTTTTCTCCACCGGTATTCATAAGGTAATCAACAGTTTCCTGCGCAGTTTCAGCAGAAGATCCCATTATTATTGCAACTCGTTCTGCATCAGGTGCGCCGACATAATCAAACAGGTGATATTTTCTTCCGGTAATTCCAGCAAATTTATCCATTGCCTTTTTCACTTTTTCAGGGCAAGCGAAGTAAAATGGATTACATGCTTCTCGGGCCTGGAAGAATACATCGGGGTTCTGGGCTGTTCCCCTGATGAATGGTCTATCTGGTGAAAGAGCCCTTTCTCTATGGGCTTTTACCAGATCATTATCAATGAGTTCCTGCATGTTTTCCAAGCTGGGAAGCTCTATTTTTGCATATTCATGGGATGTTCGGAAACCATCGAAGAAATGCAGGAACGGCACCCGGGAATCCAGAGTTGACATCTGGGATATAAGTGCAAAATCAACTACTTCTTGTACAGAATTGGATGCAATCAGGGCAAAGCCTGTAGTCCTGGTAGCCATAACATCACTGTGGTCACAGAAAATTGAAAGGGCATGGGTCGCAAGAGAACGGGCTGCCACGTTGATAACCCCGGAAGTTAGCTCTCCGGCTATCTTATACATATTCGGTATCATCAACAGCAGTCCCTGAGAAGCTGTAAATGTAGTGGTCAGAGCACCAGTCTGAAGCGAACCGTGAAGAGCACCAGCGGCTCCACCTTCGCTCTGCATCTCTACTACCTGGGGAACTGTGCCCCATATATTTTTCTCTCCCTTGGCTGCCCAGTCATCGGCATGTTCACCCATAGGGGATGAAGGGGTAATAGGATAAATAGCGATGACTTCATTGACGTAATAAGCGCCATAAGCCGTCGCTTCATTTCCATCTATTGTGGTTATTTTGGGTTTACTCATCCTGATTTATTGCCTCCCTAGACTTGTAGTTCAGGTTTTTTAATTATAAACATTAACGCGTATCAGAGAACAAACATCAAACTATAATTATGTCATAGCATATTAAATAACTAAACCAAAAAAGCTATAACTTCCTATATTTCTTTCTCTCATTGACACATTTTACCTATACCGCATGAAATTCAATTTTTTAATGCGCTATGAAGGATTCTGAAGTGTGAAGAGTTTTGAGGGTTAGCAAACTTCTCCGTTATTATATTTTATTCGTTTTTTAATACTATGTCAACACATTTTCCTCCAATCATAAAATTTATGCACTTGTAGTAGTAGGGACACGGTGTACCGTGTCCCTACTACTACAAACCGATAACACTTATGAAATCTGTATTTACCGTTTTGATATATAAAAAGTGTGAAAGTATAAGTATGGTTATAATTGAAAATTCTCTCAGCTTGTCATTCCTGCGAAAGCAGGAATGACAGCATAAAAAAGTTTCTTATCTTTACCACACTGAACCCGGAAAAGCCTGAATTTTTAAACGAGTGACATTACGCTGTCACATATATAATGTATAATAACGATAAAATTGATATTTGAAATTAAAATAATCGCTGGAACTTTTCCTTGCCTGAATTCTGGAAAATATAGTAATAAATGCTAAAAAGTGTTTGACATGTCAATATATAACATGATAGAATGTGCAAAAGTTGCTTTTTATATTTACACAAAAGTTTACAACTAAATTGGAGACGTGCGTAATGGAAGACACAAATAAAGGCAAGGGTTCAAAGAGCGAATATATTCGTGTCAACCTGACGCTCCCAGACGAACTGGATCGGGTATTACAGGAAATGGGAAATGATGCCCGGGCATCTGGAGGATATAAAATTCCCAAGACCATGATTATGCGCGCTCTGGTTCGGCTTTTAATGCAGTTGGATGTAGATCCAAGCGGCGTCAAAACAGAAGATGAGCTTTTGGATCGTCTTAAAAAAGCCATTGAAAAAAACAATTGACTCTTTTGTAATGCTCTAAAGTTCCTGCGTTATTCCAATCAATCACTGAATAGCATACTAAATTTTTCATATGGGCACGTAAAACGTGCCCATATGCTAAAGATGAGGAGGTAGGAATTTGAGCATACAATGTGATTTGTCCCTATTTCTTACAAAAGAAGAGCACTCTTTTATAAAAAATTTAACCTACAGATGCTCATGCGAAGGCAATTCTAAAATATCAGAGGAAACTGTATTTAGAGTTCTGGTGCGTTTATTGCAGGATCTGGAACTGGATTTATCTGATATTAAAACAGAGGAAGAATTGCTTTATTGTTTGAAAGAAAATTTAAGGCTTGTTTAATTTGAAAAATAAAGGGGTTCATTTTTTAATGAACCCCTTTATTTGATTTTTTGGAGGGTAGTAAAATTTATGGGAGTGTTCTGGCAACTTCATCGACTCTTTGCCAGATACTCTTTATTTGCTCTGATACAGAACTATCAGGTTGATACTCAACTACAGATTGGGCATTTAGCATTGCCTTTGTAATAACCGTATCAAAAGATATTTTTCCTACGAATTCGGCATCAACTTCCTGGCAGTGAAGTTCAATCTGCCTTGTGTATGCTGGATTTAAGTCATGTTTATTTACGCACACCAGGGCCTTTATGCCAAAGTGATTTGCCAACCCAACAACGCGTTTGAGGTCATGCAGACCCGACACAGTTGGTTCAGTAACAGCCAGAACAAGACTTGCCCCTGTAATAGCTGATATTACAGGACAACCTATACCCGGAGGGCCGTCTACTATAACGTATTCGATGTTTTCCCGTTCAGCTATTTCTCTGGCATGTTTGCGTACCAGAGCTACAAGCTTGCCTGAGTTTTCCTCAGCAATTCCCAGCTTTGCATGAACCATATGTCCGTGTCTTGTTTTAGATATGTAGCATCTTCCCTGCTTGCTGTGTATCATTTCAATGGCTTCTACAGGGCATACATGATAGCACAATGCGCATCCTTCGCAATCAATAGGATCTACCACAAAATTCTCGCTTATGGCATCAAAGCGACATTCATCCAGGCATCTATCACATTCTATACATTTTGACTTATCAATTTTTGCTGCCTGACCACCGAGGAAAACTTCTTCTTTTAGTATTTCAGGTTTCAATATCAGGTGCAGATCGGCTGCATCAACATCACAATCAGCCATGACTTTGCTTTCGGCAAGGGCTGCGAAGCTTGCTGTTAATATAGTCTTACCCGTTCCACCTTTACCGCTGATAACCGTTATGGATTTCATCCTTAAACCATCCTTATGATATTATTGTAAAGATCAGCGAATTTTTCTTTCCATTCTGGTTTTGCCTCTACAAATGGTATACCTTCTGAATATGCCTCAGCCAGTTCCCTGTCCATAGGTATTTTCATGAGAATAGGTATATCTTCTTTTTCGCAGTATTCATCAACTTTATCATCGCCTACATCAGAGCGATTTAGCACCACAGCGAAAGGAATTTCCAGAATACGCAGCATCTCTACAGCCAGAACCAAATCATTAAGACCAAAAGGCGTTGGTTCTGTAACCAGAACGCAGAAATCACTGTCTTTAACAGCTTCAATAACCGGACATGAAGTTCCCGGAGGGGCATCAATTATGGTTACCATATCTTTTTCCGCTTCATTCTTGACGGCTTTGATCAACGGTGGGGACATAGCTTCGGATATCCTCATCAAGCCGTGAATAAAGTGAACATCTCCGGCCTGACCGATCTCCATAACGCCAATTTCCCTTTCTACTTCCCATATAGCATCAACAGGACACAGAATACTGCAAGCACCGCATCCGTGACATAACTCCTGAAACACAAGCACATTTTTCCTGATAACAGCCAATGCACTGAACTGGCATACTTCTGAGCATTTGCCGCAGTATGTGCATTTCTTATCATCAACTTTGGGTACTGGCAGACTTACGGAACGGGATCTGATAAGTCTGGGCTTTATGAATATATGGGAATTAGGCTCCTCAACATCACAGTCCAAAAGCTGACATTTCCCAATGGATAAGGCTAGATTTGTAGCTAAAGTAGTCTTACCCGTTCCACCTTTACCACTGGCTATGGATATAATCATCAATAAACTCCTAAACTAATGATCGCAAATATTATCGCCCAATTCAAGCTCTTCACTTACATACTTTTTGACCAGCTCTTCAGGTTCTAGCACCGGCGCGCCAACCAGAACATCAATGCCATTTTCCCTGAATAAATTCTGGGCTCTCATACCCATTCCACTGGCAATAATCAAATCCGCGCCCTGTTCGTGCAGCCATTTAGGCAAAACACCCGGGGCATGTGGTGGGGGAACCAGAGATTGAGAACTTTTTATCTCTCCGTCTTCTACATCCACAAGGACAAACTCCTGGCAGTGTCCAAAGTGCATACTTAACTTACCTTCAACAGTGGGAACTGCTATTTTCATTTATTTATTACTCCTGTATCTATGATTTTTGCTCTTCCGAATTGAGTGTGGAAAATCTTCAAATTATTTCCACAATTAATCCTGAAGAACCTGATTTTTATATACCGCTATGGGCATCTACATTTGCGCTGTCTGTTGGTTTGATTTTACCTGCTTTAAAAGCTTCTACAGCTTCTTTAACAGTTCCTTCAACACCAACATATACTTTAACACCGGCAGCTTCTAGAGTTCTGAAAGCTTTGGGACCGCAGTTAAAAGTCAATACTGCATCGGCGCCGCTGTCAGATACGATTTGTGCAGCCTGAATTCCTGCTCCTGCCGGGGCCTGTAAATTTTGCTTGTTATCAACAATTTCAAAATCCCATGTATCCGGATCAACTACCAGAAAACACTGGGCCCGACCGAAACGCGGGTCTATTTTTGCATCCAGATTACTATCCTGGGCTGATACTGCTATCTTCATAAAATTCCTCCTAATTTCTTATACAGCGACCATCCTCACAAGGTGGTTTACTGCATCTTTCGTCCTGACCACAGCAGGTTACTCCACTTTTTAATTTACCTTTAGTAGAGACGTTAGCGGCTGATATTAAACGTTTCATATCTCCACTCCCGCAATCAGGACAGCTTATACTTTCCATATCACTGGTTTTTAAATGAAGAACTTCTCGGACTTCTCCGCAATTATTACATTTATATTCATATGTAGGCATAATTTTCTCCTAATACCATTCTAAGTTGGTACCAACATGATTGAAAAATACTTTACCCCCAAAATGTTCATATAATCTTATGGTTGCAAGTTTACCTGTGCAGTGACATAACCCCATTTTATCTATGTTGAATTTATCCAATTCCTGTATTGTTTTATCTATTCTTCCCTTACTTGCATCAATAAGGTGTATGCCACCGATAACCATTGATATATAAGTATTATGCATCAATTGATCGACTTTTTTAAGGGTATTTATTATTCCTGAGTGACCACAACCAAATACTACAAGAATTCCATTTTTGCCCTGAATAATCAAGGAAAGGTCGTCTTTAAGTTCGTCTTTGATAAGGTTATTTTCTTTGATAGTGCATAATCTGTCAGGTATTACTTCAAAATCCGTTACCCTCGGTATCTCTCCTGTGGTTTGTATACCTGGAGCAATCTGAACTGGTTCTTTGCTCAAATGTAATTTAGCACCCATTAATTCCAGGGATTCTATAGTATAAGGAATTCCAATTGATCTTCGCTGGCATTTTGCCACAGAATATTTTTCATCAAAAGCCCCTGGATGTGCATACACATTAGCTCCACCACAGGCTTTGAGGGCATCCTTAAGTCCTCCGGTATGATCCGCATGACCATGGCTGAGGACTATCTTATTAACTTTTGAAAGGTCAACGCCCATTTCCTCAGCATTGTGAATAAGGGCACATCCTTGACCAGTATCAAAGAGTATAGTTTCGTTATCCGTTTCTATTAGAAATGAAAGACCATGTTCAGCCAGTAAACCTGCTTTACCTACTTCATTTTCAACCAGTGTGGTTATTTGCATTTATTTCCCCTTTTAACTTATATCCTTGCTCTGTAAGTGCCGTTTCCATATTCTCTGAATCCGTTATATTTACCTCTACTTCAGCATTGGAAAAAGCATAAACCGGGCCTTTGCCATCAAATTCTTCTTTTATCAGAATTACATCCACATCCCGATTTATTAAAAATTCAGCTGCCTTTATACCCTTTCCTTTTTCTACTGATATAAAAGGATTAGGTATAATTTCACTTTCCATAAAGCTTTTATCCTTTGTTTTAAATTTTACGATAGCAAAAAATGGAGCTTCCCCAAAATGTCTGGAGACTTTTCCTTTTTCATTTGCCAGAGGAATGGCAAATGATATTATCTCCTTTTTTACCGGTTCGTAATGAATTAAAACGTTGTCTACATGAGGTATTTCATCTTTGATGGACTTCTCGATTTTCTTACTTATAGAATGGGCCTTTTCAAGGTTAGTTACATTAAAAACAACCTCAGCTTCTATAAATTTATAACTTCCAGAGTTTCTTCCTGTCAAAGAATTTATTTCTTTAACAAATGGTTCTGATAATATAATAGTTTTTACCTTATCCAGAGAATCAAAATCAAGAGAGGCATCCAGTAAAACCCTCATGGCATCTATAAGAATATCTATACCTGCATGGGCGATGAAGATAATTACCACAAATACAGCGATTCTGTCAAGGTTATATCCAAATAAAGCACCGATAAGACCGACTAAAACGGCAACGGAGCTAAACATATCTGTTCGCACATGCTTACCATCAGCTACCACACTGGGAGAACCTATCTCCTCACCTTTTCTGATGGCATATATACTGAAACCAAGAGTTATAGCAATTACAGCAATCTCAGCAATTATTGCCAGGGGAATATAACGTAATTTCTCACCATTACTTCCAAATATAGCTTCTTTAGCAATTTCGTAACCTGCAAATAATATGGCAAAAGCCAATATAAGAGATACGAAGTTTTCTACCTTATAAAGTCCATAAGGAAAACGTTTGGACTTACGCTTGGATATTTTCAAACCAGCGAAGACCGTCAGCGACGCCAACACATCAAAAGACGAGTGTATGGCATCGGCTGCCAGACCTGCGCTGCCGGAAATCTTCGCGAAAATGTATTTAAGCGACAATAATGTTATATTGACTGCTATTGATATAGCTGCTACTTTTTCGCTTTGTTCCAAGTTATTTTCTCGCCATTGCCTTTCCGCATTTAGGACATTTTACTCGGTAGCATGGTACACCTGTCTGGTGCTGTATCACAGCTCCGCAGGATGGACAAGCACACTGACCACCAGGGCCTGCCGCTTTCCTTCCGCCCATTCTACCTGAGCGGTTTGCACCGGAACCGCCGCCTTTACCAGGATTTTGCCTGCGTCCCAGGCCTGTTCCTGGTCCTTGTCCTCTTGGACCTGTACCGTCTCCTCTTGGCATTATTTTACACCTCCTTATTTGTTCTTCTCAAGATCATCAATTCTTTTAAGTATCTGATCCAGTTGACCTTTCATATTCTGTGCTATCTGCTTCAGCATATTCATTTCCTGGTCGGGTGACATTTGATTTTGCTTTGGGGGTTGGGGAGGAAAACCACCGGGCTGAGGCATTGGTTGCTGCATACCGGTATTTGGCATATTCCAACGACCCATACCGCGCCCCATGCCCATTCCTCTACCGGCCATGCCTCGACCCATTCCCATACCTCGACCCATACCAGTACCCATTCCCGGATTCTGGTATCCGCCGCCAACACCAAAGTGAGATGGAACAGTTGCATCGTTTACAAACTGAAGCTGTCCACTGTTAAATCTCTGTATGGCTTCCCGAACTGTACCAGCGACTCCTGTTATGATTTTTAATCCTGCCGCCGACAAAGTCTGGAATGCGTTAGGACCTACATTACCTGTCAATATGACTTCTACCTCTTTATCAGCCATAAGCTGACCTGACTGAATCCCTGCCCCACCGGCTGCGCTTATGTTTGGATTTTCTATTGCGTCAAATTCCAGGGTTTCCGAGTCAACTATAATAAAATACTGACATCGACCAAATCTTGGGTCAACCTGAGAATCCAAATCTGTACCCATAGATGATACTGCTATTTTCATTGGTTATCTACTCCCTTTATATGATTTTCCGGGCACGCCTACGCGCGCCCGTATTAATTATTCATCCTGATCTTCTTCAAGTTTGTCAATTCGATTCTGAATTTCTTCTATCTGCTGATTAAGTATTTCAGCTTCTTCTTTCAGCATTTCCAGTTCCTGCTCCTTTGTATAACCAGGAGCAAAAGCAGGATCACCCCATCCATAGGAAGGAGGATAAACTGGCATTGGTGGTGTCGGTGCATATCCCTGCCAGTAAGCCTGCATCTGAGGGGTTGGCCACGCTCCAGTCATCATATAAGTCGCACATGGACCCAATCCACTGGAACTTCGACCTACCCAGCCGGGACTGTAACCAAATCTCATCCAACCGGGAAGACCTGTAGCATAATACATCCATCTGTTACGCATATTATACACTCCTCTCTACCATCCATAGGGATAGGATGCGTATGGCGTTGTATATGGATTAGGTCTGGGTGCTGGCATAGGATAAGAATAATTCCACCTTGAACCGTAAAATCTTCCGCCAAAACCTCGTCCTACGCCGCGACCCATTCCTCTTCCAAAACCGCGACCCATACCGCGTCCGAATCCTCGACCATATCCATAATAGGGTGATGTTCCATAAGCTGCGCTATATGGATTACAAAAACCTCTTCTGCCACCTGTCATTGGGCCCATACCTCCAGGGCCTGTTCCGTCAAATCCTGGCATTTTTCATACCTCCTGTAAAATAATTGATTATTAATTATAATTTTTATTCACTCACAACTTTTCTAACAACTTCCATAAATGCTTTTGTCGCGACTGATTCCGGGAAAGTCTCAACAAAGGGCTTTCCTGAGTCACCGCTTTTTACTATTTCGGGATCAATGGGTATGCGCCCCAAGAAGGGAACTCCCATTTCTGCAGCGGCTTCCTTACCGCCGCCAGTTTTAAATAAGTCTATTTTCTCACCACATTTCGGACAAATTAACCCACTCATATTTTCCAGTATACCCACTACGGGAACATCCAATTTTCTGGCAAAATTTATGGCTTTTCGGGAATCAAGCAGGGCCACATCCTGAGGTGTGGTTACCACAATAGCACCACTAATATTCTTTATTAGCTGGGCAACACTCAGAGGAGCATCACCAGTGCCGGGAGGAAGGTCAACCACAAGATAATCTAGCTTACCCCAGCGAACCTGTCCAAGAAACTGCTTTATCGCACCGGCTTTTAAAGGGCCTCGCCATATAACCGGAGAATATCTATCCGGTAAAAAGAAAGCCATAGATATTATCCCCAGGTTTGGCCTCAGGCTGACCGGTTCAAAGCGTTTATCCTCACCATAACCGGTTATATTTCCATTTTCCAGACCAAGCATCTTGGGAATATTTGGTCCGTCTATGTCAGCGTCCAGCAATCCGATCTTTTTGCTTTCATCCTGAGATAAAGCAAACGCGATATTGGATGCAACTGTGCTTTTGCAAACGCCACCCTTTCCACTTATTATGATTAATGTATGTTTAATATTACCAAGGTTTTCTTCTAGCTGTTGTTCCAGAAGTTCCTTTTCTTCGGTTCTCTGTCTCACTTTACCCATTAAACCTCCAAATAAAATGAATATTATTGAAATAAGCACATCTATATATTTTGCATACTTCATGCCAGGATGGATCATAATGCTACATTTGCCGGAAAAACCCAGTCATATCAAGTTATTGGGATTTAAAATAATTTGTATTTGGTAATTGTTAAAAATAAATATAATTTAGTTATCATTCCTGCGAAAGCAGAAATCCATTTTTTATGCGGATCTACTGGATTCCTGCTTCAAGCTTTTTGAAAAAGCTTGAGCAAAAAGGAATAAGAGTTTCGCAGGAATGACAGCATAGAGAAATTCCTTATCTTTAATACACTGAGCTCGGAAGAGCCAAATATTTTCCCATTAAGACAACGTTGTTTTAATTTCTACGTTTAAGCCGGAAAAGCAGATGATTTAACTAACAACACCCGATCTGTTTCAAAATTGAAACAGATCGGGTGTTGTTATTGTAAAACCAATTATATAAACAACCATTTCATTTACGAAACACATGTTTCAAAATTGAAACAAAAATTTCCTAAATCAAAACAAAACTTGACAATAGGGAATATTATGTAATAACATAATAAAGTCTCTTATACAGGAAAAAATAATATCAAAAGAATATTGAAGGGAAGTGAAAACATTGAAAAGAACATACCAACCTCACCGCAGAAAAAGAAAGAATAAGCATGGATTTCGTAAAAGAATGAGAACCCGTTCAGGAAGAAAGGTTATAAATCGAAGAAGGTCCAGGGGTCGTAAAAGACTTTCCGCCTAAAAACTCAATAACTAAACTTACAGACTAAAAGGCTCTAATTTTCTCCAGGAGGTGCTATTATTTGAAGAATCGGCTGATAGCTTCTTCTATTTTAATTCTATTGGTTTCATTATCATCTTTAAATAGTTCCCAGGCCTTTGAGTTAGGG
>WJIO01000364.1 GCA_014730235.1 Candidatus Poribacteria bacterium
GCCGGGAATACTTCGTAAGTTCCATGAATCTGAAGCGTCGTCGTATCCAATACCCAGGGCTTTGCCGGGATCTGCAAGGATGTTCAGTTGAACCATGAAATCCCTGCGGATTCTTCCGTCCTTTGTGCCGCGTCGGCGAAAAACTATGCGTGATTCCCAGCAGTGTAAGGTACGATGGAATGAAAAACTTAAATTGCTTATATCTTTAACTCTGTCATCATATTCATACTCTAATTCACACCTTAGACTCCAAATCCTGCTTAATCGGAGGTTTAATTTGCCTGAAAAAAACTGTCTCCATTCATCCCCGTATTGGTAATAAACACTTTGCCTTCTCAGGTATGCCGTCCATTTTCTTTCAGGAGCGGAATATCTGGCATCGGTATTGACAGTAATTAAAAAAGGCTTTTCATTGTTGAAATTATTGGGGTTGTTTTCCAGAACAGTGCCAAACTCCCACTGCTTATTGGGTGTTAGTGTAAAAGTATTCCTTACCCTGTCATAACGTCTGTCTGAGTCTTTATCCTCGGTATAGTCGGCTCCGGCACTGAGATTCCATCGAAAAAGGGATATACGCTCGCGTTTCTTCTTTGTCTTTATATCTATACTATTAGTCATGCTGACTGTCAATCTTTTTCTTTCATAAGTCCATACGGCGGAACCAAAGGGATACAAACTCGGCTCTATTTCTTCCTGGCGTTTTTCCGATTCTCCCGGAGGGGCATAAGTGAAACCTATGGAAGGTCTTACCGTATGTTTAAGTGCATGAAGTCCAGGAACAAATGATGGGTAGTAAATTCGGTGTAAATCTGTACTCAACCGGGCAGAGGCGTTCCAGGCATTGCTAAAGACATTATATTCGCGTTCGTCAAAATCCCAACTTGGTTCTATTTCTTCTTCATCAAGGTAGATCAGACTGTTGCCTAAAGGTTGAGTTTTGCTATGCCATATTTGGCGATAAGTTCCATCAAGATCCAGATTAAATTCTCTGGTGACACCAAGCCTGATTATTGCCCTTTTACTTAAAGTTGTGCTGGCATCGGCTGTTTGAAGCCAGATATTATTTTCATCTCTATATTCATCCTTGTAATAATTTCCTACATTGGTATCAAAAGATACTGAAGTATTATTAAGGGTGATAAAACCCAGGGAAGGTCTTGATCCTTCATCAAGCTTTCGGTAAATTATATCAGACAGCTTGCTGGCTTCGTCTTTTGTTCTGATGTTGGGGTCAATGGCAATGAAAATGTGACGGGCTTTTACCTGTATACGCTGGCCTCGCTCCTGTTTTACATCCTCTACCTTTACTATCTGATAACCACCGGTAACGGATATGGGTTCGCTGATATCCCCGGGTTCCAGCTTATTGGGATCAAAAATATCAGCTTCAACTTTAGATCCCAGACCGCTTTCGCCTTTTCTAAACCACCCAAGGTCACCGCCAAGTTTCCGGGTGCTGGGATCGTCTGAAAACTGTCGGGCTAAATTTGAAAAACGGGATTTACCCTGAATCCGGTCAGAGATATAAAGTAATCCTGAATTTGCCCTCTTAAAAGGCTGAATCTCGTTCAGACGATATCGAGGAAGTCTAAGGCTGAAGTCCGGATATTTTTGCAGCAGACCAGTATCCTCCCCCAGCAGATCCCTTGTTCCATCAACTATCAACCTTGCGCTGCCCCTGGAGGCATGTTTAGACATCCAATAATAATCAAACGCGCAGTATGACCTTAATTCCTGTTCGGGTCGGTAGCTTTGATAGACCTGCTTATATTCCTTACCGGCCAGGCTTAACTCGGCCCTCATGGCCAGGGCTTTTTCCATCAACAACTTTTCCTGTCGTGTAGCTGTGTCGTATTGCTTTCTTTCGCCGCCACGCCAGAGAGTCTGGTTATGGTGTATGTTTACATCCCAGGTTCGACCCAGCTTTATGGGGTTGTCGTCAATCTGGTACGAATATAACTCACCATAATTTAAGTAAACATCGCCGCCAAGACGACGCTTCTTTTCGATTTTAACTATGCGGTAGCCGTCCTCGCATTTAATGGGCCTTGTTATATTGCCAATCTCAGTCCGGAAGGCCTCTTTTCTGACTTCGGGTTGTAGTTCCCATTTATTTCGATAGCCAATGTCTCCACCAACTTCGGCAGTAGGAGCTTTTGAAAGCTGTTTAGCTAACTCCCCAAAATCTGGTGTTGGTTCTTTGTCCTCTAATTTCAGTATATAAACACCTCGCTGAGTGTTAATGGGCCTGCTTATATCACCTTTATTAAGCCTTCTTAAAGGTCTGTGGAAGGATATATCCAATTCCTGGAAAGTTGTCCATCCAAGGTCGCCGCCTTTTGAGGCTGATTCCTGGTGATCTGAATGTTCTCTGGCCAATTCTTCAAAAGATACTCCCTCAGAAAGTTTAGTTAATATATCATCAGCTTCGTTTTGTGCATCCTCCTGGGCTTTGTCACTGGGTCTAAACTCCAGGAATATATATCTTACTACGGCTTTTTCCTTATCATCACCTTCCAGCTTTACTATAAAATAACCGTCCTTGGTCTCGATGGGTTCGCTTAACTGATTGGGCTGAAGTTCATAAGCGGTTTTTATCACAGGATACAGGAAAGATGGAACAGGTTCTGTTTCATCCCTTATCTTTTTACTTATACCATTTTCATCAATTACATAATTTTCCAGAGGGCCCAGGTAACCACCCCTTGATTTAGTGTCTTTATCGTCAGACCATCTTCGGGCTAACTGGCTGAATTCTGAATCTTCTTCGTTGAGCTTTTCCATTAGTTCCTGGACGCGTTCCCGGGTTTCCTCTTTTTCAGCTTCGCTTATCTGGAATTTAATAAATATCTGTTTAAGCCATATTTTATCCAGTTCACCAGTAGCCCTTTGAAGTATATTCTCTATCTCTTTCCGGGTATCAAGCCATTGGGAGCTTGAAGCATCCTCTGGCACAGGTATGAAAATTTCCCGCAGGCTTATTTTATCTGCATCATAATCAAATTCCAGACCGCCGCTGGTACCGCGCCGGGTAGTATAATTCAGGAACAAAGAACCATCCAGCATCCTCCATCGGACAGGCAGGATGTTTTTGACGTAGTAACCCTCATATGTGTTGGAACCAAGTTTAAATATAAATCTTGATGGCTTTTCTTCCTCCAGAGAACGCCTGTAGACGGGAAGATACAACATGGGTATCCCACCGACTTTAAAAACCACATGCTTTGCGATCAATTCTTTTTTCAGATGAATGACGATCTTGGAAGCTTCAAAAACATAATGAGGTTCGCTGAGGGAGCAACTGGTCATTGACCCTTTTTCTATGTAGGAATCATCGGCAGTAAGACGGGTCATCTCATCGCCGGAGTTATACCAGGGTCTATCGAAGCTTGTTCCATCACGCATTATTCCCCGTTTGTCTTTCAGGTCAAATATCATACTCTCGGCCAGTATAGTCTGATCTTTCATCTCAAGGATAACATTACCTTGAGCTTCTACGACTTCCCTTCTTAGATCAGCCCATACATGGTCAGCTTTTAGGGTAACATCCTCATAAACAACCACAGCATCGCCATGAGCAGTTCCCATTTGCTGGCTGAAGAACCAGTTTACCTTTCCGCCAGAACCTGTGGTTATGGATACGGTGTTTTTTTGATTTTCCTGCTGGGGATCGGATTTGTCTTCTTCATCCTGGGCGGGAGTAATATCTACGGTTAGAAAAAGCAGAATTAATAAAAGTGAAATAAGATAAAGTATACTATCTGAGCTTTTATGAGTTTTCTCCATTTGATATTTTTATTATAATTTCCTAATCTTCGGCCAATACCTGTATATAAGATTTCTCTCTGAGTTTTTTTGAATACTCAGCCAGCTTTTCCTGTAGCTTTCTATGGCTGATAAGTTCTCTTAGCTGTTCTTTTTCGTCTCTGCTTAGTTCCTGCCGATCAACAATTTTGAAAATATGGAAACCCAAAGGAGTTTTAACAGGTTTACTTATCTGACCAACCTGAAAAGATTCAAAAGCATCTTTAAGTTCCGGACCCATGGATTCGATGGGTATCTCTTTCCAGTCGCCGCCTTCTTCTCTGGTTAATGGATCCTGAGAATATTTACTCACCATAACAGAGAACTTTGCTCCAGTTTCAATTTCTTTTAATATGGAGTTGGCTTTTTGTTTCACAGCTTTTTCCACATCCGGGGAGGGCCATATTGCAATATGAATACGTAGCACCTTTACGGAGCCTTCTTTTTTATCAACTAATTTCAGAATGTCATAACCTCCAGGAGTTTCTATAGGGAAACTGATCTGACCTACCTGAAGTTCTGAAGCCGCTTCTTCCAGTCTAATGTCATATTTACCCATGCCTGGTATAAAATAGCCCAGGTCTCCCCCGGACTCCCTTGTAGGTTCATGATCCGAGAACTGCCGGGCCAGTTCGGCGAAATCTTCGCCGCTTTTAGCCATATTAATTATTTTTTCGACCTTTGCCAGAGCTTGTTCTTTGTCTTTTTCAGTTATATCAAATTTAAGGAAGATATGCCTGAGTTTCAGGACATCAGATTGCCCAGGAAATTGGTCTTTGTTTTCTTCATAAAAATCTATGATTTCTTGTTCTGTTACCCGGATATCCTGTCCAAATTGCTCTTCATTAAGCCTTTGGCTTAGAAGCCTTCTCTTAATATCCCGTTTGAAGGTGTCCAGATTATAACCTTCAGCAGCCAGGGCCTCTTTAAATGCTTCTTCCGATCCTGTTTGGTTTCTAAGAGTATTTACATACTGTTGAACTTCGGCATCAGTAACCCTTATCCCTCTTTTTATGGCTGCCTGAATAAAAAGCAATTCATCAACCATCAGTTCCAGGAGTTCAGGTTTTGCAGCTTCCATTTCTTTCAGTAATTTCTGCTCATCCTGATAAAAAGGCCTTCTTAGTTCTATCTCTTTCTGCATTCGCTCTTCAAGTTCGGTTTTTGTAATCACCTCGTCACTTACTATTGCTACTATTTTTTCAACTATTTTTGCTCTTAGGGATAAAGTTGTATATAGGGAAATAATTAGAGTTAGTGTGCATAAAAAGATGATTCGGAATTTTGAATTTCTTTTATTCATTTTTCTGGTTGTCTCTGGTTAATGTAGTTTTCTACGATTTTACGAAAAAAAATTGTAGGTTAGTTTTGAGTCTGCGAAACCCAACAGCAGAATTAGGTTTCGCAGATATAGGCAGATATAATACAATCCCAACTTTTATTATTCGCTATTTTCTGTTTCTTTTTCATTAGACTCAGCGGTTTCTTCTTCAGTCATAGCTTCTTCTCCATCGGCTTCCGTTGTATCTGCTTCCTCAACCACCTGAGGTATCTTTTCGGGATACAGTTTGAAATCATTCTCAGCCTTTAATTGAGCCAGCCACTTATCCATTCTTTCTTTCTTCTGATCTTTTTCCACAGCCCTTCTGATCTTTTTCTCTACCTCTGAGAATTCCTTTTGTCTAGGCGGAATACGTTCATCCAACCTTATGATCATATAGTATGTCTTTTCACCTATAGGCTGGACTATAATATCGCTCATGGCTCCAACTTCCAGACTGAAAGCTGTATTTACAAATTCCTGAGCTGATGAGAAGGAATCCTGGCTAAAGGTAACTTTACCTTCATTGCGCTGACCAGGGCCAACGGATTCGGCTTTGTCCGACATTTCCTTTGCCAACTGGGTGAAATCAGCACCGGATTTTATCTTTTCCATTATCTCTTTTGCTTTTTCTTCATCTTCTAGGGTTATTTCTGTTACAGCTACTTTTTCAGGCTCTACATATTCGTCTTTGTGCTGTTCATAATATGTTTTCAGGAAATCATCCGTTATGTTAATTTTGTCGTCAACTTCCCGTTTTACCAGTTCTTTGACAATAAGCTGGTCTTTATATTCCTGAGTCTGTTTGAGTATCTCAGGATCTTCATCTAGACCTTTATCGTTGGCGACTTTGAGAAGCATCCTGCTTTCGGCCATAAGTACGAGATATTCCTCTTTACCTTCCTGATCTGTATATTTTTTCTTTTTGTATTCAGGCAACTCGGAAATTTCATTTTCAAGCTCAGTTAAGGTTACGGTTTGATTGTCGAATTCAGCCAGGATAGTTCCAGTCTGGGCTTTTTGGGAACATCCTGTAAATAAAGAAACAAATACTGAAAGCATTAGTAAAGTAACGCTTAAACATATAACCTTTTTCATTAACATCCTCCTATTATAACGCCAGAGTTTAATATTTGTCGCGTATTGAATATTTTGGTTCTCCCGACTTGGGTGCGGAAATGAAAATAACACGCTTATAAAAGTTTTTCATTTTTAACACACTAACTTCTAAAGAACCAAATTTTTAATTATGTAGGTTATATCACCAATATTTAAACCTACGCAAAAAACTACAAAATCAATTTAACTTTTTGAATTCAAGATTATGGAAAATGATAACATACTTAGATAAGCCGTCGCAAGACATTTTTTATTGTCCTTAACTGCCTATCCTGACCTGCCCCCTTTATATCAACCAGCAGTTGGTCTGGTGGTATCAGTTTTATATTTTTCTGATTTTCCACCATATGAATAATCTTCTGCGGATTTACATTTGTTTTTTGTGTATCGAAAGATACCTTGACCACATCGCCACTGGAAATAATTTCACTTGCCCCTACTTGTTGAGCCAGACGTTTTATATCCGCTATCTCCAGTAGACGATTAACCGGTGGAGGAGGGTTACCATATCTGTCCTTTAATTCGGTGATCATACTGGAATTCTCTTCCTCGCTGGATATTTGAGCGATTTTTTTGTAAAGAGAGACTTTTTGACTGCTATCAGAAACATAATCATCGGGCAGATATGCATCAACAGCAAGGTTAATACTGGATTCAAATTCTTCCTGGACTTCCTCGCCTTTTACCTCTTTTACGGCTTCTTCCAGAAGCTTGCAGTATAAATCGTAACCTACAGCGATCATGTGCCCGTGCTGCTCTGCCCCCAGGATGTTACCCATTCCCCGAATTTCCAGATCTCTGAGGGCTATTCTGAATCCTGCACCCAGGTCTGTAAATTCCTCAATAACCCGTAGACGTTTCTGGGAATCTTCTGTAATAGACCGACCTTCGGGATAAAACAGATAACCGTAGGCTTTATAACGGTCGCGCCCCACTCTTCCCCTCAATTGGTAAAGCTGAGCCAGACCCAAAGCGTCGGCACGGTTTATTATTATGGTATTTACATTAGGTATATCCAGACCTGATTCAATTATAGTGGTGCATACAAGAACATCATATTCGTAGTCTATGAAGTCCATCATCACCTCTTCAAGTTGATGTTCTTTCATCTGACCATGAGCAATGGCTATTCGGGCTTCGGGTACAAGGTGAAGCAAACCGTTGGCGATACTGGCAATGCTCTGAACCCTGTTGTGGACAAAAAACACCTGTCCCCCTCTATCCATCTCCCGAAGTATAGCTTCCCGGACAATTTCCGGGTTGTATTCCATAACGTAAGTTTCTATAGGCAGTCGGTTTTCCGGTGGGGTGTTGATAACGCTTAAATCCCGGGCCCCAACAATAGACATATGAAGAGTTCGGGGGATAGGTGTGGCTGTTAGGGTTAAAATATCCACAGTCTTACGCATTTGCTTCAGCTTTTCTTTTTGCATAACACCGAAACGCTGTTCTTCATCTATTACCAATAGGCCTAGATCCTTGAATTTTATATCTTTGGATAACAGCCGATGAGTTCCGATTATAATATCAATTTTGCCTTGAGTTATCTCCTCAAGAGTTTCTTTAATCTGTTTTGAAGTTCGAAATCTACTTAACATACCTATTTTTATTGGATAGGCTTCAAATCGCTTTGTAAAGGTATTAAGATGCTGTTGAGCAAGAATGGTTGTAGGTACTAATACTGCAACCTGCTTTCCGTCCATAACAGCCTTAAAAGCTGCTCTCATGGCGACTTCAGTCTTACCATAGCCCACATCACCACAAACAAGTCTATCCATTGGCCTTGAGCGTTCCATATCATTTTTGACATCTTCAATAGCAGTGCGCTGATCCTCTGTTTCTTCATATGGAAATGCAGCTTCAAATTCCTTTTGCCATGTAGTATCCGGGGAAAACGCGTGGGCTTTTCCGGCTTCTCTGGCTGCGTATAGTTCCAGTAGTTCTTTTGCCAGACGACGAACAGATTCTTTTGCTCTTCTTTTAACCTTGCTCCAGGAAGCACCTCCCAGCTTGTCAACCTTCAGCTTTGTCTCATCACCGCCGATATATTTTTGAACCATACCGATCTGGTATGTTGGCACGTAAAGAACATCAGTGCCGGCATAGCTGATCTTCAGGAAATCCTGTTCCCTTCCACCTATCTTCAGCTTTTGTATGCCTTCATATATCCCGATTCCATGAGTTACATGGACAACATAATCCCCTACCTTTAAATCCACAAAGCTGGATATGGGAACACCTTCTTTAAACTTGCGTCTTCGTCGTCTACGTCTGTGACGGCCAAACATCTCATCATCAGAGACCAAAGCCAATTGGAGATCATCGGAGACAAAACCCTCGCTGATAATACCGATTTGAACATTTACACCCTCTATTCCTCTTTCGGAAATTATCTCACGCATGCGTTCTGCCTGTTTCTCATTATCGCTCATGATCATCACAGAATAGTCTTTAACTCTCCAATTTTCTATCTCCTGTAAAAAAACCTGGAAATTCCCCCTAAGACCTGCAAAGGATCGCATTTTGAAGGTAAATGTATCCTCATGATCGATTTTAACAGGTTCATTTCTGCCGACATTTCTGCTGGGATAAGAATATACAGTCTTTTTTTTCTGACATATTTTTAATATTTCATCAAAATTACTGAATATCTCCGAGGGTGGTACAGCAGGTCTATCCAATTCAATTTCTTTTTGGAAAAAGGTGTCAGCTTGTTCTATCAGCTTTTCAGCTTCCGATTGCAGCCAGTTTGGCTCATCCAGAATTATAATAATGTCCTGGGGCATGTAATTCCAAAGGTTTGCCAGATCGGGATAAAGAAAGGGTAAATAACCTTCTATGCCATCAAACCTGCTGTTTTGTTCCAATCTTTCAGTCAAAAGTTTTATTTCATTTGTAAGTTTGGGGGATTTGTATTTTTCCGATAACTCCTGAGTTCGTTTTTGCCAATATTCAATAACATTAGGAGAAAGGATTATTTCACTCATGGGTACAACCCATGCTTCGTCTTTCTTGCGCTGGGTAGAAAGCTGAGAAATAGGGTCAAATTCTCGGATGGAATCCACCTCATCACCGAAAAGCTCAATACGGATAGGAATGTCATATGCCAGGGGAAATATATCCATAATTCCACCCCGCAGGGCAAAATCACCCTTCATCTCCACCATATCAAGCCTTTGGTAGCCACTGTGTATTAAGGTCTCTGTGATATTATCCAGATCAATTATGTCACCAACTGCAAACCTTATAGCTGCACTTAGAAATAGCTGGGGGGATATTAGCTTTTGCATTAGGGCCTGTATACTGGTAACCAGTATACTTCTGTGACCGTGAATAAGCCTTTCCAGGGAAAGCATGCGGTCTGCTAACACTATACTCGGAGGTGAGGCCCCACCATGAAGGAAAGTCTGCCATTGGGAAAATAGTAGTATCCCCTCATCATCTTCAACGCCTTCATCAATGGGCTTGTTAAAGGCCTGTAGTTCCTGCAATAATTTTTCAGCTTCATCCTGATCCTGGGTAACTACCAGAAACGTAGTATCAGGTAAATCCTGCATCATAGTAGCTATTAAATAAGCTCTGGATATACCTTTAAGGCCTTCAACTCTTATCTGATCTCTGTCATGGCTAAGAGCTGGTAAAAGGGATTTATAAGTCTGGGATTCTCTAAGTATATTAAGCAGATTCAGCATTTATTTTAGTGGAAAATGTCTATTTGTTCCATTATCAATGAATTGTAACGATTATAAACCACAATTGGAGTACATAAATATCAAAGAACATTTAAAGCTTCGATAAGCTTATCAATTTCGTCATAATTATTATAATAGTTTGTTGATATACGAATGGAATTAATATCCGGCACACCCCTCACTATTATGTTCCGTTCTTTCAGGTGTTCGCTAACCTGATTCCACTGGTAACCATCCATTGTAAAAGAAGTGTTACCCGAGCTTTTTTCCCAATCATCGGATGTATGTATGATACATTTATGAATAGTGTGAAGATTTTCCTTGAAGTATGATGATAGCTCTTTTATTCTACCTGCTTTCATGAGCCAGTTCCATTCCTCATATAATTCCAATACTGCCAGAAGACCCATAAGTATCACTTTTCCCCTTGTTCCATATTCAAATCTTGTGGCACAACATCTTACTTTGGGATCCTCGCTAAAATTTCCCAGAGCCAGAAATCTTGGTGATGGTTCCAGGGTAGATTCAGGATTTATGTATAAAAACGAAGTTCCTTTTGGACCACAAAGCCATTTATGACCGTTGCAGATATAAAAATCACAACTGTAATCCCGGACATTTACATCAATGTTACCAACCGTCTGAGCACCATCGAAAAGCACATAAGCACCGATTTCCCTTGCAATTTTACCCATTTCCTTAACTGGCAGACGTATACCGGTTTGACAGCTTATATGACTGGAAGCTAATAATTTTGTTCTGTGACTAATCTGCTCTTTTACTGATTGTAGTGTATCCTTAGGTTCTTTGCTGATTTTAAATTTCTTAACCTTAGCCATACCTGATTTATTTATATGGTTCAGGGGATACATTAACGCCTCATGTTCCTGATCCGATGTAAGTATTTCGTCATCAGGATTTAAGTCTATGTTGGACAGGGCAATAGTGATTCCTTCAGTCGCATTACGGGTAAAGCATATATCTGTGGGATTGACTGCCGATATGAGAGATGCAATCTTCCCCCGCAGGATTTTAACGGCTTCCTCCACTTCTTGGTACCTGGAATATACCTCCGTCTCAAATTTCATTATAGCATCAGCAAGATTTTTTGCTGCGCTTTTAGGCATTATACCTACTATACCGGTGGCAAACCATGTTGTATCCTGTAATACAGGAAACTCCCGCCTGATTAATTCTTCATCTATCAGACATTTCATCAATCCAACTCCTTTGTAATATCGTGAATGATAATAGATATTGGTATATCATAGGACATTTCCATTTAATTTTGAAGAGCTTTATTCATTTAGAGATTTCAAAAGTATACCTCTTTTCAGGTAAAGTGTAAATGTTTATTGACAAAAAAATTCCAATATGTAAAAATAGTATCCGGTTTTTAATTAAAACAAGTGAAGGAGGAATAGATGAATGTCATCGTAATCTTTCTGGACAGTTTCAGGCAGGATCATTTAAGCATTTATAATCAGGGGAATGCACCATTTCCCAATATTCCCGCCTGCAATACACCTAATCTGGATAAATTTGCAAAACAATGCGTTATATTTGAAAACGCATATCCTGAAGCATTACCCACAATTCCTGTGAGATGTCAGCTAATGACTGGACAAAGAACTTTACCATTTCGCCCCTGGGAACCTTTGACATCTCAGGATATTACTCTTACAGAGATTTTACGAAAACAGGGATATATATGTGGACTTATTTCTGATACCTATCATTATCGCGCACCGGGAATGAATTACCACGCTAATTTTCACGAATACCGATGGATTCGGGGACAGGAATATGATCCTTATGTTTCGTCTCCGCCAAAGAGGGATGTGGAAAATTACGTTAATGAACATTATACAGATAAATGGAAAAACCGAATTAAACAGTTTCTGGCAAATACAGATGATTTCACCTCGGCAGAGGACTGGTTTCCAGCCAAAGTAGTAAAAGAAAGTGTTCGCTGGCTTAAGGATAATCGCTCTCATGATAAGGTTTTTCTGTGGATAGATTCCTTTGATCCTCATGAACCCTGGGACCCTATAGAAGAATTTGACACATATACCGATCCTGATTATGAAGGTTCCAGGCTTATTATGCCTATGGGTGGTATTGCAGATCACTGGGCAAGAGATCATGAGATTGAGTATATACAGGGACTTTATGCTGGTGAAGCATCTTTTGTGGATCACTGTCTTGGAGAATTATTTGAAAACCTTCAGGAACTTGGTTATTATGAGGATTCAATAATAATACTTCTGGCGGATCATGGCCATCCCCTTTGTGACCACATGAAGTTCCTTAAAGGATCTGATAGGATGTATAGTGAGTTGTTGAAAGTTCCATATTTAATACACCTGCCGGGTGGCAAAAACGCAGGCATGAGGACAGATGCTATTATTCAGTTTCACGACACATTGCCGACTATCCTGGAATTGCTGGACTCAAGCTGTGTCTCAGGTACTCATGGTGAAAGTTTTGTGCCAGTGCTTTATGGTGATACAGATGAGCATAGACAGGCCATGATTACCGGATATTATCAAGGCATAGACCGCTGTATAAGGGATAAAACATGGAGTTACATACAAAGACCGGAAGATGAACCGGATGAGCTATATAACCTTCAGAAAGATCCCAGGGAAACAAAAAACCTTATTGATAAGCATACAGAAGAAGCCAAACGCCTTTCGGCCATGTTTGGTGACTACTTCCGACAAATACCAGCCAAGGTTATTAAAGGTGTGCAGGAAACTTATGAAATGGTTTCAGGTAGTGTTGAATAATCAAACAATTTAAATACAAAAACATTTCAAGGGCGCAGTTCTATGCGCCCTTGTTTGCTAAAGGGAGTTTAAATTTGACAGACAAGACATGGATTTACAAAACACGAAGGGATAAGTTTATGTCACATCTTAAAGATGGGGCAGCAATATTTGGAAGTGCACCCGGTTGTAGACATAAATACAGACAGGACAGCAATTTTTATTATCTTACTGGTTTTAAAGAGCCTGAATCAGTTTGTGTTCTGGCCCCGGAACATCCAGAACATAAATTTATACTTTTTGTCAGACCAAAGGATAAGAAACAGGAGATATGGACTGGTAAACGAGCAGGGGTTGAAGCTGCTGTTGAATTGTATGGAGCAGATGCAGCCTACAAGCTGGATGAAATAGATAAAGAGCTTCCCAAATATTTTGAAAAAATAGAGAATATTTACTATACACTGGGAAGTAATGAAAATCTGGATAAAATGATGCTGAATATTCTCAAAAAGTTCAGAGGACATCGCTACGACACACTCACTGGTCCTGTTGCTATTATGGACCCAGCCGAGGTTGTCCACAATATGAGAGCCATTAAAGACGAACATGAAATAGATTTAATGCACAAAGCGGCGGAAATATCCAGTTACGCTCATATTGAAGCCATGAAAGCCGCAAAACCGGGTATGTATGAATATGAGTTACAGGCAATTATAGAACAGACATTCCTGAAAAACGGTGCAGATTATCCCGCTTATCCAACAATAGCAGGAACAGGAACAAACGCGACGTGTTTGCATTACGATGAAAATAACTGCATAATTCAGGATGGCGACCTGATATTAATAGACGCAGGTGCTGAATATATGCATTACTCCGGTGATATTACCAGAACTTTTCCGGCAAACGGCAAATTTTCTGATATTCAGAAAGAGCTTTATGACATCGTTCTGAAGGCAAATATGAAAGCTATTGAAGTTATAAAACCCGGTGTCAAATTTGATGAATTCCATAAAAAAGCCCTGGACGTTCTGGTTGACGGCCTTATAGAAATTGGTTTGCTGGCAGATGACCGGGATAAAATCATGGAGGAAAAAGAATACAATAAGTTCTACATGCACAATACAGGACACTGGATCGGCCTGGATACCCATGACGTAGGACGACACAAACTAGGAAACGAGATAAGAGTTTTTGAACCGGGGATGGTGGTTACTGTGGAACCCGGTCTTTATGTCGCGGAGGATATGGAGGACGTTGATCAAAAATACCGGGGGCTCGGTATACGCATTGAGGATAATGTATTGGTGACAGAAGAAGGTAACGAAGTTACCACATACAAAACACCCAAGACTATTGAAGATATTGAATCAATTATGAATTTATAGAAACCTGGATTCCTGCTTTCGCAGGAATGACAAAATTTGATTTTTACATTTTTGTAGGGTACGCTAACGCGTACTCTATATACTTGTCATTCTGGGAATCATATTCCTCATTTTAGTCGGAGTGAAGAATATATCTCCATCCTTTGAATTTTCTCATCAACCCAAAAATATTCATATTACAACACAAACCTTTACTATATATTTACGAAGCTTTTGCGCTAAATTAGGAATAAAAGAATATAATATAGTTTAAACCTATAATACCAATTTAAATAAATGTTGGACTGTGCTATAATTAACACCATAGGAGGAAAAGAACTTGGTTTTTTGACTTTCCAATGGAGTTGATAATGAAAGCAATAGCATTAGCAGATCATCTTACAGAGTCGGAACTTATAGATAAGATACGCCATGAAAAGGATGCATCAGTCCGGGACAGATATCGAGCTATTCTCTGGATACATCAGGGAGAAAGTCGTGGCGTGGTAGCCAAACGTCTGGGCATTGGTTGTAACACTCTTTACCGTTGGGTAAAGCGTTATAACAGTCATGGCGAGTCGGGGCTTCATCATCAACCTGGACAGGGCAGGAAAAAGATACTAACCCCTGAGATAGTGGAGAAGATAAAATCCTGGGTTAATGCAGAAGAAGGAGTATGGACTCTGAAACGCATGATGCTGGAACTGGAGGAAAAGGAAGATATATGTGTAACCCAGCAAGCCATCTGGTATGCCCTGGAAGATTCAGGCTGGAGCTGGAAGACAGGTAGA
>WJIO01000365.1 GCA_014730235.1 Candidatus Poribacteria bacterium
TCATGTGGGTAAAGGAATAGCCAGGGTTCGCGGGTTGCCCAGTGTAAAATCTGAAGAAATAGTCCGTTTTCCAGAGGGAAAGTTGGGAATTGCCTTTAATCTAGAGCAGGAAGAAATCGCTGTTGTCCTTCTGGATAGAGGTGTAAAAGCCAATTCGCAGGTGTTAAGCACCGGCAGAGTTGTAGATGCCCCTGTAGGTGAAGCCCTTTTAGGTCGGGTAATAAATCCTTCAGGCCAACCTTTGGATAACCAGGGAGAAGTTGTTACCTCCGAAAGACGCCCTATCGAACGGGATGCCCCCGCTATTATGGATCGAGATCCTGTAACTGTTCCGCTTCAAACCGGCATACAGGTTATAGATGCGCTAATTCCTATCGGAAGAGGACAGCGGGAATTAATATTAGGTGACCGCCAGATCGGCAAAACAGCCATCGCTGTGGATACGATAATAAATCAGGCGGATAAAGACATTATTTGTATATACTGCTCAATTGGCCAGGAGAGTTCATCTGTAGGAAAAGTTATTCGGGATCTAAAAGACAATAACGCAATGGAATATAGCGTTGTCGTAGTGGCCACTGGTGAAGATCCACCCGGTTTGAATTTTATCGCCCCTTATGCAGCCACCACCATGGCCGAATATTTTATGATGAAGGGACAGGATGTTCTGATCGTCTATGACGATCTTACCCGTCATGCCCGAGCCTATCGGGAGCTTTCGCTGCTTCTCCGCCGACCTCCGGCGAGGGAGGCCTATCCGGGAGATATATTTTACATCCATTCCCGCTTGTTGGAAAGGGCCACACACCTCGACGAGGAACACAACGGCGGCTCTCTGACAGCTTTTCCCATTATTGAAACCCAGGCTCAGAATATCTCCGCGTATATACCTACAAATCTTATATCCATAACAGATGGTCAGATTTACCTTTCACCCACGTTATTTCAGGAAGGAATACTGCCGCCTGTTGATGTGGGTGAATCGGTTTCCAGGGTTGGAGGAAAAACACAACTGCCAGCATATCGGGCAGTTGCAAGCGATCTGCGCCTCTCGTATTCTCAATTTGAGGAGCTGGAGGCTTTTGCTCGTTTCGGAACTCGTCTGGATGAAGATACCCGTAAAACCCTGGAGCGAGGACGTAGAGTCCGGGAAGTGTTAAAACAATCACAGTATAGTCCTATACCAGTTCCTCAGCAAATAGCCGTTCTTGTAGCATTAAATGAAGGTTTGTTTGATGATATACCCCTTGATGATATTGAGGATGCCAAAAAAAATATTCGCAGGGCAATTGCAGATCAACCGGGTGAAATTAACCGCAAAATTTTAAGCGGCGAAGAGCTTGATGACAATGACATAAAAGAGATTGTTGATCTATCCACAGATGCTATAGCATCAATCAGAGAGTCAGACCAGAATGCAGACAGTTAAAGAGTTAAGAAACAAAATAGACAGCGCTGAGGACTTGCAGTCAGTTGTTAAAACTATGAAAGTTCTGGCCACTATAAGCATCCAGCAGTATGAAAGAGCAGTCGAATCTCTGGACGAATATAGCCGAACAATCGAGATGGGGTTACAGGTTATATTGATGTCATCGGAGGAAAACATTAATATTGCAGAACCAGATCAGGAAAGCCGTATTGGAATTATAGTTATCGGTTCTGAACAAGGAATGTCAGGCAATTTTAATAATGAAATAGTCACTTTTGCAGCCGATAAGATAAAAGAACTTGGAGTCAATCAGGAAAATCGTGTCACAATGTCTCTGGGTGAACGTATAACAGGTAGGCTTGAAGACGAGGGTATACCGATTGATGAACCCATGCCTTTTTTCCCCGGTTCTCTTTATGGCATAATGGATATACTCAATGAAATCCTATTCAGAATAGAAGAATGGCGATTTAACAGAAACATTGAAAAGATAATTCTATTTCATCATAAGCTAATCTCTAAAGTATCCTACGAGCCTAATATGCTCCAGCTTTTACCAGTTGACAGAGAATGGCTTAAAGATTTAAAAAATAAAGAATGGTCATCCCCATCTCTACCAACATTTACCATGGATTGGAATCAACTATTCTCAGCCCTTATAAGGGAATATCTTTTTGTTTCCCTGTATCAGGCTTTTGTTGAATCCCTAGCCAGTGAAAACGCCAGCCGTCTTGCAGCTATGCAATCGGCAGAAAAGAATATAGAAGAGCGGCTTGAAGAACTAAACTCCCAATATCACGTTCAAAGACAAAGCGCAATAACCGCCGAATTGCTTGATATCGTAGCAGGATTTGAAGCGGTATCAGGTAATTAGAGAAGTCCCCAACCTTCATAATATCGTTTGCTAGAAACCAGCACTGTTGTGAGGCAAACAACACCCCCATTTTATATTTAATATGTTGAGCGTTTTTATTCAGTATTTACCTTGATAAACAGGCTACTGAAGCCTTCTGAATATAATTACTCTTTGGCATACTTGTTGCGCTAAAGTTTATATACGATATATCTAAAATTAACTAAAACCAGATGTTGCAGTGCTTAAAGAGACACTAGCAAATGAAAATGCTACCAGGCTGTCATTCCTGCGAAGGCAGGAATCCAGTAGATCCACATAAAGACTGGATTCCTGCCTTCGCAGGAATGACAAATAAAGTGGGTTTTTCCTGCACAATTTGTGATTTTTCTTCATTACCACACTAAATCCGAAAGAACTATTTATAATTAATCAGCAGGTTGAGATTCAAGCTCTTTATAAACTTCCATCTGCTTTTCTTTCAGGCGTTTTGGAGTAAGGTCATCAATAATTGCGTATAAAGCCGGGGTAATAAATAATGTCAGAACAGTTGACATGGATAA
>WJIO01000366.1 GCA_014730235.1 Candidatus Poribacteria bacterium
AAGGGACGAAGCAGGGCCTGTTATTGCAAAAACAGCACCAATTTTGTAAACTTTTTCTTCCCGGGCGCAACCTGTAATGGATGCTGCGACGATAGACAAAGCGAGGCACAATAGAATAATTTTTTTTAACATTTTCACCCCTCCCCAGAGTGTTTTTCTAAAAACGTGTGAAAAGAATATATTAGAATTGGAAATTAGATCCTATATACCTCCTCTCCACTCAGGATTTTTAAATTACTACCTTTGAGTATTTCAATAGCTTTGTTTGGATCCTCAAACCTGAAGATCATAATGGCATTTTGCCCTGAGCTCTGGACAAAAGCATACATATATTCAACATCCATTTCCGCTTCCTTCAGTGGCGCAAGTATCCCGGCCAAACCACCGGGTTTGTCAGGAACTTCAACAGCAACCACGTCAGTTTCACTAAGGGTATAACCTGCGGTTTTCAAAACATCGGAAGCCTTATGGAAATCACTTACTATAACTCGGAGTATACCAAAATCCGCTGTATCCGCCAACGATAAAGCACGAATATTTATGTTGTTGTCGGCCAGAATTTTGGTCACTTCCGCCAATCTGCCGGATTTGTTTTCCAGAAATATGGAAATCTGTTTAACAGTCACAGGATCACCTCCTGACTTATTCTTTTTCTTTTCTCAGGTCTCTGACTCGCTTCGCTTTACCTTCGCTTCTTGCGATAGTTTTTGGCTCAACAAGCTGAACCTTTACAGAAATACCTAAAAGGCTTTCGATCTCGTCCTGTATTTTACCCTGTATAGCCTCTAGTTTTCTGACTTCGTCGGAGAATATCTGTTCGTTTACCTCAACACGTAAAAGTAAATCATCCAGATGGCCCACGCGGTCAACCACGATCTCATAATGAGGCTCTACCTCTTCTACGGCAACAAGCACGCTTTCAATCTGAGATGGGAAGACGTTTACACCGCGAATGATAAGCATGTCGTCAGTCCTGCCGGTGACACGTTTCATCCTTACTATGGTTCTTCCGCATTTGCACTTCTCCGGATGCAGTGAAGTTATGTCTTTTGTGCGGAATCTGATAACCGGGAAAGCCTCTTTAGTCAAAGATGTTAATACCAGTTCGCCGGTTTCACCATAAGGCAGCGGTTCGCCTGTTTCAGGATTAATGATCTCGGCCACGAAGTGGTCTTCAAATATATGCAGACCGTTCTTTTCTTCGCATTCAATGGAAACCCCGGGACCTATTACCTCTGTCAGACCATAAATATCCCTTGCATCAATGTTAAGCTTTTCCTCTATCTCGTCCCGCATGCTGTCAGACCAGGGCTCCGCGCCCAGTATACCTACACGCAGGGGGAGCTCTTTTATGTCCACACCCATTTCAGCAGCTACTTCAGCGATATAAAGCACGTATGAAGGCGTAGCTGTTAGTATGTTTGAACCGAAGTCCTGCATTATCATGACCTGACGCTTAGTGTTTCCACCGGAAGTAGGAACAACAGTTGCACCCAGCTTTTCTGCTCCATAGTGAACACCAAGACCGCCGGTAAAGAGACCATAACCGTAGCTGTTCTGGATTATATCATCTCTGGTAGCTGTTGCACAAACCAGTGTCCGGGCCATCAACTCAGCCCACATATCAATGTCTTTTCTGGTATATCCTGCAACTACAGGTTTACCTGTTGTGCCTGAAGATGAATGAATCCTTACTATGTCGCTCATGGGTTCAGCAAATAGATCGAAAGGATAGGATTCCCTAAGGTCGGCTTTTGTAATAAAGGGTAGCTTTGATATATCTTTGATAGTTCTAATATCGGTAGGTTTAACTCCGGCCTTATCGAAGGATTTTTTATAAAAAGGAATTTTGTCGTATACCTTGCGGATAACTGCTTGGAGTCTAGTCAACTGTAATTCTTCCAGGTCGTTTCTGGACATACTCTCATATTTTTCATTCCATATCATCAGCATCCTCCTATTGTTTTCAGGAATTCTTTATTTTATAATATCCAATCCCATCTGGAAAGACTTCATATTTGCCTCAATAGCTCGTTCCGGAACTCTCATTCTGATTACGTCTATCCAGATATCCGCGGGAATATTGAGCAATTTGGACGCTGCACCCAGCATGGCCGTATTGGCAGTTCTAATGTTACCTGATTCCTTTGCAATATTCAGGGCATCTATAAAAATTACCGATTTGTATTTACTGGTTAGCTTATCTTCAATATTTTCCGGATATTTTGCAGTCCCATTTATGACGGTGCTGGGATTAATCTGTTGACGGTTAACGATTATATTGCCATCTTCTTTCACAAAATCAGCCATTCGCAAAGCTTCTAGTTTTTCAAAGGCCAATAACAGATCACATTCACCCTTTATAACCAGTGGTGAATATATCTTCTCACCAAAGCGAATGTGGCTGTTTACGCTACCTCCTCGCTGAGACATACCGTGAATTTCGCTCTTCTTTACATCATGACCGGCCTGAGCTGCCGCCTCAGATATTATCTCGCTGGCTGTAAGTATTCCCTGTCCGCCAACACCGGTAAGTATTAAATTTGTTACTTTATCCAAGAGTCTGACTCCTTAAAACAATATATAAAATTATGGTTCTTCCGGGTTTAGTATAGTTACAATTGAAAATTCCCTCAGCTTGTCATTCTTGCGAAAGCAGGTATCCTGTCTTTATTCGGATCTACTGGATACCTGCTTTCGCAGGAATGACAGCGTAAAGAAGTTTCTTATCTTTACCACACTGAATCCGGAAGAGCCAAAATTATTTTGTATTGACATGGCATGCCGTGTCAATATATTTATATCTAAACGCTTATGCTTATAATTGCCTTTGATTTGCAGACATCGGCACAAACCATACATCCACTGCATAGCATAGAATCAATTTTAACTTTTTTATTATCAGATGAAATGACGGATATAGCCGGACAGCCTAAACGCAGACAAAGCTGGCATCCTATACAGGAGGCCAGATCAACTTCGGCGATTTGAGTTCTCTTTTCCCGTCTTAGTAGCAGACACGGCTGATTTGTAACTATAACGGACAGTTCATCTGAATTTACAGCTTTATCTATGGCTTTATCCAGAGCTTCCAGATCGTAGGGATTAACTACTTCGGTATTTTCCACCCCCAGGGCTTTCGCAAGTTTTATAAAGTCAGTTCGCTTGGTTTCTTCGCCCATCAATGTTACGCCTGTTCCTGGATGCTCTTGCCTTCCGGTCATGGCTGTTGTATCGTTATCCAGTATTATTACAGTTCCTCTGGATTTGTTGTAAACCATATCCACAAGACCTGTTATACCTGAATGAACAAAAGTAGAATCACCAATTACAGCTACCACGTTGTCACTTCTGCCAGTGGCTTTTTCGATACCCAAAGCCGATCCAACGCTGGCTCCCATACACACGCATGTATCCATTGTTTCCAGGGGTGGTAAAACACCGAGAGTATAACATCCAATATCACCGGTTACAGTAAGCTTTTTCCTTTTAAGGGTGTAAAAGACGCTTCTGTGAGGACAACCAGCGCACATGGCCGGAGGACGGGCTGGTAGGTTCATCTTTTCTGATGGAGTGGGATGTATTATCTTCATATCTTCCACTTTATTCTGGAAAAATTCTGCCAGATAGTCGGGTGAAAGTTCCCCGGTTAGTTTACCTACCCCTTGAACGGATATACCCATCTGCAATATCTGATCTTCAAGGAAAGGATCTAGCTCTTCTACTACAAAAAGTTTTTCAACCTTGCCAGCAAAATCCCTTATCATATCCTTTGGAATAGGATTAGTCATTCCCAGTTTTAATACAGAAGCTTCAGGTAGCACTTCTTGGCAGTATTGATAAGATATACCACTGGTTATAATGCCTATTTTGGGGTTTTTAATTTCCATCTTCTGGATGGGTATTTCTTCTGAAAATTCTTTCAGCTTCTTAAGACGGTCCTCTACAACCACATGACGCAGACGACCATGAGCAGGTATCATAACAAATTTTCTGGGTTCTTTTACAAATTCCAACGGTATTTCTGATTCAACTCTATCTTCCATTTCCACCAGGGACTTGGAATGAGCTATACGCGTTGTGATCCTGACTATTATAGGGGTATCATACTGTTCGCTTATACTGAAACCCATTTTCACAAATTCTTTGGCTTCTTGACTGTCGCTGGGTTCCAGCATAGGGATTTTTGCAAATTTAGCGTAATTTCGGTTATCCTGTTCATTTTGTGAACTGTGCATGCCGGGATCACCAGCACAAAGTAGCACAAAACCGCCTTTTACACCAGTGTAAGACATAGTAAACAATGGATCAGCAGCTACGTTTACTCCTACATGCTTCATAGTCACCAAAACTCTGGCGCCTGCAAAGGATGCACCTACACCGACTTCAAAGGCTACCTTTTCATTTGGTGACCATTCGGCGTAAATTTCGGGATATTCTGCTGCTACGGTTTCAAGTATTTCTGTGCTAGGGGTTCCGGGATATGCACTGGCTACAATCACGCCGCTTTCATAAGCCCCGCGAGCAACGGCTTCGTTACCTGAAAGGAGTTTCTTCATTCTGAATTGTCCTTATAATTTTTATATGTATTTATAATATAGTATATATGGAATGGTGTTGATATAAGGAAGTTTAATAAAAGATTTTAAATCTTCCAATCATGCTGAAAATCCACATCAATCCCACTTTAGAAAGGTGGGAAATAAGATTCTCTTTTCAAAATTTCTCTAATCAGCAACATTCCCCTATGACTTTTCCACAGAATTTATCCAGTCAATTCGGGACTGGCTTTTTTCATAGAGATCGGTTCCTGGAATAAAGTCAAAATCAACTGACCTTTGATAATATCTTAAAGCACTTTCCCAATTTCCCTCTTCTTGATATTTCTTACCTGTGCGTATATTATTTATTATAGTGGATGACAATTTTTCATATTCCTGCAAAGCTCTGGCTGCTTCTGAAGCATTTTGCTGACTCCAGTTTTCCTTCTGTGAGTAGATTATTCTATCATATATTTCCAGGGCTTCCAACCACTGTTTTTGGGATTCCTTTTGACCTGCAAGTTTAATCAAGTTATCATAAGAGGAATTTTTACCGGCAACAGATTCGTATTTTGATATTACATCTTTTGCCTTTTGGACAGAAGACATTGCCTTTGCCTGAATGGCTGATTCCACATTCCACTTGAATCTATCCGCTATGAATTTATATGATTCCAGAGCTTTGTCCCATTCTCCCAGATTTTCATAGCATCTTCCTTTATCAATATAAGCCAACAGGTTAATATAGGATTCGGGATTTCTGGATAGTTTTTCATATTGCTGAATAGCTTTTCTCAAGTTATCAGATCCATCGAGTTGTTCATAACATTGACCAATGGCCCTTTGAGAGTATGGAGCAAAGACACTGTCAGAATATTTTTTAACTATTTTCTGAAAATCCGATATAGCTTCATTATATCTACCCAGATAATATGAACTTTTGGCAGAATAAAACAAAGCTTCTGTGATGGTGTGATCGTGTCCACCAACTTTGGGTATTTCCTGAAGTTTGATCCTGGCTTCTTCAAACTCTTCCTTTGTAGATTCGGTAATACCATCTTCACTTAACGCTGTTTCAGCATTAGAATATATTTCTCTGGCCTCAGTTAGAAGCCTGGCCGCTTTTTCATTTTTCCCTGTTATATAGTTGCTATAGAGTGCTATTGCGGCAATGATAACAATCACTCCAGCGATCACAGCTATTATTTTCTGCCAATTTTCACTAATAAACGCAGAAATACGTGCCGTTGTGGAAATAAGCTTATCTTCTTTAAGTTGATTTTTTGTTACCCTTACCATATCACCTCTGCCTTTTCCTAAAATATTTTATGCAATGGTAGATATACAAGTGGCTGGTGCGGAGTCGAATTACTGTATTCCCGGAGCAAACTGAAATGAGTTTGCAGCTTTTCCAAAACGTAAGGTGAGGTATATTCCGAAAAGAGATGAATGGAGAGAGGTACTGAACGCATATTATCAGATACCCTTATCATTTAGAACAAGTTCTACAGCTAGTTGCACTACAAGATGCACAACTGGATTTACTGCTGAAATATTGCTCATTATTTCTGGCACTTCCTGATGCCATAGCAAAGACTGACATTAGGCGTTCCACTTTTGGATTTTCACACTCAGGACAGGAAACAGAATCGGCTTCACTAAAAGAACGACAGAGTTCCTCAAATCTTTTATTGCAATTTATACAATGGAATTCATAAACCGGCATCAAAAATCACTCATAGAGGAATTTTTTAATAAAAAATTGAGCTTTGTCCATCTACATCTAAAAGACGAGGTAGAAAAGCCCACGTTCTAGCACAGCCAACTACACCAATAAATAACATGGAGCGGGCAACGGGGCTCGAACCCGCGACATTCAGCTTGGGAAGCTGACACTCTACCAACTGAGCTACGCCCGCGCCCAAATTAACGTATATATTATACAGACAAGCCAAGTCCATGTCAAGCGATTTTCTGCTTTATTCCGTAATGACAAAAAACGGCTGTATTTATGTGCTTAAATATTACATATTATTGAAAATTCTGAAGTAACAAAACTGTAAAATTTACATACTTCCGAAGATGTCTGGTTTTCCAATAGCGACAGCTTTGACAACCGATGAAAGAAGAAGATCTTTTCCCTTTTGGTCATGACCTTCCGCCGCTGTCGCTTTTTGATCAGCGGCTTCTATTTTTATTTCCAGGCTTTCACCTGCGCCAGCGCGAATAGCATTTTCCTTTGCTATTTCGAGAGCGGTTTTTTCTGCATAGGATTTCGCCTCGTTTAACCTTAGAAAGTCCGTTTTTTCCTCAGGAGTATGGACTGTATAACCAGCAATTCCAGCGGCTGTGTATACAGGTTCAATTAATATTTCCACCGTTTCTATTATATTTCCTGTTATTGCACCTACTGCGTTGGCTACTTCTGCGTGTTCAGGGATTATTAACTGAGCTTTGAGTATTTCTGCAACCTGGGGAAAATAGGCCTGTACCGGAGCGCCAATAGCAATTATAGGTAGTCTAACGGATATATCAAACTTAATTTCAGGGATGAGGTTACGTCCCATCATCTTCTCTATAAAAAGAGTACATGTTTTGCAGTTGTAGAAATCTGAATTGTCAAGTTCCTCAGATAAAAACTTGGATAGTATTTCGGTAGATAATTTTTCCTTTACCTTTTTCTTTACCTGACTTATGCAATCGACTTTTTTAATATTGGCATGAGAAGCGTATATTTTCACAGCAATTTCTGCCGCTTCTGTGTTCCATATCCTGTATGTTCCCTCTGCATGGAGTATGTCTGTAGGGGTTAAGCCGATTCGACTAATAATACCCATTTCTTCTAGTCTACCTGTGTTAAGCAAGGCAGGATGTAGCAGTTTTAGCCTTTTAGATAGAAGCCGGGCTGATAAAGGCCCATTGTTTAACTCAGAACATATCATACGTTCATTTTCATCCAGAAAGCCGTTATTTGCAAACTTTACCCTGATAAAGAAATCCGTAGGAGGGAGCATATTACTACGCCATTCGGCATCGCGTAGTTCCCTTAATTCATTTATAATTTCAGCATGCTCTGATGCAGCCAGGGATAAAGGAATAACTCTCTGAGGATTTAGTGTAATCCGATTCCACTTATCAATAGTTATATGACTATCACCACCGAGTCCTGATGTCTGGATATCCGCTGCCCGGACACTGGTTCGCCATTTACCAACAGATGCGCCGTCCATATTTATCTGTGGAATTCCGTTCCTCAATATGGCAATATCGGTAGTAGTGCCTCCCATATCAGCTACAACACCAGTTTCTGTACCAGAGAGAAACTTAACACCCATTATACTGGCGGCAGGGCCTGATAATATGGTTTCGATGGGTCTCTCCATAGCAACTTTATCACTTACAAAATGACCATCACCTTTTACAACCATGAGAGGGGCAGATATGTTTCTTTCTTCCAGGGCTTTTTTAATTGCATCAATAAGTTCTTTTATAACAGGTATTAACCTAGCGTTAAAAGCTGCCGTTATGGCTCTTTTTATAGAGTTTAACCTGCTGGTGAGTTCGTGTCCGCAAACTACAGGTAAATTTGTTAAATCCTTTATCATCTTGCTGGCTATTATTTCGTGTTTGGGATTTCTTACGCCGCCATATGCAGATACACCATAAGCATCAACTATTTCGCGAGTTTCCAGTATAGCTTTTTTCAGATCATCTATGTCAAGCGGCATTATTTCTCTGCCGGATATCTCGTGACCACCGTTTACCAGACGTATATCCCTTATAGGGAAATCTGTTCCAAAACCATATTTGTAAAGAGTTTTTTCGTCATAACCTATTCCCAACAAGCAAGCTCTGGCGCCTTTACCCTCAACAATAGAGTTTGTGGCTAGAGTTGTAGATACAGAAACAAGTTTAATATCATGGGGATAAAGTTTGCCCAGATTGTCTATTGAATTTGCTATTCCTATGGATAAATCCTGTCTTGTTGTTAGGGCCTTTGCTTTTGCTAAAACCTGGCCAGAATCAAAGTTTATTATTACTGAATCGGTATAAGTTCCACCTGTATCAACGCCTAATCCTAAATTCATAAAAAGGGCTCCGTTTTAATTTCCTATTTAGTTAGTGATCAAAGTAATCGTTAAAAAATGGAAAATGTGTTTAGAAAATACCTTTATAATTATGGTAAATTACAAAATTCGTCATTCCTGCGAAGGCAGGAATCCAGAAAAAACACTATATTGGGAGACTGGATTTCTGCCTTCGCAGGAATGACAACTAAATTATATCCATTTTCTAACGATTACATCAAAATATAAAATAGTGATAATTTATAGCACAATTGTTTTTGAAATGTCAATGAACAAGTTTTTCTTTAGGTAATTTTTCTGGATTCCTGAATGACGAATTCTATAATTAAACATAGAATAAAATGACTAATGGCTGCAATTCTGAGAAAAACAGTGAATACTACTTAAGTCTTGATTATCCTAATGATTTATGTATAATACGACTATATAGATTAAGTATCTGATTTTTCAGATTGTATTTTTGGTTAGATTCATTTCTGAAAATACTAAACAGGAGGTATGAAATGAGGTTTAGGAGCCTTAAATGCGAATCATTAATTTTATCTTTGGCTGCTTTGTTTATTTTTACATTCTTAGTTAATGCACAGGAAGATGGAGAAAATCTTATATCCATAGAAAACGGTGGCTCTCTGGTATTATCCGATGGTGCTCTACCAGATTGGCCTGATGAAGACTGGAATGGGGCTATTGATGGGGATTTAGAGTCCTGGTCAGGTACAGTGACTACTTTTTTAGTTCCAGAGGGTGAAGAAAATCCCTGGGCTATATTTGCTTTTAATAATGAATCAACTCAGGTGATTGGTTCCGTGGGCTTTTTTATGTTGCCTAAAGCCGTTATAGATGATAACTGCAAAACACGATGCGGGAAAGATTTTCAGGTTTCGGTTTCCGCCACCGGCACTGATGAAAATGATTTTGAGGTTGTGTTGGAAGATACTCTGGAACTCGATTTAAACCTTCCCTTTGAAGATCAGGAATGGATTGAGTTTGAATTTGATGCAGTAAAAGCAAAGTATATAAAACTGGATTTTCTTTCCAACTATGGGGATGCAACATATGTAACTCTGGGAGAATTTGCTGTATACGGCGGCGTTTTGGCTGTTGAACCGACAGCTAAAGTTGCCAGTACATGGGGTAAAATCAAATGTAAGTGATAATCGGTTAATATATTTCCCTTTCACAGTTAAAACTGTGAAAGGGAAATATAGACTGGAGGCAGCGTTTGAAATCAAAGGGTGTCACCTGGAAAGCTATCCTTATAGGTTTATTGCTCATACCCATTAATTCTTTTTGGATCATACGCAGTGAAACAGAAGGTATGATATTTTACTCAACTACTTCATCTCTTTTCTGCAACGTCATTTTTATTTTATTCATCCTTACCTTACTGAGTGTATTTATAAAGCTTTTCTATTCTTCCACTGCCTTTTCTCAAGGTGAACTGCTGGTTATATATACAATATTATCTATTGCGGCTGCAATTTCAGGTGAAAGTATCGGACAGCAGCTAATAAGACATTTTGCCACACCTGTATGGTCTGCCACTCCTGAAAACGAATGGACAAACCTGTTTTACAGGTATTTACCCCAATGGTCAATAATTGATAACAAAAATATCCTCGAGGCCTTTTTTAGAGGTAACAACGAGGATACGTCTTTATTGTATACACCACTACACTTGAAAGCATGGTTATTTCCCCTTCTGGTCTGGTGTGGTTTTGTCTTTGTGCTTGTTTTCGTTATGATATGTATAAATGTAATTATTCGGAAACAATGGATCGAAAACGAAAAGTTGAGTTATCCTGTAATCCAGTTACCTCTGGCCATGACGGAACAAAGGATATTTTTGAAGAACAAAAACATGTGGTTGGGTTTTGGCATCGGGGCTGGGATCACCCTTTTAAACGGTGCTCATTACATTATACCTGCTGTGCCGGGAGTAAAGAACATATATGACATCAGCGGTCTTTTTGTGTCCAAACCATGGAATTCAGCGACTCCTATAGTTATCGCATTTTACCCCTCCGCTATTGGTCTTGCCTATTTCATGCCTATGGATCTGGCCTTTTCCACATGGTTTTTCTTTTTGTTCTGGAAAGCTCAGATTATCTTTGGTTCAGCTTTTGGAATGCACAGCTTACCCGAATTTCCATATTCCAAATGGCAGCAAACTGGCGGATATCTTGCCATAGGGATACTGGCGCTGTGGACGAGTAGACGACATATTTTTAAGGTATTTAAACAGGCATGGAAAAAAACTGATAGTAAAAATGAAATTCGAGAACCTATGAAATACCATACAGCTATATTCGGTTTATGTTCAGGCTTTGCTGTTATTGTATTATTCGGAATATGGTTGGGAATGACAGCATGGCTGGCTTTTTGTTTCTTTGGTATATACTTTATTTTGTCTATAGCTGTAACCCGTATGCGGGCCGAACTGGGTCCTCTGGTGCATGAGCTATATTACAGCAACGCTGGTCAGATTATAACGGCGATTACAGGCACACGCAGGATTTCACCCCACAGCCTGACAGCCATGTCTGCTTTTTGGTGGCTTACCCGGAGTCAGAACTCCAATGTTATGCCTCATCAACTGGAGGGTTTGAAGCTGTCCGAGCGTGCAGGTATTAACACGCGTTCTTTATGGATTTACATGGTTATAGCATCGGTTCTGGGTATTTTCTTCTGTTCTTACGCTTTGCTGGATAAGGCCTATCGTTATGGAACTTCTACAGGCTTTGCTTACCAAAGTTATTCCAGGCTTCATGGATGGTTAACTGTACCCAATCTGGTGGATGTATCTTCGGTGATTTTCATGGTTGCCGGTTTCCTGTTTACTATTTTTCTGTTATTCATGAAAAGGTGTTTTCTGTGGTGGTCATTTCATCCCCTGGGTTATGCGGTTACTCAGGGAGATTGGGCCATTACGTTTATATGGTTTTCTATATTTTTAAGCTGGTTTATCAAATCCATCATACTTAAATACGGTGGGCTTAAAATCCATCGTCGGGCCACGCCTATATTTCTCGGCCTGATACTGGGTGACTTTGTAATAGGTGCATCATGGGGGTTGTTTGGTCTAATGACAGGAATAAGAACTTACCCATTTAAAAATTGGTAAAAATTACTCATGGAGGTAAAAATGTCTAATAAAAAACATAGGATGATAATGCGCTCCCCGGCCACCCGATGGCAGGATGCTTCCGCTACTGGCAATGGCTCTGTGGGAGCAATGATGTACGGCCAAATACGTACTGATGTGATCCTGATAAACCACGAAGCTCTTTACTATCCCAGAGATCATAGAAAACTGCTGGATGTTTCGGATAAGCTACCCGAACTTAGAAATCTGATTGATCAGGGTAAATACCAGGAAGCCGCAAAGCTTATGCCCAGAGTCCATGCAGAACGGGGAGGGATGCAGGAGGGTTCTACTAGCGATTATACCGACCCATACCAGCCTTTCTGCGATATATCCCTGAGAACATCAACGGATGGGCCTTTCAGTAAATACTGTCGCGGGGTGGATTTTGAAACTGGTCGGGTGTGGACGGAATGGTCGGACAATACAGGCCATCTAACCCGGGATTTATTTGTGTCCAGGGCAAATGACACCATATTTATGCGTATAAAGGGAGACAAGCCGGGAATGGTATCTCATGCTCTCCGGATTTGTCAGTACGATGCCTCTGGTCAGCACGAAGGTGTATTCACTTCCAAAGGTCTGAAACCTGCTGAATACAGCACAAATGCAGAGGATAACGGCTTTTTGGTTTTTACCGGCAGATATCAAGATAAATATGATTTTGGCGCGGTTGGTAAAGTTACCATTATAAATGGTAAGATGCGCTCAGATCGGGGCGAAATTGTTGTTGAGGGTGCAGATGAAGTGCTGATGAAGGTAAAGTTGTTTATTCGGGAAAATCCGGAGGAAGCTGTACCGGGTCTGAAAGAAGAACTGGAAACTGATGAGACAAATTTTGATGAAGCATTGGCAAAACATACGGCTTTACATGGTGAAATATTCAATCGCATGAAACTTAATTTATGTGAACCTTCTGATATGACAAACGAGGAGTTGCTTCTGGCGTCTTATGGTGAGGAAATACCAACAGCACTTATCCAGAATATATTTGACTACGGTCGCTACCTGCTGATATGCTCCAGTAGTTCCAGCGGCTGGCCCGCCAACTTACAGGGAATCTGGAATGGTGATTATATGCCGGCATGGAATTCGGATTTCCACACTGACGAAAATATCCAGATGAATTACTGGCAGGCTTTACCGGGCAATATGGCCGATTTGACCCTTTGTTATTTCGATTACTTTGAACGATATTTGAATGATTACAGGGATAACGCCAGAAAGCTCTATGGGGCCCGGGGTATTCTCGTGCCAATTGCTCAGACTACTCATGGCATTGCTTTTCCGACCATATGGACAAACTGGATTTCAGCCGCAGGATGGCTGGGGCAGTTATTCTATGATTATTTCCTTTTCACCGGTGACAGGGATTTTTTGGCTAAACGGGCTGTTCCCTGGTTAAAGGAAACGGCTTTGTTTTACGAGGATTATTTATACGAAGGTGAGGACGGTAAAATGATATTCTCACCTTCTCTTTCTCCGGAAAATGTTCCCTCCGGTCAAGGGATGGGGCTTTTAACTATCAACGCCACCATGGATGTGGCCGTCTGCCGGGAAGTATTAAACAATCTCTGCGAAGCATGTGAGTTATTGAATATTGAACAGGACGGGGTAAGCCGATGGCGCGGTATATTGAGCAAGCTTCCTGAATACGAAGTAAACGAAGACGGTGCGATAAGAGAATGGTTATATCCCGGGTTCAAGGACAATTACCATCACCGACATCAGTCTCACATATATCCTATATTTCCAGGCCTTGAAGTGACAGAGGAAACAAATCCTGAAATATACGAAGCCTGCAAAATAGCTGTGGAAAAACGTCTGGTGATTGGATTAACCAGCCAGAGCGGATGGTCTACGGCTCATATGGCCAACATATATGCTCGATTGGGAGATGGCAACCGGGCTTTGGAATGTCTGGAAATACTGAGCAAAAGCAGCACCGGGCCTAACCTTTTTACATATCACAACGACTGGCGGAATATGGGATTAAGCCTTTACAGTAAAAATCCACCCTTCCAGATCGACGCAAATTTTGGTATGGCTGCGGCTATAATTGAGATGCTGGTATTCAGCAAGCCCGGTATCATCAAGCTTCTTCCGGCTGTACCGGACAAATGGAATTCCGGAAGTATAAAAGGTGTGGCATGCCGGGGTGGAGTTTTGGTTGATATGGAATGGAATTTCTATAAGGGCTTTGTCAAAGCCGGTTTTATCAGCAAAAGAGATCAGGATATACTGGTGAAACTACCCGGGAAGATAAAACAAACAACCGTAATACCCTCAGAAACAAAAATAGTGAAATCTGATTTGGGTGATTCCTATATTTTTATTAAAATTAACCAAAATAAGAAAGTAAATATTGACTTTGAAATAGAATAAATCAGGTAAAATATGCTATTGTGGAGGTCATAAAATTTCTATTTATGATTTACTGAGAATGTAATTCATCCCTCAGGAATCTTATGGCCTCTTCGAAAGCCTTAAAATCGCTTTCGTCGGCAAGAAATTCTTCTACGCTGAAGTCGGGCCATCTGGTATAATCTTCTTTTTGTTGTTGAAGTATCTTTATACCCCGTAGTTTTTCCAAGAATCTTGGCAGAATTTCTTGGTAAACTTGTTCTTCCTGCCATTCAGAAAAGTTAAACATTATCTTACCGTTTGCGTCTACAATAAACACTGTAAGACCATCTCCAGTAAGTATAAAGTTAAAAGCCCCAGCTCCGCCTGATCCCCACCATATTATATCATCAGCCGTTTCTACTGATAGTTGGTATAATTGCTTTATCTGTTTTACGGCGTTTTCGCTCAAATTTTCCTTGCACTTATTGAAAAATAGTTCTTCCTTCTCTTCGTCTTTTTCCAGGGGTTTGGCCGGTTGAGCAATGGTAGGTTCATTGCTTCTTTCTCCCAATTCTTCTACAACAGCATATCTCTGATTTTCTTTGTTTGAGAATGATCTATATTTGTTTTTTGCACTTTGCTTTAGATCAAATACAATAAGCCGGGGAACCACTATGTCAATACCTTCATCAGAATAGTTTCTGATTTCCAGGGCATAAGTCTCAAAGGAAAAAGGCCCCCGGGCGTTAAGGAATTTTATTGTACGTCTTAATTCATTGTTTAGTCGGTTGATAGTGATTATTAAACGAAAGTTTCCGCGTCCTAGGGTAGTGTTCAGGTTTTTTACAAAATCTTCTGGATCCCAACTTTCGGAATCTACTTTTTCTTCCATAATTTCCTGTAGATGTTTACCCTGGTTTTCCAGAAATATGGCATCAAATTCTTCATATGACATCTCCCACAAAACCGCGCCGTATTCTAAAACTCGGCCCATAATCTCCCTTCGGGTAGAAGAATCCTTTGGCATTTTACATTCTATTATTGATATTCCGCCTTTATCATCAACTCCTATAAGTCCGGTGCTGTCTTCTGAACCATTTGCTGATGGTGCTTTTATGCAAATTTTTATATTTGCTTCACCATCATCTGAGCCATCAATGGATAAAAGTTCAGGTATTTGATATATCAGATCTCTTACAGAGCTTTCATCCTGCTGTGTTTCACTATCTGGTATCCTTCTCCATTCGCTATCTTTTCCTTTTCTTACAGCTATTTTCATTCCATAATCCTTCCACCCAAAATCAAACTTTCTTAGATTTTATGTATTAATATTATAATATTTCTATCTATGATCCCTAGTCGAGAAACATTAAATAAAGCGGTCTAATATTTATCAAGAAATATACTGGTAAAAGGATTGATATTATGGGGCAGATTGTAACAATCTGCCCCATAATATCTAGTGCGAGGTATTTGGATATAAATTAATTAATCAATCTTCACCTACGACAGTATATCCGCCAATCAGCCAGTAGGCAGTAGCAAAGGAATATAATTTCCCCATTAGTTTATCCACATTTTCCGGGTTAGAATGGTATCCACCGTCAGACCAGACTTTGTTATTGGCTTCAACACTTTCCCATAGGC
>WJIO01000367.1 GCA_014730235.1 Candidatus Poribacteria bacterium
ACACGACGTTCTGGTCGTCTTACATAATAAACTTTCAGATAATCATTGTAACGTTTTCTTATCTCAACATAGTGAGTTCGGTATCTTGGATAAGTATATCTCACATAATAATAATCACCAAAATGGAATGTAGGACCGGTATAGAAATACCAGTAAGTGTAATTATACCAGGGTTGCCATGTATAATCCCTGTAATATCTTGTAACAACCCTAACTGATGGTAGTGAGGTATACGATTCTACTTCTATATATTTTACGTCAAGTCGCTGTCTACCTTCTGCTACGACATGGAGTTCCATCATGCCATCCTGCACATGATCATCGGCAGGAATTCTTATTATTTCCAGATGTTTATTAGCTCTAAGGACGTATGTATCACCATAAAGCGGCTCATCTACATCCTGGTATCTGCCATTGGTGGGATAATATTCCTGGTAATTTCTGTCAATATAAGGTTGTCTTATCCAGATTCTACCTGCTATTTCGTCGCCAAAATTCCCTCTATCTCCTTCTCCATCATAGGATACTTTGATCCTTATAGAGCGAGCATTGTCAGGAATTTCAAAGAAGTAAATAGCACTGGCAAGGGCATAATCATAGTCGTCTTCATAACGGGTGCTCCATGCAGCAAGCCTTATACCATCTGCATAAAGAGGGCTGTCTGTTATGGACGAGGAGCCCCTTTCAACCCAATCATCCACCTGGTATCCCCGACGGTATTCCGTAGTTATTCTATCGCCATAATAGCTGTAACCGGATCCACCGGAATAACCAAACGATACACCCCAATCAGCCTGGACTGAGTTTGCAGTAAAGAGCATAGCAATAATCAACACAGGTAATAATGTAGCTAAATGTCTTTTCGTCATTTTAATCAACCTCTTTCCAAAAGTAAGTTGCTTTTAATTACAATAATTATATTAACCAAATAATGCTAATAAACAACTTTGCAACTATCATGCCAGATATGTAAAGCCTTGCAATTGCTTGATTTACCCAGTAAACACTTGCAATTACGTATATTATCAGATATATAAAATTCGGTGTAGGTGTATCATTTTTTCCACAGTGTATCATAGATGATACTATTCAATATTGTATAATAAAAAAGGAGTGGTATATTAAATATACCACTCCTTTTTAAATCTTTCCGGTGTATTTTTATTCAGGCTTAATTTCTATTTTTTTAGGTTTTACTCTTTCCTGTTTTGGTAATGTCAGAGTTAAAACACCGTTTTCCATTTGTGCGGATATTTTGTCTTTGCTAATCGTATCAGCTAAAACGAATGTGCGGAAATATTCACCATAAGGACATTCGCTGATCAATTTTTCGCCTTCAGAATCAGGTTTTGGAAAAGTACCCTTGATAGTCAGTTCATCTTTATCTATATTCAGTTCGACGCTATCTTTATTTAAGCCAGGTACATCGGCTATTAAGACCACTTCATCGGTTGTCTCATAAATATCAACTGGTGGTACAATCTGTCTTAAATCCTGTTTTACATCTTCAATAGTTTCTATTTCTTCTTTTTTTTCTTCATTTACTTCAGCAGTCATTATCTCCACCTCCCTGCTGTATGCAGATATGTTAAAAATGGATTAAGCTTATTCTCCTACAGTAATCTTTCTGGGTTTAGCTTCTTCAGCCTTTGGTAAAGTAATAGTCAGGATTCCATCCTTATATGATGCTATAACTTTCCCCGGATCAACTGAATAGGGTAAATCAATTAACCTGCGAAACTGACCATTTGGCCTTTCATGTCTAATATAAGTAACTTCTTCTTCTGTGGGCAGTTTCTTTTCACCCGCTATAGTAAGGGTTTCTCCTAATACTGTCAGTTCTACTTCTTCCTTGTTTACCCCGGGCACTTCAGCAGTGATTACCAGGGCATCACCTTTATCAAGCATTTCAACAGGCGGATAAGCCGGTCTGGTGCGTCTCAGTGGATTAAAAAACAGAGAATTTACAGTTTTATTAAAAGCGTCCAATTCTCTGAATGGATCCCATACTGTAAGTCTCATGATTGCCACCTCCATAGGAATTCATTTTCTACTATTGAATCCCCATTAATAACGGGAATTCACTAAACATATAAATTATTCAACATTAATCTTTATTTGCTTTGGTTTAGCTTCCTCCGATTTGGGAATATTTACATGAAGAACACCATCCTTATATGAAGCTTTGGCCTTATCAGCTACAACGCCTGCCGGTAATGCAACAGAACGCTGGAAACTTCCATAACTTCTTTCAATACGATGGTAATTTTTCTCTTTTACTTCTTTTTCTTCTTTCTTTTCACCTTTCAGAATTAATGCATCTTCAGTAATAGTAATGTCCACATCGTCTTGGGTTATACCGGGGAGTTCTGCTGTAACAACAATTTCATTTTCAGTTTCTGCAATATCAATAGTTGGTGCCCATTCTCCTTCCAGCAACCCCTTTCGTCTTTCCGGTAATCCAGCAAAGAAATTATCAAATAATCTATTCATCTCATCTCTAATACCCAGCACATCTCTTGTAGGTCTCCATCGTCTAAGTGACATATCCTCTCACTCCTCTCAAATTCATTATTTTTCAATCATTTTCTAGCTTTTCTCTTTTCGATTTCAATAATTGATAATTTGCAACAAGCATGCCAACTATATAAAACCCCTGAAGAACATTATAAATATGAAATATATATAACCCATAAACGCCTGATATAACTAGATTTATATCCCCACTAATATAAATCAAAACATCTGTTCTTTATATACTTCTTATCATGTAAATAGGAAATTGGCAGTCTGCTGGTATGTCAATATGGCATAAAGGGATGTTGGTATGTCAAAATGGCGTGTCGAATTTGGCAATAAAAAAGGCGGGATATTGCATCCCGCCTTAGCTGCATTTTAACTGATAAGCACTTTACGCAGATAATTCCCACATATAGTAAAACCTTCGTTCCTTCTTTCACCATCGAAGATCGGATCTTCATGCTCGATGACCATGTTACCTTTGTAACCAGCTTCGTAGAGAATTGTAAAGAACCTGTGCCAGTCCAGTTCACCAAAGCCTGGAAGCCTGTAGGTCCACCATCCTCGGGCATGGTTCCCAACGCGTTCCAACTTGTCATAGAATATCTGAGTGTCTTTCAGGTGAACCATGTGGAAGTGATCAACAAAATCTTTTGCTGCCTTATAAGGATCAATCCACTGCCACATCAGGTGGGATGGGTCAAATTCAAGACCGATATTTGATGAAGGAACGGCTTCAAACATAAGTTCCCAGGCCTTAGGTGTAATAGGCAGGTTTGCACCATCGCCAAAGGCCCTTCGTCCAGGCCAATTTTCAAAACCGATATTTACGCCTTTTTCCTCGGCCAGTTCAGCCACCTGAGAGTAAATCTCCTTATACATGGCGACATTATCTTCCAGACTTTTGTTGATGTTATAACCTGAAGGGCCTGCACCGGTATAAACAGCACCGTTCATATCGTTACATACATCCATAACCGCAGCCATTTTTTCAAGATGAGATTCTATCTCATCTTTGGGAGTAGTCAAAGGCGGCAAAGCTTCCATGATAGAAGCTATAAAGATATTGCTTTCATTAAGTACCTTTTTTGCTTCTTGCCTGGCTTTATGAGCTTCATCTGTATCGCCTATCCATTCCTTTGGTGGTCTGACTTCCAGACAGTCGAAGGAATTATCAGCGGCGAACTTAACCACTTCTTCTGAAAATCCTGTAAGAAATCCCAGTTTCATGCTATTTTTCTCCTTTCAAAGTTAAGTAAATTGCTTTGAAATCATAACATATATGGTATTTTTCGTCAATAATGGTTTATCCTGATCAAGCATAAAATTTATGTCCCTATGTTATTGCGAAGAACGGGGTAACAAATAAAGTTTGGTTCCTTCGGGTTCAATGTGTTAAAAATAAGAAACCTCTATATGCTGTCATTCCTGCTTCAAGCTTTTTGAAAAAGCTTGAGCAAAAAGGAATAAGAATTTCGCAGGAATGACAAGCTGAGAAAATTTTCAAATTATTACCATACTCAAACCGGAAGAGCCAAAGTTTTCATGGAATAAATTTTATACTTGGAGCATAAATTTTATAATTGAAATTGATCAAAACCTATGTTATACTACGCATACTTAATGCTATAGAATTTTCAGTAAATAGTTGGGATTTGAAGTGGATACTCTATATCTATATATAAGTCTTCCATTTTATTTTATGTTATTTGGCTCTTCAGGGTTAAGCGTAGTAAAAATGAAAAATAAAGTGGATTTTTCCTGTGTAATTTGTGATTTTTCTTCATTATCACGCTAAACCCAGAAGAACCTGTTATTTTAAAGCAATAGAGTCGAAGTTAAGAAAGGGGCATAGTGATGCGTAGATTCTCTTATTTTGCTTTATCAATAATGCTGCCGCTAATGGTTATTTATATTTGTTCATGTGTAGGTACTGGCGGCATAGCTGATCCGGGTGACCCTATTTTTCCAGCACCGGATTTAGAAGAGGGCACAGTTGATCCCATAACCCGCGCTATAACAATCACCAAAGAAGGTATCACCGTAACAGTTGAACACTGGTCGAGACGAAGGCTAAATAGAAAATATACTTCTATTGACATGCGTTCACCTTTTTACTATCTGGAAACGTGGGAACAGTCTTTTAAAGCTGAGGTTTTCCACGTAACCATAACAAATAATACCCCCAGGGGTGTCGTGGTAAACTTTGAAAGATCAATTCTCGAAGATGAGCGTGAATACATATATCAGCCTTTAAGAGAGGATTATTACAGATATAAGTTTGTTACAAAAAAGATGATGGATTTGAGAACCAAAAGGGGACTTGAAATAGTACCCCAGATAACTCTTGAGGGTGTATTAGGTGAGAGTGCTGTTGTTCCTGCTGGACAAACAAAAGAAGGATTCCTACCATTTACAATTCCAAATCCCCATGCAGAAAAAGTCTGGTTAACAATAAATCTTGAAAAAGAACCAGAACTGGCAACTCAATCTTATGAACCTGTGGAATTTAAATTTAATTTCATCCAGGACCCAATTCTTCTCAGCAAACAACCGCCAATGCGGCGTTAGCTCAACAGATGTTTTGTGCAGATAACCTTGGTCAACCAAGGTTATCTGCCTTTTATCCAAAAGGCATGATGCAAAATGATCAACAGAAAGGTAATTTGCTTATCTGGTATACTGTTATATGTTTTTCTGTTTTTATTGACTGGATGTGATTTTGAAGACCCATACGTTCCTGATTACGCAGGTTCCAGCACCTTGACCGGCGGATTAACATCAAACCCACCTATTAATTTAGATAAAACCCAGGTACTTTTGAGAGGCGAAGATTCCTTTTCTACCATAACAGATACGAAAGGGGAATTCAGCTTCCGGGACTTACCGCCTGGTGATTATATCCTCTTTGTTCAGAAAAGCCCATATATTCAGGAAAACTTCCAGATCAGTATTCCTAAGTCCAGAGAAATAGACCTGGGTAAATTTCAAGTCAGCCTTAAAGGTGCAGTTACAGGCTACATACCTGACGAAAAATTGGCTACCCTTGAAGGTGAGTTAGAAATCGTAATATACATTGATGGAACTCCACTTATTATAGACCAATCCGAAGATAGAGATTTTATCATCGATCTGAAATCAACAAAAAGTGATATAGATATACAAGCAGAGACGAAGATTAATGTTTATATAGACGATGAATTCTATTCAGCAAAAGTCAATGAAGATGGAAATTTTATTATAGATTTTATTCCACCGGGTATATACAATAGAATCTGGATCAGACTTAATTCAACCGGTAAAATTATACCCATCGCCTCTGATAGTCCCATAATCATCAGAAGTGGAGAAACTCGCCTTTTAAAAACCCCCGCTAATTAAAAAAATCCAATCCCTTCTACAGATTTAAATTCCCCATAGCTGATGGAACCAAGCATAAATTTTACATCCCTGTGTTATTGCGAAGAAGGGAGTAACAAATAAAGTTTTTAGTCTGTATCAAAATTTTTGGTTCATCCAGTTTAAGTGTGGAAGTGTAAAAGACATTGTCCAATTAAGAAAAAAATATCCTCCATTTGTCATTCCTGCTTCAAGCTTTTTGAAAAAGCTTAAGCAAAAAGGAATAAGAGTTTCGCAGGAATGACAAGCTGAGAAAATTTTTAAATTATTACCATACTCAAACCGGAAGAGCCAAAGTTTTCACGCACATAAATTTTATACTTGGCTAATGGAATATATCCTTGATGCCAACAATTGTATGATGCTATAATGGCGAAAAGGATACTGAATAAATTGAGGTTTTGAGATTATCAAAACCCCAAATTCTTAGTTTAGCTTCTACAGATGATAATTAAATACAAGGATTCCAATATGACACCACATGATATAATTTACGCCAACGTAAAACACCAGAACCCGGAACGGCCGGGATTGACTTTTTCAGGCAATAGAATAAACGATAATACAGGCATCGGTCTGGGCGGATCGGAAAAATACAAGCCCAAACGCTGGGTTGAAGGCAACATGGAATATTACGACGACGAATGGGGCAATATATGGTATCGTATCCAGGGCCTTAGCAAGGGCGGCGAAATATACGAACCTATCTTAAAAGACTGGAGCCAGCTTGATACCTTTGAACTGCCTGACTATGATAACCCCAAAAGATTTGAAAAGGTGCGGGAGCATTTTTCCAAACCCACAGATAAATTCAAGATGTTTTCCATGCCCGGATGGATATTTGCATCCAGCCGCTACCTGAGGAAGATGGAAATATATTTCATGGATTTAATCGAATACCGGGAGGAAATTGATAAGCTCCACGATATGGTTACGGATTTATTTGTGAACGTGATACACATGGCAGGAGAATGCGGAGCGGATGGAGTTTTCTACTGTGAAGACCTGGGAACTCAACACCGGGCGTTGATGAGCCCAAAAATGTGGCGGGATGTTTTTAAACCCCATTACACCAGACTTACCAGCGCCGCCCATGAGCATGACATGCTGGTGTTTATGCACTCCTGCGGATATAACTGGGAGCTTATTGACGATCTGGCAGAATCGGGTATTGATTGTTTCCAGTTTGATCAGCCGGCGGCCTATGATATGCCGGCCCTGGCCGAAAAATTCAAAAAATATAAGGTAGCCCTGTGGTCGCCTGTGGATATTCAAAAGGTAATGCCCACCGGCGATAAAGCGTTTATTGAGTCCGAAGCCAAAAGGATGGTAGACCTTTTTCGGGGATTTTTTATAGGTAAAAATTACGGTGATTTGCATGGTATTGGAGTTAAGCCGGAATGGGATATGTGGGCTTATAATGCTGTATTGAGAGCTTCGGGTATCGAACCTGAATAAAGGACAAAACATGTCAGATGATCTGAAGGTAACAGGCTTATTGTGCGAATATGCTAAAAATCCTGTGGGTGTTGATACTCCGACCCCAAGATTTAGCTGGGAGTTAGTTTCTGATCGAAAGGAACTGAAGCAGAGGGCTTATCGGGTAATGGTATCATCATCTCTGGATGATATTTCCAGGGGTGTTGCAGATAAATGGGATACGGGTGTTGTGGAATCCAGCCAGTCTGTCCATTTGGAATATGCCGGTGAATCATTATCAAGTGGTGTCCGGTATTTCTGGAAAGTGGGGTGTTGGGATGATAAAGGCAATAAAAATACAACTTTTGAAACCGCATGGTTTGAAATGGGTCTTTTAAACTTTGGAGACTGGCAGGGAAAGTGGATAGGTGCAGATGAGTCAATTTCCGCTCCCATGTTTCGCAAAGATTTTAACACAAAAGGCGAGATTGATTATGTAAGGGCTTATATATGTGGTCTTGGTTATTATGAATTATACATAAACGGACAAAAAATCGGCCAGAATGTTCTATCACCCAACTGGACTAATTATGATAAGCAGGAGATGAAAGACCTGGCCTATCCTTATGACGATAAATCCCGCAAGCGTGTGCTTTATGTTACCCATAATGTTACCCGTTTTATTAACAATGGTGAAAATACTATAGGTGTTATCCTGGGCAATGGCTGGTATAACCAACGAGAACGGCTGGCCGAGGGTAAGTTGTGGTATGATACCCCCCGATTGATAGCCCAGATTAATATACAATATATGGATGGAAGCTCTGAAAGCGTATTCACTGATTCATCATGGAAAAGCTCAAGCTCCCAGATAATTTTCAATAATATCTTCTACGGTGAAGTTCTGGACGCACGTCTGGAAAAAGAAGGCTGGAACACAACGGGATATGACGATTCGGATTGGGAAAATGCCCAAATTGTGAAAGCTCCTGAGGGAAAATTAAGCTCTCAGACATCACCACCGGATAAAATTATATCAGAGATTAAGCCTGTAAGTATGAACCAACCCGAACCGGATGTATTTGTCTATGACATGGGGCAGAATATCTCCGGCTGGGTTCGTCTTAAAGTCATGGGAAATACGGGGGATAAGGTTTTGATGCGCTTTGCTGAAGAACTGGATCCCAAAGGTATGCTGGAGTTTAACTCCGCCGGTGGAGAACGACAGATACAAAGCGATATATACTGCCTGCGGGGTGATGAGGATTTTGAATATTACGAACCCAGATTTACATGGCACACCTTCCGATATGTGGAGATAACAGGATTTCCCGGTGAACCGGATATGGAAACCATACTGGGGAAAGTTATACACTCGGATGTGGAAGAATCCGGCAGTTTCCAGTGTTCTGACGACCTGTTGAATAAAATCCAGCATATATACCGATGGGCACATCTCAATAATATGCATAGCTCCATACCTTCCGACTGTCCTCACAGGGAAAGGCTGGGTTATACCGGCGACGGTCAATTGACGGCTGAGACTTCCATGTATAACTTCTGGATGCCCGGTTTCTACACCAAATGGATAACGGATATGGCCGACGCGCAGAACAGCAAGTCGGGCTTTGTGCCTCATACCGCGCCTTTCTACGGCGGCGGAGGCGGACATGCATGGGGTGCGGCTTTTGTTATTGTTCCCTGGGCCATGTACCAATTCTATGGGGATAAGAGAATACTGGAAATACATTACAATGGCATGAAAAGATGGCTGGAATACATGGGTAAATGCACCGAAAACAAGCACATCATCGTCAGGGAAGAACCGGGTAGCTGGTGTCTGGGCGACTGGTGCGTTCCAAAGATGGAGGATGATGATAAAGCCGAAGTACCTAAACCCCTGGTAAATACCTTTGTGTATGCTGTTGTGGCCAGACTCATGGGCCATATCGCAAATGTTATGGATAACAAAAGCGATTCCGAACGCTTTAACAGGCTGGCTGATGATATTGGAAAGACCTTTCACAATCATTTCTTTGATAAAGAAGCAGGATATTATTCAATAGGTCGTCATGGAACTGATGCCCTTGGTCTGGCCCTGAATCCACCGGAAAAAATACGGAAGAAAGTCCTGGAAAACCTGCTTTATACCATAAAAACCGTAAATGATGGACATCTGGATACAGGTATTGTAGGCACTCCTGTATTACTGGACATTCTGACTGAATACGGCTATGAGGATGTTGTCCTGGATATGCTGAAAAAGGAGACTTATCCGGGCTATGGCTATATGATCGCCAACGGTGCTACTACCATGTGGGAAACGTGGTCTGGAAGCGGATCCCATTGTCATCATATGTTTGGGACTGTCAGCGGTTGGTTTTTCAAAACCTTAGCCGGTATACAACCCGGCGTTCCGGGGTTTGAGAAGATTATTATAAGGCCAGTGATGCTTAACGGTATAAACTGGGTAAAAGCCCATATAAAAATACCTTATGGCAAAGTCGCAGTTGACTGGAAAAAAGAGAATGGCAAATTCAGCATGAAAGTTTCCATACCCGGAAATACCACAGCGAAAGTTTTTGTACCCCAATTTGATGGCTCAGACGTAGTAGTTTATGAAGTCGGTTCCGGGGATTATTATTTTGATACAGATTATGAAGAATAGGGAGGTAGTTTTACAGTGAGAAAAGTCGTTCCGTCAGTGCTTACCAGAGATCCAAAAGAACTTGAAGAAAAGGTAAGGATACTGGAGCCATTGGTTGAAGTAATACAGATAGACATAATGGACAACGTGCTGGTTCCTAACACCAGCATCAACGTTAAAGACGTGGAAAAGGCTGCACCTCAAAAGCCTATGGAGATTCACCTGATGGTGAATCATCCTGTGGAATACGTTGAACCTTACGCATGTATCGGGGCTTTCAGGATCATCTTCCACATAGAATCAGCCGATGATCCGGCCGAGGTTATCAAGGAAATCAAATCCTTCAACATGAAAGCCGGTATCGCCATAAATCCGCCCACTCCGGTGGAAAAGCTTGACCCATACCTGGATATGGTTGACCTGGTTCTGGTGATGGGTGTTAATCCGGGATTCCAGGGCCAGAAATTCATACCGGATGTTCTGGATAAAGTCAGGTACATAAAGAAATCCCATCCCGACATGACTGTGGAGGTTGACGGAGGCGTAAATCCTGAGACCGGGCCCTCACTGGTGGAAGCTGGCGTGGATATTCTCAACGTGGGTTCTTACCTGTTCAAGCAGATGCCGGTGGAGGACAACTGGGAGACTATGCAGAAGATAGCCAGAGGTGAATAGAAAGGAAATCTAATGAGTTCCACACAAAATAAGCTTAAAGTCGGTGTTCTTGGTTTGCGTCGGGGTATAACCCATCTTCGGAATTTTCTGAATGTGGAGGACGCAGAGGTTATCGCCTGCGCGGATCGGCTGGAAGCACCCCGGGAACGGGCAAAGGAAGTTATTGGCGACAGGCCTGTGAAGATCGTAAAAGAGTATGAGGAAATGCTGGAACTGAAGCCCGATGCTGTGGCCATAGCCAGTAACGGGCGTTTGCAGGCAGAGCACTCTGTAATGGCTATGGAAGCCGGATGTCATGTCCTTTCGGAAGTTCCCGGAGCTTATACACAGGAGGAGATCGTCCATATAGTATCCGTAGCCGAACAGACGGGAAAGCAGTATATGCTGGCTGAAAACTCGTGCTTTCTGGATTTCCTCAGATACTGGCGTAAATGGGTCATGGAAGACCGTTTTGGATCAATATCCATTGCCGACGGTGAATATCTTCATTACCTGCCGGCATCCTTGCACGCTCCTGACGGTGTAAGATACACGCCAACCCGGGCCAGGGAGAAGGGGTTAAAAGATCTGAAACCCATCTGGAGAGCCGATCAGCCGCCTATCCAGTATCTTACCCACGACCTGGGCCCGCTTTTGAACGTAATGGATGACCGGGTGGTTTCCGTAACCTGCAAGGAAGGCCCATGGTGGCAGGTTAATGCTCCTCTGCGCTCTGATGGTCAGATTGCGTTATTTCAGACGGCCAAAGGAAGCCTTATCAGAATACTTGTAACCCTGAATACCCGACGACCCGGAGCCCATAATTACCGCCTGTTCGGTACGCTGGGAAGCGTGGAATGGTACAGCCACGAAGGTTTCTGCCGGCGTTTTGACCGGAACAGGGAAGAACGGGAAGGCTGGGAATGTGTGGATATTGGATCAGCCGCTCGCGGTGATGATAAGACATCCGGACACGGCGGAACGGATATAAAAACTGCCTATTACTTTACAAAGGCCATACTTGAGGGAAAAACCGTCCCTATTGATGTATACCGCATGTGCGATATAACCCTTCCGGGGATAATCGCCGCCAGATCAGCAGAACTTGGTGGACAGCCTGTTGATGTGCCGGACATACGCCGGAAACCCTTTGATGGAACGGATTTCTGGGAACATGTGGGTCTGCCTGAAGAAGAACCTGAAGGTTATACTTATAGGTCTAATATGGGAACGAATTTCTAATCAAACTCAATAAAAATGTATTCAGCTTTTCCTCTAATGGTAAGGGTCTGTCATAGTCCAGAGAAAAATTTCTTGACGGTATACACCTTTTCTGGTACAATACAGCTTAATAAGCCAGATATTTAATATAAAAGCATTTCTATTCAATTTATTAATTAAGTTTAACAAATAATTTTGGTTCTTCCGGGTTTAGTGTGATAAAGATAAGAAACTTCTTTATGCTGTCATTCCTGCGAAAGCAGGAATGACAATCTGGAAGATTTTTCAATTATAACCACACTAAACCCGGAAGAACCATAATTTTAGAACTTTTGATGAGATTCTTGGCCTTGCTCAGAATAACGAATTTCACTTAAAATCATTATCGAATTTTGCTCAGGATATTCTTTAATTATGTTTTTTGGTTATTTTTATAACAAAGAAATATCATATTTTGTAGCCCCTGCATGCGATGGTAGTTCACTGTGTCTATGCAATTTAATTAATATTATATTGATACAGTCTCCTTGCAGTGGGCAGAGGAAGTGATTTTTCTAAGTTAGAAATAACCTGACTTGAACAACAAGAAAATTCCCAAGCCCACAACCAGAAATCCTGGTGGTGGGCTTTTTTTATATCTTTCAGGAGAAATAAATGGATTCAAAACCCCAATTTCAAAAAGAAGTTTCAAACAGGATTAAGAAAAGCTTTCAGGAGAGGTAAATATGATAAATCCGTTTATTGTCGGTGACAGGATATATTTGAGACCGTTAAATGTGGATGATACAGACAGGTATGTTTCCTGGCTCAGTGATGCGGAAATAAGAAGTTATCTCGGAAACGCATTTCCCTGCAATAATCTGAGGGAAAAGGAATACCTGGAAGGTTTATATAAGAATGATAAAGACGTAATTCTGGGTATTATCCTGAATCGGGATGACAAACATATAGGCGGAGTGGGTCTACATGATATATCTCTGCCCAACAGCCGGGCGGAACTGGGAATTATGATCGGAGAAAAAGACTGCTGGTCAAAGGGATACGGAGTTGAGGCAATAAGACTTATGCTGGAATATGGCTTCGCGCAACTTAATCTTAACCGGATTTATCTAAGGGTAATGAGCTATAATAAAAGGGCTATACGCTGTTATGAAAAAACGGGTTTCAAGCATGAAATAGTTATGCAACAGCATATATACAAAGACGGACAGTATTTTGATGATTATGTTATGGGGATTTTAAAGGAAGAATGGCTGGAAATGAAAGCTAAGGAGAGTTGAAATGCAGACACCATTTTTGATCGGTGAAAAGATTTACCTGCGTCCTGTGGATATGGAAGACATAGACAATTTTGTGGAATGGCTTAACGATCCAGAAGTGCGGCAATACCTTAGTTTGGTTTCACCCTTTAACAAAACCAGAGAGAAAGATTTTATTGATGACCTTTACAAGGATGAACGTAAAACAGTTCTGGGAATTGTAATGAAAGAAGATGACAGGTTAATTGGTAATATAGGCTTGAGTAAAGTTTCTCTTTCCAATAGAAACTGCTGTCTAGGAATAGTCATAGGTGATAAAAGCTGCTGGTCTCAGGGATGCGGCACAGAAGCCTTGAAGCTTATGCTGGGGTATGCCTTTGATCAATTAAATTTACATAGAGTTTACCTGACTGTGCTGGATTTTAACTCAAGGGCCATAAGGGCTTATGAAAAAGCGGGATTCAAAAAAGAAGGAACGTATCGAAAACATATGTACAAAAACGGAAAATACTGTGATTTATACTATATGGGTATATTAAAAGACGAATGGAGGAAGATGAACCATGAAAATCCTGATCTATGATACAACTCTCAGGGACGGAGCACAGACTGAGGGTGTATCATTTTCCATAGAAGATAAGTTAAGAATAGTGCAGGAACTGGATCAAATGGGTATCCACTATATCGAAGGAGGCTATGCCGGTTCCAACCCCAAGGATGAAGAATTCTTTGACAGGGCAAGGGAGCTGAAACTCAATCAGGCAAAACTTACAGCTTTTGGAAGCACCAGGAGAGCCAACAGAAAAGCCGTTGAGGACAGCAACATGCATCACCTGCTGGAGGCTGGAACAGAGGTTGTTACAGTGGTGGGAAAAAGCTGGGATCTGCATGTAAAGGATGTTCTCAGGGTACCTCTCGGGGAAAACCTGGCCATGATTGAGGATTCCGTTAAGTTTCTTAAAAGGAACGAAAAAGAGGTTATATTCGATTCCGAACACTTTTTTGACGGCTACAAGGAAAATCCCGAATATGCCTTGAAGACTTTGGAAGCAGCGGCTAACGGTGGAGCAGATTGTATAGTTCTATGCGATACCTGCGGAGGCGCTATGCCTATAGAGATCAAAGAAATAGTGGAAGCTACGAAGGCCAGAATAAATGCACCTCTGGGAATTCATGCCCATAACGATTCAGGTGTTGCTGTGGCTAATTCTATTATAGCTGTCCAGGCCGGCGCGGTTCATGTGCAGGGAACATTTAACGGTTACGGCGAAAGATGCGGAAATGCCAATTTATGTACCATAGTACCAAACCTGAAGATCAAGATAGGCTTTGACTGTATCAGCGACGAGAACATGAAACGATTGACAAATCTATCCAGACTGGTAAGTGAACTGGCCAATCTTCCCCATGATGAGCAAAAGCCTTTTGTGGGTAAAAGCGCATTTGCCCATAAAGGTGGTTTGCATATTGATGCGGTGCAGAAAAATCCCCGAACATATGAGCATATTGAACCGGAACTCGTGGGAAATGAAAGGCGAATTCTTGTATCGGATCAATCGGGTAAGAGCACTGTATTAACCAAGCTGATGAGGGATTATCCCCATCTGGAAAAAGACTCACCGGAAGTAAAGGAGATTTTTGATCTTCTAAAAGAAGGTGAAAGAGACGGCTATCAATACGAAGGTGCAGAGGCATCCTTTGAATTGATGATGCAGAGGGTTATGGGGAACCTGGAGAGTTTCTTTGAATTAAAAGGCTTTACTGTGCTGGTAGAGCGATCAGAAAATCATGAAATGCGTTCCCAAGCCACTATAAAACTTGTAGATGTAAACGAGAAAATAGAGTACGAGGCTTCGGAGGGACATGGCCCTGTTGATGCCTTAAGCAAAGCCCTCAAAAAAGCACTACTTAACTTTTTCCCTGAGCTTGAATCAGTGAGACTGACTGACTTTAAGGTAAGGGTTCTGGATGCAAAAACAGGAACAGCGGCAAAGGTAAGGGTTTTAATTGAATCCAGCGACGGTGAAGAGGTCTGGGGGACAGTAGGTGTTTCGGAGGACATTATTGAAGCCAGTTGGGAAGCATTGGTAGATAGTATCCAGTATAAGCTTTTTATGAATAAAAACGGGGATTAGGAGGAAATAATGAAAAGAATTGTTGTTATACCCGGTGATGGCATAGGGCCTGAGATTATGGCCCAGGCCGTTAAGGTGCTTAAAGCTATCGAAAATAAATATAACGCCAGCTTTCAAATGGATGAAGCCCTAATGGGCGGCGTTGCTTATGATGAATTTGGAACGTGCCTGCCTGACAGCACTATGAAGATGTGCAAAGAATACGACGCTGTACTTTTTGGTGCCAACGGTGGGCCTAAATGGGATTTTCTGACCGGGGAAAAGAGACCGGAAAGGGCCCTGGCCGTTCTGAGGAAGGAACTGGAACTTTTCATAAACCTTCGCCCGGTAAAAGTCCGTAAATCCCTGGCTGGAACAATACCTCTGAAGCCTGAGATTGTGGGTGATGGGTTTGATATTACACTCATAAGGGAACTAATCGGGGGGATTTACTATGGCCTTCCAAAAGAGGGTGATTCGGAACGGGCTGTGGACAGCATGATATACACTAAAGGCGAAGTGGAAAGAATTTCACGTTATGCCTTTGAATTAGCCCGGGCAGAATCCAAAAAGCTGACATCTGTGGATAAGGAAAATATGATGGAAGCATCCAAACTCTGGCGATCTGTGGTTATGGATGTATCAAAGAATTATCCTGATGTAAAGCTGAATCATATACTTGTTGATAACTGCGCCTACCAGATAGTTATGGATCCTCGGCAGTTTGAGATCATAGTCACAGGCAATATGTTTGGCGATATTCTCAGCGACGAACTAGGCGCTCTGGCCGGTTCTCTTGGACTTTATCCCTCAGCCAGTATTGGATATGGCAAAAAAGGTCTGTATGAACCCATACACGGAACCGCCCCGGATATTGCCGGCAAGGGAATAGCAAACCCTATCGGAACTATACTCTCCGCCGCCCTGATGCTGCGACACTCCTTCGACATGAACGAAGCTGCTGATGACATGGAACAGGCCGTTGAGGCTGTTCTGGATAAAGATTTCAGAACAGCCGACATAGCGGAGAAAGATAAGAAAACAGTCAGTACTGGTGAGATGGGCGATCTCATTGTGAAAGAAATAGAATAAACCAAAACTGATGTTTTCAATACGTAATCGTTAAAAATGAGGTTCTTCTGGGTTTAGTGTGGAAATGAAAAAATATCATCTAAATAAGAAGAAATATCCTCTGTTTGTCATTCCTGTTGTCATTCCTGCTTTCGCAGGAATGACAACTAAATTATATCCATTTTTCAACGATTAAAATACAGAAAAATGAAAAGTCATAAACAAGCAATGAAAATAAGATGGACTCTGGATTTTCGCTTGCAGAACGTGATCTGTAAGCCATGATCACCGATCTGTAAAATTTAAAATCGAAAATCTATGAGGTGCTTAAAATGAGAAAATATGATTTTGCCGGAATTGAGAGCAAGTGGCAGAAGATATGGTCTGAAAAGGGCTTTTACAGGAAACCTGATAATGCAAATGAAAGTGAAAAGTTCTACGCTCTGGATATGTTCGCATATACGTCAGGTAGTATGCACATGGGTCATGCCAGAACCTATACCATGGGCGATGTGGTAGCCCGTTATAAGAAGCGTCAGGGTTATAAACTGCTTCATCCTATGGGCTGGGATGCCTTTGGACTGCCGGCGGATATGGCCGCGGTAAAACACAATGTAGATCCGGCGGAGTGGACAGAGCAGAACATGGCCAAATGGCGGGGGCAGTTTACACGACTGGGGATGCCCTTTGACTGGTCGGAGGAAATCGTCACCTGCTATCCTGAATATTATCGCTGGACTCAGTGGCTGTTCCTGAAATTCTTTGAGAGAGATCTGGTCTATAGGAAGTATGCCTATGGTAATTGGTGTCCAAGCTGCAACACCGTCCTTGCCAATGAGCAGGTTATAGCGGGAAAGTGTGAGAGATGCGATTCTACTGTAGAACAAAAACCCCTGGATCAGTGGTTCTTTAAAATTACTGACTACGCCGACAGACTTCTGGAAGGACTTGACAGGCTGGAAGGATGGCCTGAAAAGGTCAAGATAATGCAGAGGAACTGGATCGGCAAAAGCGAAGGGACAAAGCTGCTCTTTCCTGTAAAAGACAAAACTATCGAAGTCTTTACCACAAGACCTGATACTGTATACGGCGCAACCTATCTTATACTTTCCCCGGAACATCCCATGCTGAAGGAACTGGTCAGGGGAACAGAATATGAAGATAAAGTAATTAACTTTGCACAGAAGATGATACAAACCGACAGGATAGAAAGGGAATCGGAGGAAGCAGAAAAAGAAGGCATATTCACAGGCACTTATGCCATAAATCCCTTTACTGGTGAGGATATTCCTGTATGGATTGCCAACTATGTCCTTATGGACTACGGAACAGGTGCTATCATGGCCGTGCCAGCCCATGATCAGAGGGATTTTGAATTTGCCAGAAAATACGATCTGCCGATCAGATTAGTAATCCAGCCGCAGTATTCTTCTTTAGATGAAAACCTCATGAAAGAAGCATATGCAGAAGAAGGGGTTATGACAAACTCCGGTCAATTCAACGACCTGAACAGCACAGATGCCCTTGATGCTATTATCAAATATGCCGAATCAAAGGGAATAGGTGAGAGAGCGGTAAGCTATCGGCTAAGGGATTGGTGCGTTTCCCGTCAGCGTTACTGGGGAACACCTATACCTATCATCCACTGCGAAAAATGCGGCATGATTCCAGCATCGCGACTACCGGTTGAACTTCCTCCTGATGTGGAAATTACGGGAATGGGGCCTTCACCTCTCGCGCTTGTGGACGATTTTGTAAATGTAGACTGTCCAGAATGCGGCGGGAAGGCCAGAAGGGATACGGATACGCTGGATACCTTCGTCTGTTCGTCATGGTATTTTCTGCGGTTTGCCAGTCCAAAACATACGACAAGCCCATTTGACGAAAAAGCTGTTAAAACATGGCTTCCGGTGGATCAATACTTTGGCGGCGTTGAGCACGCTATACTGCATTTGCTTTATGCCCGTTTCTTTACGAAGGTTCTGTATGATATGAACATGATTGATTTTGATGAACCTTTTGCCAATCTCTTTACACCGGGAATGGTGACCAAAGACGGTCAGAAGATGTCCAAATCCAAAGGTAATGTGGTGGAGGTAGATGAGGCAATTAAACAATACGGCGCGGATACACTAAGGCTGTTTGTGCTTTTCGCTGGCCCACCTGAAAGAGACTTGGAATGGGATGACGGCGGCATAGAGGGGATGAATAGATTCCTGAAGCGTTTGTGGCGGATGGCCTTTGATATGGTGGATAATGAGGTTATCCAGACTGATTCCGATGCCCTTAAAAGACAAATCCACAGGACTATTAAAAAAGTTACTGAAGACATTGATCGTATCCATTATAATACAGCCATAAGCTCAATCATTGAGCTTATGAATTCCGTATATACTCATGATAAAATAGATAATGCTGCTCTGGAAGCTGTAGAAACCATTATTCTCCTGCTCTCACCCTTTGCACCCTATATTACCGAGGAACTCTGGCAGGTTATAGGACATAATGACAGTGTGCATGAACAGCCCTGGTCGGATTATGATCCCGAAATGACAACTGAAAAAGTGATTACTGTGGTCATCCAGGTTAATGGCAAAGTGCGCGACAGGATCAAGGTACCAGCCGGAACTTCGGAAGAGGAACTCAAAAGGCTAGCCCAGAAAAGCGATCGGGTGCGCAGATGGATTGACGATAAAAAGATACAACGTATTATAGTCATTCCTGATAAGCTGGTTAATGTTGTTGTTGATAATCAATAAAAACCTGCATTTTCAAGTGAATCAAGGTTGTAGTGACATGGCATGCCGTGTCACTACAGATTTATTATGCACACTTAATTCTCTAGAAACAAATACTTTCCCATATCTCCCCTTTTGAGTATTTTCACAAATACACAATTGAACAGAAATATGTATTATTAGACCTATAAGCATGTAGTATATACGACTAAAATATTGAGGAAGAATATAGTAGAATATTTTGCAAAAATTATTGAAATGTAATCATTACTGATATTTCTAAAATTAACGGCTCTTCCGAATTGAGTGTGGAAATAATTTAAAAACTTTCTAAGTATGTCATTCCTGCTTCAAGCTTTTTCAAAAAGCTTGAAGCAGGAATGACATAGAACTATATTTTTTGAGCATTTTCATCCGTTTCTTCATGCTGAATTCCTATAAACATCGGTTTTAGAGATTTTTTAGAATTCTCAGTAATATTTGTTTTGAAAAAATACCAGGCACGTATCGGTATGCCTTGGACACATCAAATCAAGGGGAACAAATTGAGAAAGGCTGAAAATAAAATCCTGGTAGTGGATGATGAGCCTTTGATCTGTGATTTTCTCTATGATGCCCTAAAGTCAAAAGGATATTCAGTAGTTGCAGTAAATAACGGTCAGGAAGCCATGAACATATTGCGTCATGATGCCGTATCTGCTGTAATAAGTGATGTTAAAATGCCAAAGATGAGTGGGGCAGTACTTTTAAAGAGAGTCAAGGAGTTATTCCCAAGTCTTCCTGTTATAATGATTACCGGTTATGGCTCTGTTAATGATGCTGTAGAGATAATGAAACAGGGAGCTACAGATTATATTCCTAAGCCTTTCTCGGTAAGTAAACTTCATGAAGTTGTAGAAAAATCCATAACAAGCAGGATTTTCGAGTATAAATCAAACCGTGAGATAATAACTGAAGACAAAAACATGATAAAGATACTGGAAACTATTG
>WJIO01000368.1 GCA_014730235.1 Candidatus Poribacteria bacterium
AGTCAAAACCATATCGCTCTCAGTAATTTTATCCACAACAGGAAATTCGTTGCGCTCTGTTTGCCTTGCTGTAGCTTTTTGAAACCAGGAGGAATCTTCCGGTATTTGTATTGAAGCGCCTGTCATACCCATAGAATTATCATCAATTAATGGAAAAATAAGATTTTCAATGATGTGCTCATGACCCAGACGTATATCATCATCGAGAAATACCAGAACATCACCTTTGGCTTCTTTCACACCCACATTTCTCGCCAGACCGTTGGGTTTTACCCCTTTAACCACATGAATATCCAGCGGTTGAATAGTCTGCTTTGATAGATCGTCCAGGAGTTTTGGAACATTGCCATCTCTTGAACCATCTAACGAGGGTATTATTACGGAAACACTAGGTATTTTATTGTCCTGATTCTTTTTTTCTAGCATTTTTTAACGTTTGAATTGAATTTCTTTTCTTTGGTATTCAAAGATATATTATAACACAATCCATTTAATTTCATATCTAATTCTATTGTATCTGAATCAACATTTTTTAATATTATATTTGGCAATTTTTCATCATCATTTCCAAAATACAAAGCGTTGACAAAAAAAGTAGAATTATTTTCCATCTGATATAACGTCTGGGCAGAACCGCGGCTGGTGGCAACCTTAATATTCTGCAAATCCTTCAGGTCAGATTCTGGATACACCTTTTCAACCCATAGTGTTTCACCATCAATCTCGCATCTAACCTTATTCCCGACAATTTCAAATTCACGGCTTAAAATCCGTGCGGAAAAACTGCAAAAATTCAGATTGCTTATCTTGCCATCATATTCAATTAATCCAGCAAAAATTAAAACCGGTATCTTATGAAAGCACAATATGCAGTAATGCAGACGCAAATTCTGCATCGTTTTAACGTTAAAGAAAACCGACTTGCCAATGCCCAGTCTTTCCCCTATCTTCGTTGAGATTTCATACATATTGCTGGGCTTAGTATATATAGTTGGTTTACCTGATGCAAATACGGTCGTTACATCATCTTCCTCAGTTACATTAATCTCATCATAAACGCGGACTGAGGATAAGTATTCCTGTCCTTTTTGCTGTAAGGATATAAACGGTTGAAATCCGCAGAATCTTGGATCTACAAGGTCCATGTCGTTGCGGTTTTCCAGATTCCACATTAGCGGAGGTGGTGGAATTACTGTCCTGCCTTTGTATTTTAAAGTTAGTATATTCATGCCGTGATAGCGGAGATCCGCAAATAATATAGAACCCTTTGTAATAGACTGGCCTTTTGTGCTTAAGGCCAGAAACGTATTCTGATTCTGGATTCTCAGCAATCCGGCTTCAGAAGCATTGTATATATTATTTCCGTTTTCTGATCTTGTTTTGGGAATTTCCTGATAATCTGTTTCACTGAGCAAAGCCAATAAAGCCACCGTGTAGGCGTTGTAGACCACATTATGGGTATACACATCCCAACCGGTTCTGTCTTTCTCCTCGGAATTGGTCACCACGCATATATGGCCATCGGGTTGCTGCCATTGTTTCAGGAAATCAAAAAGCCTTCGGGCATACATCAAAAACCTTTGGGCCGTATTATTATCTATATTAAATCTTACCGCTTTTTCATATGCAAATATGGCCGAAGCATATCCGAATATAGCGTTATTCGACCGGCCATAGTAAAATGCTTCACCGTCAGGAGCTATGAATTTCCCTAAAACCGAAAGGCCTTTTATGATGGCTTCCAGCAGTTTATCATCAGCATTAAGCTCATAACAAAGGCACAGCATAGAACATATTTTTGCATGATAGGTCAAAGGTGTAGCATATCTATGGGGATTAACATCATCTGGATAATCGTAAAATAAACCATCTTTTAACTGCCATTTAAGTATATAATTTTTGAGCAGAAATTCTGCCTCATCTCTATCCTTTTGGGATTGAAAGAGTTTATGTTTCATTAAATGGCATACTGCCCTTATGGCAAACCAGTTATTTGATGTACCGCTGCCGATTTTTGCCTGGTATCGGAAGTTACTGATGCGTTTCTCTAAATCAGATTTAAACTTTTCCGGTGAATCAAAAACATTAAGTCTTTCGTAAATAAAAATCAATGCCAGATTGTTGAACTCATGGCAGCCATAGCTTCTGGATGGTAACTTCAGGTAATACTTCAAGGTTTTTTCAGCACTGGAAATCAAATTTGTGTCCTGATTTTTATCCCCAATTACCATAGCCGCTAGGATAAAAAAAGTTAAGGCATATTGGTTATCGGGTGTAGGTTTCTCGATAATTGGATCGTAAATCTTTCCATCTGAGAGTTGGTTACTCACCAAGTATCTTAAAATTCTATATGCAATTGCGGAATAACTATCCATAATCATTAGTTTCGGAAAAAGCTCTTATTAATATCTAAAACTTTATCTACCGCTGATTCCCACGTAAATTCAGTTTCAACTTTTCTCTTACCATTTTCCCCAAGCTTCATAGCATAATCATAATCAGTAAGTAGCTTTAATATAGCATCTTCAATAGCACTCAAGCTATATGGATCAACAAGTATACCGGTAAATCCATCAACAACAGCA
>WJIO01000369.1 GCA_014730235.1 Candidatus Poribacteria bacterium
GGTGAAAACATGACTTCTGAAAAACCTAATATTATATTCCTACTTACAGATGATCAGCGTTGGGACACCCTGGGAAGCATGGGCAACGATATTATCCAGACACCTAACCTGGATGATATGGCAGAAAACGGCGTATTATTCAAAAATGCCTATGTCACAACTGCTATATGTTGCACCAGCAGAGCCAGTATATTCACCGGTCAGTATGCCCGAAGGCATGACATCAATGACTTTGCCACTAATTTCACCGAAGAACAGATGGCCCAGACATATCCCGAAATCCTGCGAAAAGCCGGATACAGAACAGGCTTTGTAGGCAAATACGGTGTGGGCAGAGAAATGCCTGTCGATAGATTTGATTACTGGAAAGGTATACCCGGACAGCCGGTGTATGAACATAAGGATGAAAACGGAAATTACAGGCATCTTACCAGCATAATGGGTGATCAGTCATTGCAATTTTTGAATGGCTGTTCTTCCGAACAGCCATTCTGCCTGTCTGTCAGTTTTAAAGCCCCCCATGTCCAGGATGCCGATCCCCGGCAGTTTATCTATGACCCGAAACTTAAAAACCTGTATAAAGACGATGTGATACCTGTTCCTAAAACCGCTGATCCCAAATATTACGAATCGTTCCCGGAATTCTTCCGAAAAGATAACGAAGCCCGGGTACGATGGGAGAGAAGATTTGCCACACCAGAGATGTATCAGGAATCAGTAAAAGGTTACTACCGACTAATTACTGGTGTTGATATAGTTGTGGGGCAAATCAGAGATGAGTTAAAAAAACTTGGTCTTGCTGATAATACCGTTATTATGCTGTTGGGTGATAACGGCTTTTATCTTGGCGAACATGGTTTAGCCGGGAAATGGTATGGACACGAGGAGTCCATAAGAGTTCCCCTGGTAGTTTACGATCCAAGGCTGCCAGAGGAAAATAAAGGGCAAAAGCGGGAAGAGATGGCTCTCAATGTGGACATTGCCCCTACTATACTTTCCCTGGCCGGTATAGATGCACCATCAGATAATCAGGGTCTCGATCTCGTTCCCCTGCTTAACGGTGAATCACCGGTATGGCGGGAGGATTTTCTGTATGAACACCTCTTTGATCACCCCAGAATTCCAAAGTCCGAAGGGCTTGTAGGCAAACAATACAAATATTTGCAGTATATCGAGCAAAAACCAGTATACGAAGAGCTTTATGACACATTAAATGACCCGTTTGAAGAGAAAAATCTGGCTTACGATAACCAGTATCAGGATATTCTTAAACAGATGAAAAAACGATATGAGGAGCTAAAGGAATCATTAAAATGAAAGAAAATCTCAAGCTGATGACTGTCAACCTTCGTTATGGAACTGCAAAAGACGAGGAATACGTCTGGGAAAACCGCCTTCCTGTGATGATGGAGATGCTGAATACATACAGACCTGACGTTTTTGGCGTGCAGGAAGGCCTGCGCTTCCAGATTGATCAGATCATAGAGCATGTACCTGGTTATGCCTGCTTTGGTGAGGGAAGGGATGGTCTGGGTGAAAGCGAGCATGTGGCCATATTCTACAACGTAAATAGAATTCACTGCATTCAGGGAAATACCCTCTGGCTGTCGGAAACACCGGAAGTTCCCGGAAGCAAAAGTTGGGAATCCAGTCTCTCCCGACTGGTTACATGGGGGAGATTTCAGATTAAATCCACCGGATTTCCCTTTTGTTTCTATAACACCCACTTCGACCACCGTTCGGAAATAGCACGTCAGGAAAGCGCAAAGCTGGTCTGGAGTCGTATAAAGGATCACAGCGAACAATGCTTCTTCACCGGTGATTTTAACTGCACGGAAGAAAGCTTTGCATGGAAGTATCTCACAGAAAAAGACCGCATGACCGACGCATGGCATGCAGCAGAAAACCAGGAAAATCCCGTATCCACATATCACGGCTACAAGGGGCCAAACGAAAAAAATACCAGGATCGACTGGATACTGATGCGACCGGATTTGAGGGTTATTAAAGCTGAGACAGTGATCTTTCAAAAGGATGGTATGTATCCCTCAGATCATTACCCTGTGTTTGCTGAGGTTGAGATGCCATAAATGAAAAAACATAATGGAGATAAAACATTGAATAAAATATTAGATGCCAGGGGTTGGGCGTGCCCAAAACCTGTTCTGGAAACGAAGAAGATGCTCCAGAATACAAATGAATTTACAGTAATAGTTGACAACAAGGCCGCGAGAGAAAATGTTTCACGCCTTGCTGTCAAATCAGGATGTGAAGTAGAAGTAGAGGAAAAGGGGGATGGAATATATCTTCATCTCAAAAAGGAATCTGAAAGCATTGAAACAGAACAGGATAATGAAGTTGAGGAATACATATCGTGTGAAAATGGTAATATTGTTCTATTTATTGCCTCTGATAAAGTAGGTAGTGGAAGCGATGAATTAGGAGGTATACTTATACGGGCATTTATGCACACGTTTTTAGAAGTAAACCCCAAACCAAACATAATTATACTGTTAAATGGCGGCGTTAAACTTGCCACCAAAGATTCCCCGGTTCAGGAAGACCTGAAAAACCTGTCCAGAACGGGTGTTAAAATATTGGTATGTGGAACATGCCTGAACTATTTCCAGCTTATGAATGAAGTAGCTGTAGGTGAAGTGTCTAATGCCTATACAATAGCTGAGACACTCTTACAGGCTGGAAAAGTTGTCAAATTTTAATAACATTTCAGTCAAATTTAACTTGTTTACCTTCTCTGGCTGATTCATATATACCTAGCACCACTTCCAGGGCATCTTTTCCCTTGTTACCGTCAATATATGGTTCTCTGTCTTCTAATATAGCCAGCACAAAATCTTCAATCTGTCTTGGGTGGCTGTCACCGTAGTAAGATTTTCCCTGGAATCGGACATCCTGGAAACACAAAGCCTGCATATCTTTCAGGTTTTCGTCTTCAATATCCCATCTTGCCAGTTTAGTTCCCTCTATGACTACAGTTCCTTTTGTGCCCGAAATATGTAGTTGTTCCGGCATATTTGGAACTGTGGATACTGAAGCCTCAACTGTTCCCAGAGCACCGTTTTTAAATTTGATACTGGCTACACAAATATCTTCGGCTTCTATAGGGTGAGTAAGGGTTGATATATTGGCTGACATAGCGTCAACAGGCCCCATAAACCATCTTAAAAGGTCAACCATATGTATGGCCTGATTAATTAATGCACCCCCGGCGCCTTTGGATAATATACCCCGCCAGGATCTGCCATAATCATAATATTCGTTGCTTCTATACCATTTTGTATAAGATCCACCCATTACAAGTTGGCCCAACCTTCCATCCTCAATAGCTTTTTTTATACATTGAGCGGCAGGATCAAAACGGTGTTGAAATATAGCCCCCAGTTTTACGTTGGCCTTTTTACATTCATCTATCATCTCATCTGCTTCAGCCATTGTAATAGCCATTGGTTTTTCAACAATAACATGTTTGCCAGCTCGGGCCGCGTCAATAGCCATAGGGGAATGAAGATAATGGGGAGTACAGATACTTACCGCATCCACCTCATCATTATTCAGCAGTTCATTATATTCTTTATAATAACTTGAAATTTCATATTTATCAGCAAAACCTTTGGCCTTATCTTCCTGTATATCTGCAACAGCCACCAATCGGGCGTTTTCGATCTTATCCAAAGCAGCGGCATGAGTAGGTGCTATCACTCCACAGCCGATTATACCGAATCTTACTTCATTCATATTATTATCCTTTAAAAACATATTTCTGATATTTCTAAAATTAACTAAAACCAGATGTGCAGTGATTAAAGAGATACTAGCAAATGAAAATGCTATCAGGCTGTCATTCCTGCTTCAAGCTTTTTCAAAAAGCTTGAAGCAGGAATGACATAGAACTATATTCTTTGAGCGTTTTCATTTGTTCCTTCATGCTGAATTCTTATAAACATTGGTTTTAGAGATTTTTTAGAATTCTCAGTATTTAAATTTCCCCTTAATGGGCAAAGCCCATTTCCCACTTAATAAGGGGACGAGGAGATTTTTAGCGCGTTTGAAAACCTAAGAATTGTTATTGAAAAACACTTGAAGTTTTTAAACTTTTAATATTGCCTTTAGAGTTTCCGCATTTCGAACAGCATTGCCATCTGCATCATTATTAAAATATGCAAACACATCAAAATTCATGCTATCCCATTCGTTAAAACGATCAGCCCACCATTTTAAATCATTATCAGAATAAAAACCACTATACAAATGCTCATGGCTGGGGCCATGAAAGCGCACATATACAAATTGTGCTGTAGCTCTTAGTATACATGGCAACTGTGCGCCACTCATTACGCAATAAGCGACGTTATAATGATTTAGAAGCTCAAATATATCATCACGATGCCAGCTTGAATGTCGAAATTCTACTGCAACTTTCATCCATTCCGGAATTTGCTTTAAAAAATACTCAAGTCGAGGATAATCATATTCAAGGCTGGGTGGAAGTTGAACAAGTAAAACTCCTCGCTTATCATCTAGATTTATTAATCCTCTAATTATTCTTTTCATCCATTTTTCTGGCGCATATAAACGCGAAAAATGAGTTAAACCGCGATAAGCCTTTATGGTCATAATAAATTCATTTGGCACGCGACGACACCAATTAGCAAATGTAGTATCTCTAGCCCAATGATAATATGTGCTATTAACTTCTACAGTATAGAATTTCTCAACATAATAGTCAAGACGTCTGATCTTTGGAATTCCTTCGGGATATAAAACTCCTTCCCAATGATCATAACTCCAACCTGATGTGCCAATATATATTCCCATTTTTCATTCCGAAAAATATATAATGAATAATCGTTAAAAAATGAGCTTCTTCCGGGTTCAGTGTGATAATAATTTGAATTTGAAATTCTTTCAGCTTGTCATTCCTGCGAAAGCGGGAATGACAGCATAAAAAAGTTTCTTATCTTTACCACACTGAACCCGGAAGAGGCAAAAATAAAAGATATGTTTATTATACACACTTTTTTTCTAAAGTTAATCATAAAATTTGTCATTCATTTTTTAACGATTACAATGAGGGAAGACTACTGAAAATAAAAAGAAGGTGAGACACTGAAAAATATCTCACCTTCTTTAACGCTATTATCTATTCGTTATCTTCTTTTTTCTTTTTCTCCCTGGCATGTAAGCCTTTATCGAGTTTTTCGAGCCTTTTATGCTCTTCCTCGGCTATTAGCTTCTTCATTTCTTCTTTTTTTTCTTCCGATATGGTTATTTTACCTATTTTACTGGTCTCGTCCAAACCGGCTTCCTTTATCTTAGCCTTAAGAGCTTCTTTTTCTTTTTCCGTAAGTTTTCTCATTATCTCAAACCTCCTTCACGCCGGATATCTAACTTTTCGTTATACATATCTAACTTGTTCGTTATACATTAATTTTCCAATAAAAATTACTCCCTCTTCATCACCTCCTTATAACTTAGACGTACAAGTCTTTAAAAAAGTTTATATTAATTTGACTTACTCCTGAAAAGCACTATTTCTCTCTTAAAAACCTCTTTTAGAATCAATAAGCTCCGATAGCTTATCAAAATCAGGAGTTCTATCATAAAGCGGCATTTCGTATTTATCGTATACTGAAAGGCTTTCTTCAAAGAATGGTTTTTCATTTATGTAAAATACACCAAGGGGAAGTTTTTCCATTTCCAGAGACCGTTTAAAAGCCTCTGTCTTATTTGTAGGATCATAATCTTCTTCCAAATAATATGTATTATTCTTAAACCACTCATATGTATTAACCTTGTTATACGAGACACAAGGCTGAAATATATCTACAAGGGCATAGCCCCTGTGTTCAATAGCTTTCTTTATTATATCCCTGGTCTGTTTAACATCACCAGCAAAAGCCCTGGCCACAAAAGAAGCATCAAGGCTTATCGCCAGAGCAATAGGATTCAGCGGTTCGTTAAATACACCTTTAACCTGTATAGACGTCTCAAAACCCTTTTGGCTGGTAGGCGATGCCTGTCCCTTAGTAAGGCCATAAACCATATTATTATGAACCAGATTTGTTATATCCGGGTTTCTTCTGATAGCATGTATAAAATGGTTGCCGCCCTCCCCATAACTACATCCATCGCCGCTTTCTACTATAACCACTATCTCCCGGTTAGATGCCTTGATGGCTGTAGCTGGAGGCAGGGAGCGACCATGCAAACCGTTAAAGTAATTTGTCTTGAGATATTGAGGCATTTTTGCCGCCTGACCTATACCGGAGACCATAACAAGATTTTCAGGTTTTATTTCCAGATCAACCAGAGCCTGCTTAAGTGCATTCAGAATAACAAAATTCCCACATCCGGGGCACCATGCTATATCTATGTCTCCCATATCAAACTTCGTTGAACTCATTTATTTAATCCTCCTGATCTAACATTGACCTTAATTTATTTTCGATTTCCTCAACAGAAAAGGCCAGGCCGTTATATTTAAGTATCTTATCATGAGTATCAATACAAAAATTCATTTTAAGCAGTTGACCAAATTGTCCGGTAGCATTATTTTCTATAAGTATCAATTTTTCAGCTTTTTCCAGTTTTTCCGCCGTATCAGGATGCAGCGGATACACCTGCTTAAAGTGCAGCATTGACAAATCATCATTATCTATATTTTCCATAGCTTCTTTAATTGCCGCGTATGTGGATCCCCACGCTATTATCAGGTTTTTGTAATCTTCTGATCCCACCAGTTCCGGCGGAATTATATCTTCTTTCATAACTTCCAGCTTATTAAGCCTTTTTTGCACCATGCTTATGCGTACATCAAAATCTTCGGTGATATAACCGGCTTCATCATGTTCGTCACTGTCAGCACAAACCAGGCCTTTGCCATAACCGGGAACGCCTCTTGGGGATATACCGTTTTCGGTAATTTTATATCGCTTATAATCTTCTTCTGTTTCTATTATATGTTTTTCTACATCTAAATCGTCGAGTTTTAAAGTGGTTATATTATAATTCGAGTCCACAAGAAATTGGTCTGTAAGTAAAATTACAGGTACCTGATATTTATCAGCCAGGTTAAAGGCATTCTGGCTTAGATAAAAAGCCTCTTCTATAGTTCCGGGTGAAAGCATAATTCGGGGAAAATCACCATGACCTGCAAATAAGGCAAACAAAAGATCCCCCTGCTCCGTCCTGGTTGGTAAACCCGTAGCTGGTCCCGGTCTTTGGGCCAGGTGTATAACAACCGGGGTTTCCAATATCCCGGCCAGGCTGATGCCTTCGCTCATAAGGGCAACTCCACCACCTGAAGTGGAGACAATAGCCCTGGCCCCAGCATACCATGCGCCTATGGCCATGTTGATGGCACTAATTTCATCCTGAACCTGTTCCGCGACAATGCCAAATTCTTCAGCATTTTTTGACAGAAAAGTGGAAACTCCTGTGGATGGTGACATAGGATAAAATGAAGTAAAATTACAACCACCGGCAATAGCACCTATTGCCACAGTTTCTGTTCCACTTACCAGCAGATCGTCTTTTATTGAATCGTCTTTGGGTATTTGCAGTTTTTTACCTTCAAGCAATTCCTCGCAGGCTTCGTATCCATGTTTAGCAGCTTCTATGTTATTCTGAACTACTTCATCTCCCTTACTGGAAAATTGATGTTCCAGATAATCATAAAACATCTGCAGATCAACTTCAAAAAAGCCTAATAATACAGCCGCTGCCACAGTATTGGTATATATTTTACCTCCTGCTTCAGCCGCTATTTGAGAAAAGGGGATATTTACTGAATTATCGCCCCTGTATTCATCCTCAAAAATTTTCTCTTCACCCACAACTACTGTTTCTGATGAAATACGATTTTTTAAATGGTCAACCGCACCTTTGCTGAAAGGAATAAGAATATCAATCCTGTCAACAGGAGCGGCAACTCTATTTGAGGAAACCCGAATAGATGTGGAATTAGTGCCTCCACGTATACGGGACATAAATTCCTTTGTCGAAAATACGTTATATCCGGAAAGTTTCAAAGCATGAGTCAGGATATATTCCACTGTCTGTATTCCCTGACCCGCTTCGCCGCAAAGGACTATTGAAATTCCGTCCTTTAAATTCCATAAAACATCAATACCCATCGGTTCTACCTCCTGAAAATCTATAAATAACGCTTAATATTAAAACCGAAACGCAACCCTCCGTTTATTGTTGATCCATTCATAAGGCGGTGAAATGTTATATGTGAATCCCTGCTGAAAATAAAATCAAAATGATGTCCATAGGTTTCAGCTTTCAAACCAAAAGAAAATGAATTATCCCTGTTATCCTCTGATTTTGTGGGAAAATACTCACATATTATACTCAATTTCTGTAGTAGTCCATTGCCCTCCATAACCATTATAGAAGCGCCAAATCCCGCTCCAAATTTCTGTTCTTGGCTTTCAAAACCGACATCCACAACTGGAGTTAATCTGTCAAATAAAGGATCACTTTTTAAAGACAGAATAAATGCACCGCCGTTCTTTCTTTCCTCTTCTCCTGATTCCAGGTCAAATTCCTTGAAATTGAAATATTGAACGTCCAGTTGTGTTTGCATAGGCGTCAAAGGTATTGGATAGCTGTAATTCACCCCCAGTAAATACTCCTGACTATCCCTGATACGGCCTGCATGTATACCAAGACCTTTAAAAACCGTTGCCCCGATTTCTATACTCACGTTTGCCCCGCTATCAAGGCCAAAAAAGGTATCCGATGGTTGGTCATGTAACGTCCCATAAAACCTGTGTTTGACATTAAATTCTATTTGCCCCACCTCCTCGTTTCCCGGGGCTGCAAGATTTAACATCTCAAGGCTGTAAACAGGTTTAGATAGCATTATAATCAACAGAAATAATAATAAAAATTTCCGCACAATATCACCTTTTTAATAGTATTTTACTCGCTAAGTAAAGTGTCACAGGGACACGCCAACAGAATCTAAATTATTATAAATATTGATTAATCAGAGATTCCCACCCTTATTTTACCCCACACAGTAAATTTCTTTTTCTTGGGTTCAACAGGCTCAGCTTTCTCGGGTTTTGATTCAGGATCACCGGGATGCTTTCCGGCTGCAAATTCTTCGTCATTTGTAAAACCGTCACCATCGGAGTCAAAACTTCCCAATTCATCGGTATATACATCACCGGCAGGTATTGCAAAATTTTCCCAGTCCGTACCGAAGGAGTTACGGTTACCCCCTCCGGCGGGATTCGTATGACATGTGCCACAACTAAAATTCTCACCTTGATCAGGAAGGAGAGCAACTCTAAAAGGCCTACCTGATGCCATGAAGGAAATACTGAATATAAGAACAATTATAATCGCTGTTAAAAAATATGTAAATTTTTGCATAATTCCATAACCCCATGAGCAAATTTGTGTAATTCGTTATAATTTCCGTGTGAGTTTAATAAAATAACACGACACTACTGATAAAAATTCCAGGAAATGTTTAAGAGCATTAAAATCCAAATGGCAATTTTCATCCCGAGCGGAGCGAAAAATCTCATCTCCATATTTTCCAAAGTGAAATTTAGAGGGATTCACAGTAAGACGAAAAATATATATGGCTCTCCGGGTTCAGTGTGGTAAAGATAGGAAAGTTCTTTATGCTGTCATTCCTGCGAAACTCTTATTCCTTTTTGCTCAAGCTTTTTTAAAAAGCTTGAAGCAGGAATGACAAGCTGAGAAAATTTTCAAATTATTACCACACTCAAGCCGAAAGAGCCAAAACCTCTGATACAGAATAAAAACTTACTATACATGTCATTGCTTCGTCACTCCATTCTTCGCAATAACACAGGGATGTAAAATTTATGCTTTGCATCAGAATTTCCAGCTTGCTTTGAAAGGTTCTCTGTGTTATCATTTACTTTCAAATATGGTTCTTCCGGGTTCAGTGTGGTAAAGATAAGAAACTTCTTTATGCTGTCATTCCTGCGAAACTCTTATTCCTTTTTGCTCAAGCTTTTTTAAAAAGCTTGAAGCAGCAATAACAAGCTGAGGGAATTTTCAATTATAACCACACTTAACCCGGAAGAACCTCAAATATTAAGTTTGATTAAAAATTTTAATAGGTTAATAGCCTGAAGATAAGGAGAAAAAATGAAAACAGTAAAATTGGGTCTTATAGGTGCAGGAGGTATAGCCCAGGCCCATATGAGAGCCATGTCAGAAGTTTCCGGTGTTGAGATAGCCGCAGCCTCAGATCTGATAGAATCCAATGTAAAACGCACTGCCGAAAGATGGGGAATACCTAAGACTTTCACTGATTATAACGAAATGCTGAAGATGGACGAACTGGATGGGGTTATAGTCTGCACACCTACAGCCGTCCATGCCCCTCCGACCATAGCAGCTCTCAAAGCTGGAAAACATGTACTTTGTGAAAAGCCAATGGAAGCGTCACTGGATGCAGCCACAGAGATGGTAGCCACTGCCCACAAAACCGGTAAAATCCTGATGATAGCTCTTAAACTACGTTATACCCCCCAGGTCATTAAAGCCAAAAAGATCATTAATGAAGGAACACTGGGAGATATTTACTACGCAGAAACAGTAGCTGACAGAAGAAGAGGAAACCCCGGTGGAAGCTTTATAAGAAAAGCCACAGCCGGATTTGGCGCAGCCGCTGACATAGGTGTTTATGCTTTAGACACAGCCCTTTACCTTATGGGACATCCTAAACCTGTCGCGGTCATGGGCATGACCTCAAACTACCTGAGCCTGCACAACACATGGAATCCCGCTCTTAAGGAAACTGAAGTTGAGGACTTTGCCACAGGATGGATACTATTTGAAAATGGAGCGCGCCTAGTCTTCAAGACATGCTGGTGTATGAATATGGACTCTCTGGGTGGAACTATATTCCTGGGAACAAAAGCCGGTCTACGTATTGGTGTCAGTGAAGTTCGAGGTCCCCAGGAAGGTGTTACCCTCTATAGAGATGAATTTGGCGATCCCTTCGATATTAAAATACCCACAGGCGATGGCGTTGACGTGTTCAAAGCCGAGGATGCAGCCTTTGTGGATGCCGTTCGTGAAGGTAAACCATCACCTATAGACCCTGATGGCATGTTGCTTACGAATGTTATTATCCAGGGTGTTATTGACTCCCAGGAAAAAGGCGGTCGAGAAGTTGAGGTAAAAGTTCCTACTTTCTAATCAGAATTGGTTCTTCCGATTCAGTATGAAAATAAAATCACTTATGACTTAGCTTGCCTCGGAAGGATAAAGCTCCTGTTGAGCTTTTGCTCAATATCAGTTGCAGAATTCAGCAAGAGCTTTGTCTTCCTGTTTTAGTTTTCCACACTCAGATCGGAAAAGCCTATTTTTCCCTTAATAAGGGTATAGGGGGTATTTCCCCAAAAAAAAAACTGAAATTTAAAATCTTTGGCTCTTCCGGGTTCAGTTTGGTAAAGATAAGAAACTTCTTTATGCTGTCATTCCTGCGAAACTCTTATTCCTTTTTGCTCAAGCTTTTTCAAAAAGCTTGAAGCAGGAATGACAAGCTGAGGGAATTTTTAATTATAACCACACTTAACCCGGAAGAACCAAATCTTTTATTACACTTGCTTATTTTCATTTCTAGGTTACGTTAAAAATTAAGAAGGAAGGTAAAAGAAAATGCCAGATTTTGAATTAATATCAGATTTTAAACCCAGTGGAGATCAACCCCAGGCCATCGAAAAATTAACCTCTGGATTATTAAATAATTATAAATACCAGACTCTTCTTGGTATAACTGGCTCAGGAAAAACATTTACCATGGCTAACATAATAGCCAATGTGCAAAGACCGACTCTGGTAATATCTCACAATAAAACTCTGGCTGCTCAGTTATACAGCGAATTCAAAGAATTTTTCCCCAACAATGCAGTCCATTATTTCGTCAGTTTTTATGATTATTACCAACCTGAAGCCTATATACCCCAGACTGACACTTTCATCGAAAAAGATACCCGAATAAACGATGAAATAAACCGACTGCGTCTGGCGGCTACAAGCTCCCTTGTGTCACGTCGGGATGTAATTATTATTGCCAGTGTATCATGTATATATGGTCTTGGTTCACCAGAGGAATATAAATCCCAAAGCCTTACCCTGAAAAAAGGGCAAATCATAACCCGAAACGAGATACTCCGCGCCCTGGTTGATATTAGATATGAAAGAAACGATGTGGACCGGGCCAGGGGTAATTTTCGAGCCAGAGGCGATGTGGTGGAAATATTCCCGGCTTATGCCGATACAGCTTTCAGAGTAGAATTATTTGGAGATGAGATAGACAGGATAACAGAAATTAACACCCTTACTGGCGAAGTTTTGGCAGAGCCAGATGAAGCAACAGTTTTTCCAGCAAAACATTTTATGACTTCAGAGGAGATATTCGAGGAAGCTTTGCTGAATATCGAAAAAGAACTTCAGGAGCGAGTAGAATACTTCATAAGCAGGAATAAGCTGCTGGAGGCCCAGCGCATTGAGATGCGAACAAACTTCGATCTGGAAATGATGCGCGAAATGGGATACTGCTATGGTATTGAAAACTATTCCCGACACCTGGCCGGACTTGATGCAGGAGAAGCACCTTATACATTATTGGATTTCTTCCCTGATGATTACCTGTTGTTTATAGACGAATCCCATGTAACTCTTCCTCAGATTCGGGGTATGTATCTTGGTGACCGCTCGCGAAAACAAAACTTGGTGGAATACGGTTTCAGGTTACCGTCAGCCCTCGACAATCGACCCTTACGTTTCGATGAATTTGAAAAGCACATAAATCAGCTTATATTTGTGTCAGCAACTCCAAGTCAAGATGATATGGATATGAGCCAACAGGTTGTAGAACAGATAATCAGACCCACAGGTCTAATCGATCCCAAGGTACACGTCAGGCCTGTTGAAGGTCAAATTGATGATCTAATTGGCGCAATCAATAAGCGCGTAGAAAAAAATCAGCGGGTATTAGTGACAACCCTCACAAAACGCATGTCCGAAGACCTTGCGGAATACCTAAAAGAAATGGGTATAAAAGCCCGTTACCTGCATTCCGAAATTAAGACTATTGAGCGAACTGAGATACTTCAGGGTTTACGTCAAGCCGAATTTGACGTATTGGTAGGTATAAATCTTATGAGGGAAGGACTGGACTTACCCGAAGTTTCCCTTGTGGCAATTCTGGATGCCGACAGTCAAGGCTTTTTAAGGTCTGAGACAGCCATGATACAGATAGCAGGAAGAGCTGCAAGAAATATTGATGGTGAAGTAATAATGTATGCCGACGAAATTACACCCGCTATGGCAAGTGTTATCAAGGAAACCGAACGCCGTCGGGAAGCTCAAATGGCTTATAACGAAGAACATGGTATAACCCCCGCTTCTATTGAAAAAGCCGTTAAAACACTTATCGAAAGGGAGGAAATCGAAGAAGAGGAAGAGGAGGAATCAATTGCAGCCACATTCATGTCAAAGGACGAAGCTGAAGATATAATCACACAATTGGAAAATGAAATGCGTGAAGCCGCCAAAAACCTTGAATTCGAAAAAGCAGCCGCTATACGTGATCAGATTGCAGAACTTAAAGAAACAGCTTCTGTAGAAATTGGTTGAGCAATAGTTAAAAATTAATATCCCTTATATTTCTCAAAATTAACTAAAACCAGATATTGTGTTCCTTAAAGGAACACTAGCAAATGAAAATGCTGTCAGGCTGTCATTCCTGCCTTCACAGGAATGAAATGCTTATAAAGTTTTTCATTTTTACCACACAAAACCTCGAAGAATCATTTAAATTAATAATTATCTCCTACCCGCAAGGTCATATTTATCCAGCTTTCTGTATACAGTTGCCCTGTTTATACCCAATATCTTCGCCGCTTGTCTTATATTATCACCAGTAGCCTTCAAAGCTCTTAAAATCGCCTGTTTTTCCATTTCCTCCAGGGTTGGTATCTTTTCTATAACAGGCTCCTCTTCCTCTTCATCAGATATGAAAATCTGCTTCTGAATAGAACGAATCTCATGGGGAAGACTGCTGACCTGCAATACCTCGGAATTTTCCAGGAGTACTGCACGGTTTATCATGTTTTCCAGTTCCCTTACATTACCAGGCCAGTCGTAGCTCATTAAAATCTGTAAAGCGTCCTTGGATATAAAGTTAATTGATTTATTTGACTTTTCCGATGCTCTACTCAGGAATTTTTCTGCCAGTAATGGAATATCTTCAATACGTTCCCGCAAGGGTGGTAATATAATCGGAAAAGCAGCTATTCGATAGAAAAGATCTTCCCGAAATTCTCCGTCTTTCATGGCCTCTTCCAGGTCTTTGTTTGTAGAAGCGATAACCCTTACGTCAACAGGTATGGTATTTGTACCACCGACCCTTTGTATTTCCCTCTCCTGAAGCACTCTCAGCAAAGTTGCCTGTAAGTTGGGGTGCATCTCACCGATTTCATCCAGTAGAATTGTACCTGTATTAGCCTGTTCAAATTTTCCGATCCTTCGTGCTGATGCGCCGGTAAAAGAGCCTTTTTCATGACCGAACAACTCGCTTTCAATAAGCGTATCCGGTATTGCTGCACAGTTCACAGCAACAAAAGGTCCGGATTTTCTACTGCTGTTAAAATGTATGGATTTGGCTACCAATTCCTTTCCAGTTCCGCTTTCACCCCTGATCAGAACAGTAATATCGCTCTGGATTGCCTGTTTCATCAGTGTATAAACCTGGTTCATCTTTTTGCTTTTACCAATTATATTACCAAAAGAATACTCTTCTTCCAGTTCAGCCCGGAGACGTAAAACCTCAGATTTCATCTGATCAATTTCGATCTCCTTTGAAACATCACGATAAACGGTTATATAGCCATTTATACTGTTGGATTCATCGGAAACCGGGGATACAAATTGATAAAGGATCATATTTTTAGGAGATTTTAATTCGACTATATCTTCAGATGTATCAACCAGGGCTTTTTTCTCTGTTTTATCAAAAATCTCTGGTTCCTGGAAGCACTTTCGGATCTTCTTTCTCAGTTCATCTGCTGGTATATCGTGTATATTTTTTTCCGGTAAATCAAAAATATCTGTATACCATTTATTTGCAAAAAGCAGTTTACCTGAAACATCGAACATTGCCACAGAATCCTGGGTAGAATCCAGAACCGCTTCCAGTCTTTTTTTACTTATTTCAATCTGACGGGTTTTATCTTCAAGTTCTATTTCTTCGTTCCATTTTTCCACCAGGGAAATTGTCATTTGCTGTATCTCTTCCCGGCGTTTGAAGGGTTTCGAAATATAAAGGAGCTTATGCAACAAGTCCATATCTTTAATGATTTCAGATAAGGTTTTATCAGAGTGGGCCGTCATTAATACAATTTCAATATTTCTGTCTATTTCTCGAATCTTTCTGGTTGTCTGGATACCATCCCATCCCGGAGGCATCCTTATATCTATATAAGCAAGGGCTATAGGGTTTTTGTTTTGTATTGATTTTTCTATTATGGAATATGCTTCATTCCCGCTATGGGCATGAAGGATCTGAAATTCAGGCAGAAAGTCCTCCTCTATTTCCGAACCGAAGGCCTTGGCCAGATCATCTGTCGATGATTTCCGCAAAGTTGGTTTTAATATTTGTTCAAATACCTCATGAATATCTTCCTGATCATCAACTATCAAAATGCGGTTTTTCCAGCCTTCTTTAAATTTCATTTCTTATACCTCTCTATAGAGATTTAATTAATCATTGGGAGATCTGGGTAAGACTATTTTCATAGTTGTTCCTTTACCAATACCATCACTAAACGCAAGTATCTGACCACCGCACCCCTTGATGAAATTTGCTATTGAATGTAAACCAAGGCCACTACCAGATTCTTTTGTTGTATATCCCGATCGGAAAATAATATCCAGCTTATCCTGTTCAATACCAATACCATTATCGGTAATTTCTATGACCAGAGAATCGGATTCCCTGTAATTATCAATATTTATAATTGCATTTTCCTGCTCAAATTCAGATTTTCTTAACTCATCAATGGCTTCAATAGAATTTTTAATTAGATTTACCATCATCTGATGGAATTGGCTTTCCTGGGTTTTTATCTCTTCTGGGGCAGAATCATAGCTAATTGTAAGTTCTATATTTCTGCTTTTTATGGATTCCTGTAGAACTATTACCGCATAGTTAATAGACTCTTTAAGATTTATCAATTTGTTATAGGCACTTCTTTTGCTCAAAGTCTTTTCTGTCCTTATTATATCGGCTATACGTTCTGATGTTTTATTGACCCTATTAACAATTCTTAATATCTCTTTGTCATGGCTTTCAAATTCCTCCGCCAGGGCAATAATTAGAGGAGCGACTTTTCTTCCTTGCGCATCTTCCTTAACATATTCGCTAAAGTCCTTTTCATGTATTTTTACAGCCTTTGCCAGGGAAGAAAGATGACGGGTTAGCTTATTATTAGCTATATTTTCCTGAATAGTTCCAATTCCTATAGTAACGCTGTTGATAGCATTTCCTATGTTATGCAGTATAGTATCAACAATTTCCAATCTACCCTGAGCATGTGCTCTGGCTTCTCTCTCAATACTTTCCTGAAGAGCCTCTTCTGTCTTTTTGTATTCTGTTACGTCCCTTAAAGAAGCCAAAAAAGCATTATTTCCTTTCCAGTTAAATTCCAGTATTCTCATTTCTACTATTATTTCTTTACCATCTCCCTTTAAAAAGTTAACCTCTCTTATATCATCCTTTGCCATGTAAAAATCAAAAGATCTGCCGATAAGATTATCTAATGAACACTGAAATAACTTTTCCGCAGCCGGATTAGCAAACTGTATGTTTTTTTTCTGATCCAGTATTACAACCGCATCTGAATCCATCTCAATAAGGTCTTCGTAATTCTTCTCAAGATTCTCTATATTATTTTCTAATTCCCCGATCTTGTTTCTTAGTCCTTTAATTTCCTGGTCTTTTTTTATTGATATATCATAGACTGATAGAAGCAGTTCTATAATTTTGGGCAAATCTTCCGGTGATAGTTCGTTTTTATCGGCAACCAGGAGTTCAACAGCTTCCTCTATACCTTCGATAGAATAAGGAGAACTTTCTTTATCTTTAGAAACCAGAACATAATAACCATGTTGTTCTAATACATCTCTTAAGTATTTTAATCCTGGTGTATTGTCCTCTACCACCAGTACTTTAGTATCTATACTCATTCCTGTTTTCCCGTAACCTCTTTGAAAATATACCGAAATTTCATAATTAACTATAAAAAAAGCGAAGTATAGTAAACATATCTTTCATTTTTTAACTAATATAAGTATCGGCTTTATGGGTTGATAACTTTAGAAGAGATTAAAGGGAATTTTGGCTGGATTTAAGTGTATTTCTTGATATTGTGGTAAGATAGATCCCTAAAAAAATCAAAAACATACCCGCGATAGATACAAACTTTAATTTTTCATTGAGAAACAGGAAAGCGATCAAAGCTGTACCCATAGGAACTAAATACTGCATAGGACCCAAGCGGCTCGCATCCAGTTCCTCAAGGGCCTTATACCAGAAGACAAAACCTATTGAGGTAGGAAATATGGCAAGATATAGTATCGCAAGAAAGGCATTAAGGGATGGAATGGCAAATTCTCCAAGCCCAATAAGAATAATTAATATGGGAACAGAACCTACCAGCATATTCAGGCTTGTTACCAAAAGCCCTCCATACTCGCGCACAAGGCTTTTACCCAAGACTGTATAAACAGCCCATGATAAAGCGGCGACAAGTGCAATAGAGTTGCCTGTAAGATGCTCTTTTTGGGTTAATTGAAAACTGGTGAGATTACCGTTTATTACAAGTGCGCAGCCCAGCAAACCAACTATTACACCAGTTGTCTTACGAAGGTTTAGGGATTCTCCGATGAGAATTGAAAGAGGTATAATGAATATAGGGTTTGAATTCATTATAATGCTAACATCAATAGCACTGCTGTATTTTAAAGCCCAGAATACAGAACTACCCATGATAGTAATCCCTGTCAAAGCAAGGATACCAATTCTGGCAGGTCTCTTTAAAACCAGGGATAAACTTCTGGCCTGACCCTTAATTATAATATAAAATACACATATTAAACCAGCCAGAAAAAACCTGAAAAAAGCTACTAAAAGCGGATAAACTCCCAATATATTACAAAGATAACGACCTGCTACAAATACTGTACTCCATGACAAAGAGGCTATTAAACCTAGAATAATTGCACGTTTCATTATAAAATTTGGTTTTTCCGGGTCCAGTTTGGTAAAGATAAAAAACTTATTTAAAGCTATATGTCTTATTGATTGCGTCAATAGTAGGCGCATAAACCCAGGTTGAAAAGCCCATATGAAAACGTCGAGGAAAATTTTCATCTTTGCTTTCTGCTGTCGTTATCGCTGTTACTATTATCAAAATTCCCAATACATACCAGAATATATATTTCACTTCACATCCTCCAATATCTATTCGCGTATGATACCGGCCGGAGGATCTTTACGGACACTGCCGGTTTACTACTGATTAAACTATAAGCTGCCGCAAGTCATGAAGATTGAAAATTTAATCGGGTAATCCCTTTCTTTTCTCAGAATATTCTGGCTCTTCAAGTATTAAGTGGTTTTCAATAATGTCAAAATCATTATTGAAAACCACTTAACCATGAATAACCTGAAATCTTTAATATTTATCTGAACCTTTAAGAGGAAGCTCTACGAGCCAGATATTACGATATTTAATCGGGTTACCATGATCCTGTAGCAACAATGGACCGGGTTCGCCAACATTTTCATCCATAGCGCCGCCGGTAGGGCCCTGCATTTCCACGTTGTTGTGGATAATCTGACCATTCTGCATAATTGTCACCCGGGCCTGATCAACTACATTTCCATCGTCGTCAACCCGGGCTCCCCTGAAAACCATGTCGTATGTCTGCCATTCTAAAGCAGGTTTACAGGCATTTACCAGCGGTGCATGCTGGTTATATATTGCCCCGCAGTCACCCATACCAGGAACTTCGATGCCATAGGAATCCAGCACCTGCACCTCATACCTTCCCTGAAGGTATACCCCGCTGTTGCCTTTGGCCTGACCTGTGGCTTCAGGCATATCAGGTTCCATCCATTCCAGATGTAACATGAAGTCGGTAAATTTCTGGTCTGTAACTATATCACCAGTACCTTTTTTGACAGTTATAACACCGTCGGATACTTCCCATCCAGCATCACCGCCATTCCGGGCGTGCCAGCCATTTAAGTCTTTGCCATTAAAAAGAACTATCGCATTTTCGGGTTTGTTTCCCATTATGCTTTCTCCTTTCTTGTTGTTAATTCATCCGGGTAGGTTGCCAACAACCCCCTCTACAAGCCAGTCCATGTGAAGTATCTCTTTATCAGTCATTTTAACACCTTCTTTAATTTTGACCGTTCCATTTTGATCCTTCAATGGCCCGACAAATATGTCATCTTCGTTTTCAAGTTCTTTGGTTCTGTCTTCTATCATTTTCTGAACATCTTCCGGCACAAAATCGCTAAAAGGCGCAAGCTTTACCACACCTGATTCCAGACCATCCCAGTAATCCAGATTTTCCCAATCGCTGAATCCGGCTTTTATTTTGTCAATCACGTCCTGATATACCACAGACCAATCCCATATAGATGCAGTTAAGAAAGATTCAGGCGCAAAGGACCGACCATCGCTGTTGTAACCGATGGAGTAGAAACCCCGCTTTTCAGCCGCCTGCAATGCCGCCGGACTGTCACCTTCGGTTATTATTATATCACATCCTGCGTCCATCAGGGCCACAGCCGCCTCTTTTTCCTTGCCGGGGTCAAACCATGCACCAGTCCATACCACATGGACAGCAGCATCAGGCTTTACTTCCCGCGCTCCCATAGCGGCTACGTTCACATGTCTTATGACTTCAGGGATAGGATGAGGAGCCACATATCCAATTTTACCGCTTTTAGTCATTTTCCCGGCGATAATACCACTGAGGTATATAGGTTGATACATTCTACCGTAATACGTGAATACGTTCTCAGCCCTTTTATGCCCGGAACAATGACCAAAAACTACTTCAGGAAATTTCTTCGCTACCTGTATTGTAGTATCCATGTAACCATAACTTGTAGTAAATACCACATCATAGCCCTCAGCGGCGAATCGGGTTATAGTGCGTTCCGCTTCTGCTCCTTCAGGTACTGATTCCACATAGGCAGTCTCCACTTCGTTCTTATCCAAAGCTATTCGGCCCTCGTTGTGGGAATAAGTCCATCCCCCATCGCCCACCGGACCCACATAAACAAAAGCTGCCTTTAACTTCTCTGCGCTGAATGAAAATCCGGCAAATGAAGTAATGATAATGAATATTACCATTAGACTTATAAATTTTTTCATACTTTTCCTCCCGTTTTTTGATTAAAATTTAAAACTCCCAACATGTTGGATTAGCCAAAGCAAACTTCAATAACTCATTATATAAAAGAAGCTGTATATCAAGAATTTGCTCATGATTGACCTGAGCATAGATTTCCTCCGCCAATCCATGCGAACATTCAAACGTAAAACTCATACCACCGCATACATGATGTAAAGCACTGGTGAGGTTAAAAGCCGAAGGTGGATATTTGCTTCCATCGTTGGACGGGTCAGATAATGGATTATTGGGCAATCCTGATCTCCTGTAGCATTCGGCCAGTTGACGGGAAAACTTAACGATCTTTTCCTTTATATAAAAAGGCACATACGCAGCCTGAAGCACAGCAGGAGAGCTTCCATGAGAATGTAATACAGGTATAAAGTTCGGTGCTTCTTTCCTTGCTGTATCCAGTAAAGCCTTTGTTTCCCGGGCCATCGGGTTAAAAAAATCATCATGCATAATATTAATACCATCATCGTTGAAATAAGCACCCAAAAATCCCACGTCATCAACCATAGGATGTCGGCTTTTGGTCCCGGGCCAACCGTAATCGACACCATCCTTTGTTGATCCTTGTCCGTAATGTGCCATGTTCTTTGCACCTATACCCACAAAACTATCCAGTGGACATCTGCTTCTGCCATCGGGATTTCCGCAGGGGATAATCAACAATCGGCATTTTGAAGCATTTTCAAATATTTCCTGCCATTCTTTCCCCCGCAGGTCACAACCTGTTTCCAGTATATTTATAAGATTTACCAGACCAACCATACCCTCCATCTCTTGTCCATGAACAGGTCCAACAAAAAATATAACAGGCTTTGCAGATGCTGTTTTATGGGCATAAAAAGCCGGATTTCCAGCACCACACGCCGAATTATAATTAGCCTGAGATTTGAAATTTTCCTTCTTACCGTAACTTATCAGGTATACAGGCTTATCGCCAGGTGACCTGGCGATAATTTTAACATTACCGCGTTTTACTGAGGATACAGCTTCATCTATCTCTTGAATTTTACCTTTCCAGAAAGATGGTAGGTTCATACATTATCCCTTTATCTGATCTAAGATACGTCGAATATACTGGACATCTTCCCGGGTTCTGGCTATAAGGTGATCCATCCCATGCTCATAGAAATTATGAAAACACAGGGGACCATCATATTGGGCCTTTCTTAATGACTGTATTACATTTTTCCAGTCTATAATACCATCAGCCAGGGGAACCCAGAGCTTGCGCCAGTGAAGCTTATAAGTTTCGTGATGAGGAAGTAAAAAGGCGGCTGCGCTTTTTACCCCTACATAACATAAATAAGGTTTGATAATATCCACCGACTTTTCCCATGTTTCATGACCTTCCTGATGAACCATATTACCCGGATCTATATGACTTCCTATGTATTCCGGATTAAAGCCATTCAAAAGGAAATAGCTTGAGCTACTGCTGTAATGCAAAGTTCCACCGTGCATCTGAAGCACAGCTTTAATCCTGTATTTTTCCCCTAATTTTTCCAGCTTTTCCAGAACTTTCCTGGCCCTTGCAAAATCTTCGTGAAAGGTACCCATGCCCCGATAACCAAAACCACCGTATCTATACATTTCAACGCCATTATCCGCAAAGATGCTATACATATTTTCAAAGTCGGGGTCATCTACATTTGTAAGGCTTGTAGTCGCACTTTTCGTGGATAGACCAAAGGACTGCATAATTTTAATATATTCAGATAGCGATTCAGACAGATTATCGTAAGTAACCCAATATCCATTCCTTACCATCACATCAACACCATCAAAACCAATGTCTTTCAACGTCTCCCCTAGTTTCTCCGCCGAAAGCTCTTTAAAGAATTTTGGAAATTCTAAAAAATCCATTTTATTCCCCTCGTATTTTAATTATTATCAATATATCCATGAGTTTAAGCCAGAAAATCTTCTTTGTCAATACCACAAAATACTTGCATTAATACCCTGGCGGGATTATAATACTGTTTATTGAGTTAATAATCAAGGGCATTTGCTCATATTCATAAATTTACTCGTTTTTTAAGGAGATAATTATAAATGGAAGAAGTCTGCAAGGTTGGCATAATAGGTTGTGGCGGGATTTCCCGGATGCACGCTGGTTGGTATAAAAACTATTCAAGAACACAGATGGTAGCATGCGCTGATATTAATAAAGAGAATGCAGAAAAATTTGCTGAGGAATTTGAGCTTGAGAAAGCATATACTGATTATATAGAAATGCTGGAAATAGAACAGCCTGACATAATAAGTATATGCACATGGCCTAAACAGCACGCAGAAATAACCGTTGAATCGGCAAAACGCGGGGTAAAAGGTATTCTCTGCGAAAAACCAATAGCAGAAAACCTGGGTCAGGCCGATGAGATGATAAAGGTATGTGAGGAAAACAACGTGCAGCTTGCTATTGACCATCAGCTGCGTTTCTCAGAAGTTTATGTTACAGCCAAAAAACTGATTGAGGACGGTGCTATCGGTGACCTGTTCCGTATATACGCCCTTTGTGGAGGCGGCGATCTAAAGGATAATGCCACCCATACCATTGATCTTATGAGATACATACACAACGACATACAAATAGAATGGGTATTTGGACAGATCGAAAGAACAGATAATATTATGCGATACGGCCTGGCCTCTGAGCAGTTTGTCCTGGGATATATGAAGTTTAGCGATAATGTTCGAGGTATAATCGAGGTAGGACAGGATACGGCTCCTGGCTATCATCATATATATCTTTATGGCACAGAGGGCGAAATAGAATTAGGCGTACCCGGAGGCCCCGGCATCCGCAAAAGGACAAAAGCCAGTGCTGGCGATTGGATAACTCCCGATTTAGTGCCAGGTCATGGCCCTGTGGAGGATTTGGTAGAATGTATAGAGCAGGGCAGACCTCATCGCTCCAGTGGCTACCAGGGAAGAGCCACCCATGAAGTATTAATGGCTATCTACGAAGCGTCCCGAAAACGCAGACGAATCAAACTACCTCTGGAAGAAAAGGAATCTCCATTAGATTTGATGATCAAAGAAGGTCTGGTTTAGGAATGTCATTGTGTCATTACGAGGAATGGAGTTATGCCTGGTTACCTGAAAGAGAGGGATAATACGATGAAGATCACAAAATTATTATGTTTCTTTTCGATTTTTATAAGCCTTTTGTTTGCAACAATATGTAGCGCTAAAATCGATCCAGACACAATAGTAGGATTGTGGTTATTTGATGAAGGTAAAGGTGATGAGGCCAAGGATGATGTTGACAAGTATGATGGGCAGTTAGAAGGTAATCCCGAATGGGTTGACGGCAAATTCGGAAAGGCATTGAAATTCAGCGGTTCTGATTATATAGAACTCAAAGATTCTGGCCCGGATTTACATTTCGGTGGAACAGCCGCTTTTACTATTACAGCATGGGTTCAAAGCAACGGTGGAGGAACGGTTATAGGTAAATTCAACGGTGGAGTAATTGGGGCATACATTGTCACCATTACTGGCGGAATAGTCGGATTCCATCGGGAAGTAGCACCCTGGGGATTATCAGGCACAAAAGCCCTCCCCGCGGGAGATTTTGGACATTTGGCGGTAACATACGATGGGGCTGAGATGAAGATCTATGTCAATGGAGAACTTGATACCACTCAGAAAAGACCTGCACAAAATACAGATACAGCCACACCAGTTCTCATCGGTGCCCGACTTACCAACGGTAACCCAAGCGATTTTTTCAGAGGTGTTCTGGATGAGGTTGCTTTGTTTAACGTTGCTCTTACAGAAGACCAGATAAAGGAGGTAATGAAGGGTTTATCTCCAAAACTTCAGCCTGTATCTGCAATGGAAAAACTAATGACAAAATGGGGAGCAATAAAAACTGCTTATTAAATTTACTTGGCTCTTCCGGGTTCAGTGTGGTAAGGATAAGAAACTTCTTCATGCTGTCATTCCTGCTTCAAGCTTTTTTAAAAAAGCTTGAAGCAGGAATGACAAGCTGAAAGAATTTTCAATTATAACCACACTGAACCCGGAAGAGCCATTTACTTAAAAGAAAAGGACTGATCAATGCTAAGGATTTTTCTTATTATGCTGTTAGGAATTTTTACCGGAAGCCTGTTTGCCGCTTCTACGGCTCAGGCCAGGATTGTATTTATGTCACCGGAAATCATGAAACGAGCCAAGAACAGGATTAACAAACACGAATGGGCTTTAGCCGTTTATAAGGGCATGAAAGCCAGCGCTGACAGATGGATGGAAAATAAAATCCCATTGCCGGAAGGGCCTACAGGCTGGTATCACAACTATTTCTGTCCGGAACACGGTGTTCAACTCAGGTATAACTATAATAAACCCCATGAGCATGTTTGCCCGGAGGACGGAAAAGTCTGGACTGGTGATAAATATGACGAATACTGGCGAACTGTTACCCATAACAACATCGCAAATTCTGCTGTAAACCTTGCTATGGTATATGGCTTTGAAGGTAAAGAGGAATACGCCAGGGCTGCGGGAGATATACTTCTGGAATATGCGGATTTTTATGGGCCTCATATAGCCAATAAGGACAAAAAGCGCATAATGTGGCAAAGTCTGGATGAAGCAACATTTATATTAAAACCTGTCCAGACCTATGAACTTATATATGATTCGGGTGTTTTGTCAGATGAAGAAAAACGTCATATTGAGGATGACTGGCTTCGCCCAACGGCCTTGTTCCTGAAAAGCGAAAGACGGGTTATACATAATATACACTGCTGGTATAACGCCGCTATTATATCCATAGGCCTGATGCTGGATGACCAGGAACTGGTGGACTTCGCAGTTTCAGGTCCTAAGGGCGGTTTTCAGGAGCAGATCAGCGAGGGAGTAAAGGAGGACGGATTATGGTATGAAGGTTCTTTCGGATATCATTTTTACACCCTCATAGCCTTGAAAAACTTTATAATACCAGCTTTGAATAATAATATTGATATATCCAGTGAACTGAAAGTCATAAAGCGCATGTTTAAAACCCCCCTGCTTATGGCCAATGAGAGTTTTGAAGTGCCTCCAACCAACGACAGCGGCAGGGGAAATGTTATGAATTATGTATCCCTGTATGAGATCGCCGCTGGAATTTTCCCGGAAGAAGAGAATTTCGCCCCATTTGTTGCTTATACTTATGACAACACAGGCAGACACAGGGCCAGATCAGAAGCCCTGTTTTACGGTTTGGAGGAACTTCCGCCAGGTAAACGGATAAAAGTTGAAAGTACGAATTTTTCCGGCGTTGGTCTTGCTGTGCTGAGAAACTATGTGGGTGAATATGAAAATTACATCATGTTTAAATATGGACCTCATGGCGGAGGACATGGACATCCTGATAAGATGAATATCATATTGTCAGGCCTGGGACAGATGCTTGCTCCTGACACCGGTACGGCTGGATATGGTCTGGAGGTAAATAGAACATGGTACAGGCAAACCCTAAGCCACAGCACCATAGTCATAGATAAAGAACCCCAGAAGCCCACAGAGGGTGAGTTGATTGATTTCAATCCAGAGGGTAAAGCGCAGTGGGTCAGCGCAAAAGCTGGAGAAGCTTATCCTGGTGTTGACTGGCAGAGGTCAGTTTTTCTAGATGAAGAAGGCTACATTGTGGTTATAGATGTTCTTAAAAGCCCGAATGAGCATACCTATGATTGGGTTTATCATAACTACGGTGAACTTGAAGTCACTGATCTGGACATGCAGACCTGTGACAGAAAAGAGTTTGGGGAATCCACAGCATATCAGGTTCCCAAAAATTTATTAACTGCTGATACAGATAATGACGTAAAAGGTATATGGAAGCTGGATTCTCAGAAGAAAGGCCATCTTCATGTTACAGGTAGTCCTGAGACAAAGGTTTTTTCCGCAGTAGGCCCGGGAAATCCCGCAAAGATTGATGTTCCCATGATAGTTGTCAGGCGTAAAGGAAAGGATATGGTATTTTTGGCAGTTCTTGAGCCTGTAGATGGGCAGGCAAAAATTGAATCTATATCCCGGAAAGATAGTGCTGTTACGGTCAAATCTGTTGATGGTAAATCCAGAAAGTTTGCAGTTGTTAATGGTAATCCAGAAGTGGAGGATTTATAATGACATCCAGGGAAAGACTGCTGTGCGCCATTGCCCATGAAACTCCGGATCGGGTTCCTGTGGGACCTTTTGGTCTAGGCCATCTCGGTTATAATAGCGAAATGGCGACAGAGCTTATACAAAAGACGGATCCCTTTATCTCCGGTGGTGTGGGCGGAAACGCCCTTATGGGCGATCTGGTTAAGACAGAAAGAGTACAGGAAGGTAACGATACGGTTATTACTATATTCACACCAAAAGGCAATTTAACACAGAGACATCGGAGAACAGATATAACCGGATATACTGTGGAATTTCCATGTAAAAACGCGGAGGATGTGGAAAAATACATGTCCATACCCTATAAACCATCTAAGCCTAATGTGGAACACTTTATAAATCGAAAGGATGAGATAGGTGAAGAGGGTCTTGTTCTGGCCGGTATACCCGATGCAATATGTCTTCCCGCCACGATAATGTCACCTATGGATATGTGTTTGCTCTGGGCTGATGAACCTGATCTAATGACAGAGGTTGTGGAAACTGTTTCTGAGAGAATTCTTGAGTTCGTAGAAAAAGCCTGTAAAGCCGGCGTGGACGGATTCCGGGTGATTGGGGGAGAGTATGCCTCCGAACAGTTAGGCCCCAGGGGTTTTAAAGCTCTGGTTAAACCTTATGATACTGAGCTTTCAAGACTTATACATAAATACGGTGGCGTCGTATATTACCATAATCATGGAGATGTAGACGCATTTCTGGAAGATTTTGCCGATCTGGAAATAGACGCCCTTGATCCCCTGGAAGTTCCTCCCTATGGAAATGTAGATCTGGCCGATGCCAAAAGACGTATAGGCAGCAAAGTCTGTCTTGTAGGCGGGTTGGATGATATGGAAGTATTGGAATCCCTGGACGAAGAGACAATAAAGGAAATGGGGCGCAAGTGCATTGAAGCCGCCGGGCCTGACAGCTACGTGTTAGGCGGCACAGCATCGGGAACTTATACAGAAAAAGCCGCCCAGAATTTTATCGCCCTGGTTGATGTTGCCAGGAAATATGCCCTTAAATAGTATTCGTTATTTTTCTCAGGATTGCAACTGTTAATCATTTAGTTCTATGTTTAATTATAGAATTCGTCATTCCTGACTTTGCAGGAATGACAAGTTGAGAGAATTTTTAATTGTAACCACACTGAACCCGGAAGAACCTCAATTTTTAAATTTATTCATAGAAAAACAGTGAATACTAAACAAATAATATGTTAATAGAAAATGACATGAGTCTATTTTGTTTTAAAGATGTAAAAATCTACTCCTTCCCAATCGCCAAACCTAATTCTGAAGACCCAGAACATTATTGAAATTTGCTTTTCTTCTTGACTGACAGAAAATGACCTAATATAATAATTATGTAAAATTGTATTAAAACTGAAATATACTAAAAATAGAGGTTATAAGGCGGTATAATAGTATTATGGAGGTAGAAATGGAGGATGAAATATTCCCTGAGCTGGATTTCCAGAAGCGCGGTGGTTTTATTGTCACCATAACCCAGGATATAGACACCGGCGAGGTACTCATGGTAGCATATTCAAACCAGGAATCCCTGAAAAAGGCACTGGACATGAAACAGGGTATATACTGGAGTACATCCCGGAATGAGTTATGGCATAAAGGCGCAACATCAGGCAACATTCAGGAACTGGTTAAAGTTCTTTATGACTGCGACGGGGATGCCCTTGTGTTTAAAGTCAAACCACAGGGGCCGGCTTGTCACACAGGCGAAAGAACGTGTTTTTATAGAACCTTATGGGATAACAAGGCAAAGTAAAAGACTATAATGAGGGGAGATCCTATGCGGAATTTTACATTAACAATAATGGCATTCATAGTCTGTTATGGGGGGATGGCCTCGGCACAAACACCAGAGGAAATAGCTTTGCCAAAAAAGCTAACTGAAATTCCAAAAGCAGTTCCCACCCCGATAATAGATGGTGATTTGGGAGATTGGCCCTTGTTGGAAATGGGAGCGTTTATAAGTGATGAAAACAGACAGGGGTTGGATGATTGCAGTGCCGTTATTATGATGATGTGGGATGAGCAAAATCTTTACTTTGCGGCTAAAGTTTATGATGATGATCTTATTCAGGGAAAAGTTGGTGACCAGTTGTGGATGGAAGACGACATCCAGTTTGATCTGGATATAGACCGAATGGGTGATATAACAAATCCTATATTTAACGCGGATGATTTCCAGATCGGGTTTTCTCCCGGAGACTTCAAACGCGAAAAACCGGAAATATATGGATGGAATCCCAGGGGTGAAACACCTATGAACGCCCCTGAAAATGCGAAAATAAGTTCACAGAAGTTTAAAGATGGGTGGACAATTGAAGCCCGAATCGGTCTGGAGGATTTTAATGCAGATCTGATAGGCTATGCTGAATTCAAAGAAGGCATGATTTTCGGATTCGGAAGGGCCATAAATGACTATGACACAACCGGTGTTGGTGATGGCATATCAAGTGACGGTGCGTGGCAGGATACAAGCCTGATGTATGAGCTTGAACTTACAGGCCCTTTTGACGTTAAATCTCAAATGAAAATTATTTCATATTGGGGTAAAGTCAAAAACCTCTAACTCGATTGTTATATAATTCAGATTTAATAAATCCTTGAACGGGCACGCTGATGAAGCTTTAAAATTTAATTGGATAATTTCCTGAATTCATATTTGCCATTCTGAGACGATTTATTAACCAACCTTCATCAGCGTGCTCATTTTTTATAAATTTATTTCTTGTGAAATTCCAGCCATATACCGTAATTCACACCATCAGAATCCGGAGGTGTGGGTGTATGTATCCTGTAATCCTCGATATTCAGGGATTCCATTATACCTTTGAGTTCATCAGCCGTATCAGAAACACTGTATTTAGGCATCCCGCCTTTACCTTTTCCCTGTCTTGAGCGAACAGCTTTAGCTATTTCTACAGGCATATTTCGGGAAAAACCTCTACCTATAAAGGCTGTACCCTCGGGTTTCAATACTCGATATATCTCACCAAAGGCCTTTTCTTCATCATCCCAGAAATGGAATGAACCCCTTGAAACTACAATATCTGCGTAATTATCCCTGAATGGCAAAGCCTGGGAATCGGCAAATATCGCGCTGACCCGATGGCCAAACTCCGCTTCTTCTGCGGCTTTGTAAAATATAGGGAAGAAGAAAGGATTTATATCCGCGTTGACCCAGTGCATGTTTTGGGTGACTTTACATAACTCAACAATCAAATTACCCGGCCCGCTTCCAAGATCAACACCGATGCCCCTTTTATCATGCAATTTAAAATCCTCTGTTATTTGTTGGGCCAAAGGAGCGTAAACTGGTGCCAGGGTGGTATTGGCCGTTTTTTGAAAATTAACAGCATATTCCAGGGTATATTCCTCGGGTGAAGGCACAAGCAGCGGCTCTGCAAGGCATAAACTGCCGATTATAAGTAAACCGCCGACTAATGCTAATAATCCTTTGTATTTCATCCGTTATCCTCCATCTGCTGGATTTTACCTTCTTTTAAATGAACTATGCGGTCGGCAAACTGGTCAACCGCTTCTCCATGAGTAACAACAACCACTGTTCCGCCGTTGCGATGATATTCTGAAAGGTATCCCACAGCTTCTGCAGCGTTTTCCGGATCCAGGTTTCCCGTCGGCTCATCAGCCAGCACAAGCTTGGGTTGATTCAATAAAGCCCGAGCAATGGCTGTTCTTTGCCTTTCTCCTGCGCTTAATTCTGAGGGTTTATGTGTTTCTCTTCCTGAAATATTTAGGCGTTCCAAAAGCTTTTTAGCTTCCGGGGTTTTCTTTTTGCCCGAGTGGGAAGAAAGTATAACGTTTTCAACTACATTCAGATAAGGAATAAGATGGAACATCTGAAAGACAAAGCCTATATTCTCAGCCCTAAAGTTTGCCCTCCGACGGTCTCCCATGGAATAAATATCTTTTCCATCCACCACTATATTACCCATACTGGGTCTTAACATACCACCAATAGTCAGCAAGAGGGTTGTTTTACCACTTCCACTGTGACCCCGAACTACAACAAATTCCCCCTGTTCTATATGTAAGCTAACATCATCTAATGCTTTGATTTCTCCCCGTTTGGTTCTGTATATTTTACTTAAATTTTCAAGATGCACCATTTTTATTAATCCCTCAATGTATTAGCTGGATCCTGAGTTACAGCTACCATAGCAGGTATAAAGCTGGAAACAGCGGCAAAAACCGGAGCAGCGATCAATGACCATCCCAGGATATTGTAAAGGGGTTTTATGGATTTTGCCGTAATCTCGAATATATCCGGACCGTATTGCAGCGCAAACCATGTTCCAACAGCAAAACCAATTCCAGCACCCAAAAAACCGATGATAAGGGCTTTCCCCAGAAACAATATAGATATTTTTCCTGAACCATATCCCAGAGCCCGCATAACGCCGATCTCGTTTTGCCTTTCCCTGACGTTCATCATCGCCAGAACACCTATCCATGCGGCACATACAATAAGCATTATAGGCATGATCAGGGAAAAATGACTTGAGATCATCAGCCGCTGTTTTTCCCTGGCTTTGGCTATGGAGCGTATTTGAATAACCTTTGCCTCCGGAAGAAGTTGTTCCAGTTCTTCCCGGAGTATATCCAGCGAGTCTTTGTTTTCATCCAGACATAGACATTCCAGGGCTTTTATTTCATTTACCCGCTTCTCTTTATTCAAAAGCTCCTGCACGTCCTTAAGATGTGCGTATATGCGTATATCTTCATCGCTTCCTGTTTCTGGTCTGCGTCGTGCAATTCTGAAACTCTTACCCATTATTTGTATCTGATCCTGTGGCCCAAGTATATTAGCCAGTTCATATCCCACGTATACAGTTCCCCGGTCTATAGTATACGCGTTTTTAGGCTCCATGGTAAAAGTCATAGGTCGTTGTGCCTTGCCCGGTGGGGTTATTTCCTCAGGAGCGATTCCCGTCAGTATCACCTGCATACCACGCCATGTAATTCTCTCTTGAAGCGTAGCGATCAGATGATTGTAGGACATATCTCCACGATCGGCAAATCTGCTTACATAATCTTCAGGCATGGTGTGTTCCGAAAAACCCACGTTCCAGAACTTACTCATGTCTGTCTCTCTTGGTATAATCCGCAGGTTAAAACCTATATCCCGCATAAGCCTTGTTGTTTCCCGCTTGGACGCTTGTCCTGTGGTAAAAAATGATACAAACAGTGTTACAGCGGTAACAGTTGCCAGAATACTGAAGAAGAAATTTATCTTTCTGTGCAGTATTTCCTTAAATATCAGGTATAATGTATTCATCCAGTTGCCCTCCTGCGACCATTTAACACTATAAATAAACCAATAAGAAGGATCAGCACCAGCATTATCCCACTTACAAGTATAACAATCCTGTAAATTCCCCTGTTTTCTTCAGATCCCGAATCTGAAGATGATGACACCATCTTCTGTAATTGAGCCGGCGAAACGGTTGCGGATACAGAAGGCTTTTCCAGTTCTACCACTTGTTCCCTGTAACCACTCAAACCGGGGATTGAACCTTCACCCTGAGCAGCGGCTCCAGCAGCTAGAATCTGGCTGATCTCTGTTTTAACCATAGGGCTTTCCGGGTCAAATCCCAATACCTTGAATGCATCTGTCTGAGTTTTCTTATCCCAGCGCAGGGGTATCATAGTTCCCATCATCCATTTTCTATCCAACCCACATTCGCAAGAAGCTCCGATGAGGGAAAGAATTCTGTAGACATTTCCGTTGGTGATCTCATCATCGCTTAGTATAGGACCGATTCTACGCCCTCTGCCGTATATCAGGGCAGCCCAGGGGCCTGTTTCCTTTTTATTTATATGGTCTTCCACACCCAAACCCCAGAGCAAAACCAGTTCTTTATCAAATTCATCCGGAGATATCTGGATCAGGCGTGGAGGTTTTTCAATGACTTTGGGTAACTGGCGCATTATCTTTTCTATTTCGCTTATGGCGATATTTATTTCTTCCAGGGCTTTCTCATTCTTAGCCTTATCCTTTCCCTGTATAAATACCACCGCGCAGTATTTATTGACCACAGAATCCCGTATTTCACGACGCTTCGGTGAAATAACAATTTCCTCCAGGGATGACCACAAAGGCTCTTTACGCATATCACCGGATTCAGGAACAGGTATTTTCATGGAATGACCCGATGGTGAAACAAGAATAGCTCCGGGAAATGAATCCAACTCCCAGAATTTAAGATATTTACCGGCTGTATCCCACGTCTCATCATCATAATCATCCTTGCTGTCCAGATTAATAATCTGAGACTCTACGTTACTATCCATAAGAGAAGCATAAGAAATTCGCCTGAAAGACGATACCATGCTTTCTGCTGTGCTGTTATTTACATAATAAAATAATTTGTAATGAGCAGGATCAATATCAACAAAGCCCACATCCCGAACGTTATACATACAGCAATAAGCTTGGTTATATACAAGACACAGAAATAAAAGTGTTAGCGTCAAAACAACATAATTAGCTTTCATTGTTTTTATCATTATCTCCAAATCATTTGTTAAAAAGGTTCGGCTTTTCCGGCTTGAGTGTGGTGATAATTTGAAAATTTTCTCAGACTGTCATTCCTGCGAAAGCAGGAATCCAGTAGATCCGCATAAAGAAGTCTCTTATCTTTACCACACTAAATCCGGAAGAACCAAAGGTCTAAATAAGAAAAATCACAAATTATACAGGAAAAACCCACTTCGATTGTAATTCCTGCAGCGTTCTGATTCCTGACTTCGATTGTATTTTCTGGATTCCATTTCTTATTGGAATAAAGGTTAAAGAAAACATACTGATACTTTATCCCACACATGATCGAAACAGTTGTTTATCAGCTTAACACAAATACATTTAATTTTGGAATTAATTTACATTAATTTTACATTAATTTTGATGGAAGGATTCTATTGAGGATAATAATTCTTATAATCTCTTTTCCCTGCTGATGAGAAATTCATAACTACACCAATAAGCCTACCGCCGGAGTAATCTATCATCTCTTTGGCATGGCGCGCTATATCTTTCTTGGTTTCACCAGTTTTAACGACCAGAACAACACCATCAACCTTTGGACTTATAGCGAGGGATTCTGAAGTTATAATAGTCGCTGGAGAATCAATTATTACAACATCAAATTCCTCCCTGGAAAGTTCCAGGAAATCATCCATACCGGCTGAGTTTAATAAAGCAGAAGGATCAATACCATCAATTGTTCTACCAGCAGGAATGATATATAGATTACCTATAGATGTGGGGTTGACAATCTCTTCAAAATTGGCATGCCCTGCGATAAAATCGGTTAATCCCGCGGTCATATCAACACCCATAATTTCATGTTGAACAGGGGTATGACAATCAGTATCCACCAGTAAGGTTTTTTTGCCTGTCTGGGCTGTAGATATTGCAATATTGGCTGCAACTATGGATTTACCCTCTTCAGGCAAAGGGCTGGCAATCAGCACAGATACGCATCTGTCTATAGTCTTTTCAGGTATGCTCAGGGGATATTTACAACCGTTGATGGCAGCCAGAGTCTCAACATTTAACATGCGATATGATTCGCTGTAAAATTTTCTCAACCACTTTTTATGCTCAGATTTGGGATCTTTATAAGTTATCAGCATATCGCTGAGGGGTTTATTCTTCGTTCCCTTTAACCTAGGGATGTTACCCAGTATTGGCAGAGAAACAGACTTTTTGACATCCCAACTACTGCGCATAGAAGCGTCCAGGTATTCCAGCAGAACAGCTAACCCAAATCCTGCGAACAGCCCTACCACCGCAGCCAATGAAAGCCCGGAACGCCTGCTTTGCTCTGTAGGAACCAGGGGCAAAGTCGCCGCCTCTACTAATTCCGGTTTTCTCTTCTGCATAATGTTTTGAGCCTTAAGCTCCTGTTGACTTGCCTTTAACATACCGTATAGCTGTTGCTTAAACCTGACTTCTGCTGATAATTTTCTCAGATCATAGAGATTGTCAAATTTAACTTTGGCTTTACCTTGTTCTATTTCCAACCTTCTTTCAAGCTCCTGAATTTCTTTTTTCAGATTTTTTACTCTGGGGTCCCAGTCTCCATAATCCTTTTGCAAAAGTCTCAACTGGAGTTCGTTTTCCATTATCCTGGATTTCAGAGAAGCAATACCCATAGGAAATTCATCTTCCGCTTCATACATGCCAGCACCCAGCAATCCGCTGATAGCAGGCACAATTCCCCGCTCTTCTGCTATTCTATAAAGCTCATCTGTCGTATCTTCCAGGTCTTTTTCCAGAGCGGCAAGTTCCTCATTCATCAAATCGTCTAGCTCTTTCCATGCCTCTTGCTTATAACTGTCATATACTTCAATATATGCTTCGGCAGCCGTATTTGCTATATCCATGGCCTCCTTGGGAGAATAGCTACGGGCAGAAACTTCAATAAGGTTCAGCTTGCGTTTGTTGACACTGAGCTTCCAGTCCACGTCTATTCTGCCTTGAAGTGCTCGAATCAGATTTCTTTTCTTCCTATCCGGGTCAATTTCAACAAAAACACCTTCAGTTGGCTCAGTTTTTTCTGTTTCTTTATGATACAATTCTTTAAGCTCAAGCTTTTCAATAATCTTTTCAGCGACTCTCTTACCCCGTATTATTTCAAACTCTGATTCCATATCGACATACATACGGGAACCACCCAGCAAATCTCCAAAAGCCCCAAAGCTGCTGCTGGTAATCATTACAGGTCTGATAACAGCTTCAGCCTTATATGGGCCTTCGGGTACCTGCGCATAATAAAAGGTAAATACTTCCACCACAGCGATGACCAGAAGAATAACCCACCACCTGCGCTTGATTATTCCCCACAGTTCTTTTAATATATTATGTACTTCCTGTTCGTCTTGCTGATAATTACTTTCTGGAATTTTCTGTATACTCATTTTATAACCTGTTTATTTTACTGCATCAAGGATTAATTTAATAGTGACCACCAACGCCAGCGTAGTAACGGTAAATTTAACAGCCGTTATCACCTGTCCCCATCTGTCAGTAATCTTCTGAACCATTATCTTTGTAGGAACAACTATTATATCTCCGGGCGAGAGAGATGCCTTATCCTCTCTTACCACCATTCCGTTGGCCTTTACCACATATACGGCTTCCATGTCTGCATCCCTTGAAAAGCCTCCGGCCATTTCTATATAATCTTTAGGTTTTCTTGTCTTTATACTCTCAACATAAACATAAGAACCCGGTTGAATTACAGCTCCAGTTACAGATATAATATTTAACATAGGAGGAACCACAATTTCATCACCGTTTTCAAGGATTATATCGTCCTTTTTCCCTGGATGATTTATAGCATCCTGCAAATTTACAATAAGCCTACCCGGTGGAAGGTAGCTCTCAATACTTCTTGCCGGTGTTACCATTGTAAGTTGAGGTTGTGTTATACCTTCTATACCTGATATAGCGCTTTCCGTTTGTTCAGGAATCTGGGATATAGCATCAGAAGCAACAGAGCCAAAACCCGCTATTGGGGGAATTGAAGGTTGAGGCACAGCCTCTCCGACCTCAGTCTCACCAACGCGCCTTTGTTCTATAAGCCAGCCTTTAGCAACTTCACGCCAGTATTCCTGTTCACTTAGATTTTCCAGAAGCCCTCTTACTTGGTCAACGCTTTTCCTTTGTTCTTCCAAGGCAAGGTAATCAATGCTTCTTGTTATAACAGACGCTTCCGGATAGGCCCTATCCGTTAGCCCACCGGCTCTTTTTATAAGATCGCTCAATCGTTCATTCCGTTTAAGGGCGTAACTTCCAGGATATTTAACCTCACCGGCAATAGTTACGGTAGGTAAAGTGTCCAGAAATTCATTATCTTTACGGATAGAAACAACATCTTCATCATGAAGCACAGGATCCAATGACTCATCCCCGGCACTGATGGAATTCAGGTCAACATTAATTACTTTGGTTTTACCTTCTTCATCTATTCGCGTAATTTCTGCATAATCCAAAGCTCCGGGAATCACTCCGCCTGAGATGAAAAGAAGGTCTGAAAGCCGCATTCCTTCAGTTCTTGTATATATGTCAGGTCTTTGAACAGCTCCATACATAATGACTATATTGTCAGGTTTGTATTGGGCTTCTCTTATTGTATAAACGGTTAACATGTCCTCATCTTGCAAAAGTATATCTTCCGCAGGATTCCCTGACATGGCCTTGCGAAGATTAACCGGTATAGTCACAAAAGTTTCGTAGTTAGAACGAAATCTCTTTAAGTCAGCCCTTTCCAGGTATGCGTTTGGCAGCAAGCCACCAGCTCTTTTAATCAAATCCGATATTCTCATACCGTCTGTTCGTTCAAAAACACTGCCCATATTCGGTTCTGTATCTTCTTCTTGTTCTCTTCCTGCACGACCTTGAGGTGTTAAAAATGGACTTTCTACACCCTCTCCCTGAACTTGATCAGGTAAAGCAATAACAGCCGGGCCTTCTTCCTCTTCCTCCTCCTCTTCTTCCTGTATCCTGGTACTGAGGTTAGCCTCTCCCTGACGTGTCACATCCGGCACTTCCCTGGGTTTATTAATTATGGGTATATCACCAGGCCTATGAACCGCTCCAACAATAGTGACCTTTCTATAAGGTTCCCATCTAGCTTCTTGATATGTATAAATCCTTAACCTATCACCGTCTTTGAGTTCCAGATTATTGCTGGGATCATCCCTGAGAGCCAACTTGGGTTTAATAAATATACCATTTGTTACCTGTTGTCTTTCGTCAAGTCTTAACAATAAGGCTCTTTCGGGATAAGCCGATGGTAGCATACCGCCTGCCAGATGTATCAAATCGGCGATCTTCATTCCATCAGTCCTGGGATAATTACCCGGATTCTGAATTCCTCCAAAAATGTTAACCTCTCTTGCCGGTCTCCATATTGCTTCCTGGATGCTGTATACTATAAGAAGGTCTCCGTCTTTAAGTTCCACTTCTTTCTCATAACCTTTAAGGTTTAGGGGTATACTCTTGGTCATCTCACCATTTTCATCCATACGCATGAGCCATGCTCTCTCCTGGTATGCTTCCGGCAACAGCCCCCCGGCCTGCATTAGAAGATCAGCCACAGTCATACCGTCATGCCTGTCATAGATGTCGGGATTTTGCACAGCCCCGCGCACCGTAACCATCCTGTCTCCGTTCCACTGCACCTCCCATTTGGAGTATATTATCAGTTTATCCCACTGCTTCAGGGTAACATTATCCACAATATCCCCGGCAAGTGCTTTTGAAAGGTTTACCGGAATAAGTCTGGTAGTAGTCTTGTCTGAATTCAGCCTTAAAATATCAGCCCTCTCCAGATAAGCTTCTCCCAGAAGACCCTGAGCTACATTTATAAGGTCAGAAACCGTCATACCTTCTTTCAACTGGTATATACCGGGCATACGAACCTTACCTTCAATGGTAACAGTATTCATGCGCTCCATAGGTATTGAAAAAACGGTTACTATGTCACCGTCAAATACTACAGGATTCTCTTGCTCAGAATCTGACAGATTAACATCAACAAGTATTCTTTGCTTGCCCGGTTCAACTGAGTCTATACGGACACGTTGTAGTAATCCACTGGGGCGCATACCTCCAGCTAAACTCAGTAATTCCAGCAAATTTTCGTCGTCTTTCATTTCATATATAGCAGGTCTTTTCACCTCTCCGGTTACATGGGCAGTTTTACCAATTGGAGCGATAAATATGGTATCTCCGGCGTTTAATGTATAATCTTGGCTGGAATCACCGTTCATCAGAAATTTGTAGAAATCTACTTCCTTGCTTTCGCCATTTCTAAGGAGCTTTATGTTTCTCAAAGAACCATAATCGCTGGGCCCTCCGCATAAATACAGTGCGTTGAATAGTGTTGTAACGTTGCTTATTGCATAGCCACCGGGTCTGAAAGCTTCGCCAGCGATGGATATTTGTATACTTCGCAAACTCTCCAATTGAGCGATAACTGTAACGTTTTTATAAAACTGGTTTAGAATATCCTTTATCGTCTGTTGGAATTGTGTCAGAGTCATTCCCCGGGCCACCAGGTTACCAAATTGTGGTATAATAACTTCACCTGTAGGGCCGACAGCCAGTTCCATAGTTTGTATTTCTATAACATCGCTCCAGTAAGATACCATTATCTTGTCGCCGGGACTCAAAACATACTTGGCAGGGATAGTGGCTGTTACATTGGAGTTTATCATGTCAACAGGGCCTACAAAACCGGAAATTGCATCTTTTACATCTGTGGACAAAAATTCAGTAGGCTTTCTTGTTCGGGGAACTCTGGTTTCCTCTTCTTCGCTCTCTTCTCTTGTTTCGGTTCCCTCTTCTGTCTCTTCTATTGTATCTTCTATGCTTTCACCTGCTAAAGCTGCCTCCATATTTCTTATTCTGTTTCTTGCAGCTTCAAAATATTCATAACCAAAGCGATTTAACTCCACGTCCTTGGTTATACGCGTAATATTTCCAACTTTTCTTTCTGCTTCCTCAACAACCGAATCTTCTGCAACTCCCGCATCATCAGGAACCTTTTGGATTTCCCCCTGCTGTTGTGAAGTATCAGTCTGGGCTTGTTGTGTATCTGCTGTTGTACCTTCAGAAGCAGAGGTGTCGGAAGGTGCATCGGCGTTTCCTGAAACCTGACCTTCACCGGCAGAAGCCGAAGGGGCTGTACCCGAACCGTTATTTTGAGCTAAAGTATTATATGATATAGAAATCAATATGACTGAGATTAATATAAAAAGAATAGATATAAATAGATTTTTGTTTCTTGACATTAATAGATAACTCCCTATTGCACTTATATCACGAAAGGGTAATTTGTAATTAAGTTTAAGTAATTTTCAGAAAATATCTGGTTCTTCCGGGTTCAATGTGGTTATAATTGAAAATTCCCTCAGCTTGTCATTCCTGCTTCAAGCTTTTTCAAAAAGCTTGAAGCAGGAATGACAGCATAAAGAAGTTTCTTATCTTTACCACACTGAACCCGGAAGAACCAAATATCTTCAACTTTCTTCTAATGGGCAAAGCCCATTATTACCCCTTAATAAGGGGGCGAATGGGATTTTTAGCGCGGTTGAAAACTTTAAATTAACTACTGAGATTTGTTTATAAATCCTTTTGTTCTGCAAAACCTTTTAGCTGGCGGCTTCTAACGGGATGGCGTAGCTTTTTAAGAGCTTTTGCCTCAATTTGCCGAACTCTTTCACGAGTTACATTAAATACACTGCCAACCTCTTCTAAAGTACGCTGATATCCATCATTTAAACCAAATCGCAGGGATATTACTTCCTTTTCCCGATCCGAAAGGGTATAAAGAACATCTTCAATCTGCATCCCCAGCATGCTATATATTGCTTCATTTGCAGGACATTTTGCATCTTTATCCTCGATGAAGTCAGAGAGATGAGTATTATCCTCATCACCTATGTTAGTTTCCAGAGAAATAGGCTCTTGGGCGATCTGAAGCACCTGTCGAACCTTATCAACGGGCAGATTCATCTCTTTTGCCAGTTCCTGGGGGGTAGGTTCTCTGCCGGTTTCCTGAACTATATGCTTTGAGGCTCTGATTAGTTTATTTATTGTTTCGATCATATGAACTGGAATTCGAATAGTTCTCGCCTGGTCAGCAATGGCCCTGGTTATGGCCTGTCTTATCCACCAGGTGGCATAGGTGCTGAATTTATATCCTCTGCGATATTCAAATTTATCCACAGCTTTCATCAGACCTATGTTACCCTCCTGTATCAAATCAAGGAACATAAGTCCGGGACTTCTGTTGGTATATTTCTTGGCAATACTGATAACAAGACGTAAATTTGCCTCAACGATCTTCATTTTTGCTTCATAGGCGAGCATTTCACCTTGTCTTATGTGTTCTACTATATCCTCAATCCTACCGCTGGGAATACCAACTTCCCTTTCCAGTCGTTTGATATTACGCTTTGCTCTTACTATTTGTTTATTATAATCCAGAAGCTTTTCCCAGTTATATTCTGCTGGAATGTTATGTTTATTCAGGGTAACGTTTTGCACAAGATTTGTTATATCTTCCGCCTTTAATCCTGATTTCTTTTCTACGTTTTTTATTTCTGCTCTTGATGTAGCTATGCTTTCGCTTATTTTTTTTATTTTATCAACAATTTTATCTAATTCTTCCCGACATATCCCCAATTCTTTGATAATATCTACAATCTGTTTTTTCTTATGATCTATCTCTTCAATGAAATCAGCAACTTTTGCAGAAGGTATACCGTTATGTCTTATAAGATTTTCCCGATGGGCTATTCCGCTTTCCAGACTTTTTATACACTCAAGTGTTTTCTTTATATTTTTTAGTATTTTAAATTCATGATCAACTGAAGATTTTCTATGAAATGGTAAATCTATAACATTAGAGCATTTTATTTTTCTATTCAGAATTTTGCTGAATAAACACTTCATCTCTGAAATGACAATCGGAACTTCAAAAACGGTATCCTCTACTATCTTTTTACCCTTTTCAATATTTCTCGATAGTTGTATCTCCTCTTTTTTGTTGAGAAGTGGAAATCTTCCCATCTGCCTTAGATAGAGTTTCACCGGATCATCAGATCCTGAAGTCCTGCCAGGACTTAAATCCATATCTTCAATATTACAATTATCCATATTCGTTAATTCATTATCATTATCTATATCAGCAGACTCCATCTCTTTGACATCTGATTCGCTCAAAATTTGTACATCAAGTTCTTCCAATTTTCCTAAAACGTCATCAATTTCTTCTGCCGAAACTGTTTCTTCTGGCAAAGCATTGTTAATATCACTAAATGTAATATATCCCTTTTCCCTGCCGATGCTGATGAGTTCAGCGTTAATTCTGCTTTGTTGTCTCATTACAACATGCTTCTCCTGTTGAAATTCCGGTTCTTGATTTAATGCCTAAGAACCGTCAATGGTAGACTTACCCCTTTGGCGCAGTTCCATTAATTTCCTGGCCATAGCTATACTATCTTCATTACTTTCCTGTTTTAAAGAACGCCGGAACTCCCTTTCCCGGAATTCCTGAATTTTATTTATACATCCGCTAAATTCCTCTTCGATACGGATTTCGCTTATTGCCTCAGGATCAGCTCTTTTCAGTATCAACCCAGAAACAATATCTCTGGATTCTCTGCTTTTACATTTATTAATTAACTCGCCCAGATCAAACTTCTCTCCGTTCTGATTATCGTTGGACCATACTATAATCTTCGCCAATTCAGCATATCCTTCCTTTGAAAAATCATCCGGTGTAAGTCTTGTTCGGGCTTGTTTAATAAGCTGAGGATGTTGTATCAGGCATTCCAGCAAACGTTTTTCAATTCTTTCCCGGGCATTCAGTCGTGACGAGGGTTTTATGGTAGGTTGAGTAGAGCGTCGTATCCGTTTACCCGCTCCTGCGTCATCAAGTTGCTGCCATATATAATCTTCTTCTATATTCATCTTTTCAGCACTTTTTTTTACATATTCATGCTTTTCAACAGGATTATTTAAATTGGCCAGAGTTGCCACTAATTCCTCTGTAGCCTGTTTCTTTCCATCTATGCTGTTAATGCCAATCTGTTCCTGTATTTTTTGAATTTTATGGTCTACCAAATCAACTGCCTCGGAAAGCAGGTCTCGGAAAGTATCTACCCCATTTTCACGGATAAAATCATCAGGATCCTTACCCTCAGGTAAAGTCAGCATCCTGACTTTTAAATCACCTTTAACCAGCAAGTTTAACCCTCTGGCAGTAGCCGCTGCTCCAGCAGTATCAGAATCATACGCAATAATAACTTCGTTGGTGTAACGTTTGATTAAGTTTACATGACCTTCACTTAATGATGTGCCTAAAGATGCCACTACATTATGGATTCCTTCCTGAAAGCATGTTATAACATCCATATAGCCCTCGGTAAGTATAACGAATCCCTCTTTGCTAATGGCTTCTTTAGCCAGGTTTAAATTATAAAGTGATCTGCTTTTATTATAAAGCGGGGTTTCCGGTGAATTCATGTATTTTATATCAGATCGCGTCACAGGGTCTTCAGATGAGCTAATTGTTCTCCCCCCAAAGCCGATTGGTTCACCCCGAACATCAAATATAGGAAACATCACCCGGCCGCGAAAACGGTCATAATAACCGTCTTTCTGCTTTCGCTCTAAAATAAAACCTCCTTTAAGCATCACTTTTGTAGAAAATCCAGCTTTTCCAGCGGCTTTTAAAAACGCGTCCCAACTTGGTAAAGAATAGCCAAGTTTGAAGCTATCTATCGTATTATCTTTAATACCACGTTCCCTGAAGTATGTCAAGGCCTCTTTGCCATATTTGCTATTTAAAAGCACTTTTTGGTAATAACTTACGGCGGATCTGTTTAATTCCAGCAGTTCATCCCTGGATTTTCTGAGAATTTTACTCCCTTTGGACTCAGGAAGAGAGACACCACACTTTGAAGCCAGGAACTTCACAGCTTCCGGATATTCCATCTTTTCATGCTTCATTAAAAACGTAAAAATATCTCCTGCCTCTCCGCATCCAAAGCACTTAAACATCTGTCTCTCACGACTTACCATAAAAGACGGTGTTTTTTCATCATGAAAAGGACATAGACCTTTGAAATTTTTTCCAGCAGCGGAAAGAGGCACATACTCGGATATAATATCCACTATATCACAGCGTTCCTTTATTTCTTCCTTTACGTTATCTGTTATAAATCCTTTAGCCAATCTTTATTACACCTCTGAAATTATCATATAATATAAATGCAAATAAATCAAACTAATTCTACCACAGTAACACCCGATCCGCCTTCGTTTGTATTACCAAGACGAAAGTTTGAAACATGGGGATGGTCGCTTAATAATTCGGTAACAGCCTGTCGCAAAGCCCCGGTTCCTTTGCCATGCACTATAGATACTGATTCCAAACCGGCTAAGGCAGCATCATCCAGGTATTTATCGGTCTTTCTAAGGGCTTCGTCGGCTCTTGCACCTCTCAAATCTAGAGAGGGTAATACATTGGATTTTCTCGACCGTTGAATTTTAACTATATTCTTTAAACCGGGGGTTGATTTGCTGGAATCCCGAGTATCCTTGAAATTCCGGGTAACTCTGGATTTCTCTTTTTTGGCCTTATCAGTAATCCGTATATCCGAAACTGACAGGTTTAGTTTGATGCCATTCATCATAACCTGAATAGTATCTTTTGAATCGGGAAGGCTTGTTAACGTGCCAAAGTTATCCAGGCTTTCAATATAAACCTTATCACCTATTTTTAGTTCTTCAGCATCAACTTTCCTTCCAATATCACGTTTTTCTGGTCTTATTGATCTGCTTATTTCTTTTTTTCTTTCTGAGATCTTTTGTCTTGCTTTCTGGATAACCTGTTCCGATGCTTTTTCTTTGCGGAGTTCCGATATAGTGTCGTCTATAAGTTTTTTTGATTTCTGGATAATATTCGCAGCTTCCCGGTAGGCTTCATTTTCCAGTTCTCGTCTTTTGCTCTTAAGCTGCTGCAAAAGCATTTCGTGTTCCTGCTGTGTTCTGGATGCGGAACGAACTTTTTCCTCTGTAATACGCTTTTGCTCTTCCAGTTCCCGACGCATGTTATCGACATTTGCAATAAGATCAGCCACTTCCATTATTTCTGATCCCAGGTATTTTTCAGCATTTTCCAGAATTTCCTCTGGAAGTCCAAGTTTACTGGCAATCTTAAGGGCATTGCTGCTGCCGGGAATACCGATTCTTAATTCATATGTAGGACTCAGGGTTTCCAGGTTAAAAGCCATAGATGCATTTTCCATACCTTCTTGGGAATGTGCGTGGGCTTTTAATGAATCATGGTGGGTTGTGGCGATGGTTAATGAGTTCAAAGAATGAAGATAATCGAGGATAGCCATTCCTAGAGCTGCACCTTCTGATGGTTCTGTCCCGGCTCCCAGTTCGTCCAGGAGAATCAGGGAAGAATAATCGGCTTCTTTTATTATACCGATAATACGGGTCATATGGGATGAAAAAGTGCTCAGGTTTTGCTCGATGCTTTGCTCATCACCAATGTCAGCAAAAACGTCGGTGAAAACGGACATTTGGCTTTCGTCCTCGGCAGGAATATGAAGACCGCTTTGCATCATCAGTGTAAGTAAACCGGCTGTTTTCAGGGCAACAGTTTTTCCACCGGTATTTGGTCCAGTTATCACCAGGGTTCTGAAGTCTTTTCCCGCGTAAAGATCAATTGGTATGACTTTATGACCCTCCTGGGATATCATTTGTAAAATAGGATGTCGGGCTTTTTTGAGATCAATATATCCGTCTTCATTCAAAATAGGTTTAGTTGTATCCAGTTTAAGACAAAACGATGCTTTGGCGTTCATCATATCAATTTCAGCCAAAATATCTACAGTTATCTCCAGTTCTGGAAGTATATCATGAACCTTTGTCGTAAGTTCCCGAAGAATTCTTCGCTCTTCGGCCAGTTCCTGATCCGCCAGTTCGCGCATCTGGTTATTAAGCTCAACGGTTTTTTCCGGCTCAACAAAAACGGTAACACCACTGGTGGAACTTGCCTGGATCACCCCCGGAATACTGCCTTTGTAATTTTGTTTTACGGGGATGACATACCTGTTGTTACGAAGTGTTATGACGTTTTCCTGGATAGCGGTACGATAATTGGGGGAGTGCAGTATTGATTCAAGCTGGTCAATAATTTTCTGGCGAACGGATACTAACTGCTTGCGTATTCTGGAAAGTGCCGGGCTGGCATTATCCATAATAGCACCATCCGGATCAATGCACCTATTAATTTCTTCTTCCAGTTCTGGAAAGCTTATGATATTGTCGATAATTTCTGATACAAGGGGTGCTTCTTCTGATATCTTTTTATGAAATTTTTTAAGGTTTTTTGCTACCCGAGAAATAGAAGATATGTCCAGAATTTGATTTGGTTCAAGTATAGCACCTGATACTTCTGCAAGTTTCATTAAGTTTCTTATATCTTTAATCCCACCCAGGGGTAGACCACCTTTTAATATCTTTATCTCTTTTAATTCACTGCATATATCCAGCATATATTTGATCTGTTCTGTATTAACGACAGGATGCAGATCATCTATAAGGGATCTACCGAGATTGGATGAGCAGTATTCCCCAATCATTCCCCGGATTTTGTCAAATTCCAATATTTTTTCTAGATCTTGATTCATTATAAATCTAAATAGTATGGTTCTTCCGGATTTAGTGTGGTTATAGTTGAAAATTCTCTCAACTTGTCATTCCTGCAAAGGCAGGAATGACAGCATAAAAAAGTTTCTTATCTTTATCACACCGAACCCGGAAGAGCCAATAGTATTTACTGTCTTTCTGCAAATAATTCTAAAAAATTAAAGATTAGTTTTTATCATTCCTGCTTCAAGCTTTTTTAAAAAAAGCTTGAAGCAGGAATGATAAGTAAAACATGTCAAAGATGACAAGTAAAGTAAATTTTTATGTGTGAGTTTCTCAATTAACACACTTAACTATGAAGAGGCTAAATTTTTAGGCTAATGATGAGAGAACTATAAAATGAATCTGGAAAAAGTGGTATCAGATATATAAGAGAGGTTCTTTGAAGCAAAGATAAAATTACCGATTACTAATATCATTATAACGGCAAACATTTACCTTGTCAAGATGGATGAAATCGGGTTTATACAGCAAATAGACAAACCTATTGACATAGAATAACTGATATAATATAATAGCGAAAGCATAAGGTGCGAATATATTATTTTGTTAAAGTAATCGTTAAAAAATGGATATCACTTAGTTGTCATTTCTGCGTTCTCAGGAATGACAAATTTTATAATTGAGTATAGTAAACATATCTTTCATTTTTTAACGACTAAGTTAAAGAGAGGTTTTTTCTTACTAAAAAACAAATTTTAATAATGTAGTTCTTCATGTCTAAGTTTGGTAGATTAAATGGGCTATTCCGGGTATGATGTGGAAATATTTTGAAAATTTTTTAAGCTTATCATTCCTGCAAAAGCATGAATGACAAAACATAAGAGTTTCTTATTATTACCGCACTTAACTCAGAAGAACCAATTAGTTTTAAAACAGAAAGCCTTATCAATTCAGTTTGCATGCTTGAATAATGAAAGAGGAGGATTGGTGTATGGCCACGGATTTTCACTTTGATTTCAGAGATATATTTCGAGCCGGTCGTTCAGGTTTTAAAGGCAAAAAAATGATGATGCACTTTCTCGGGCTCATGATGGGATATGTCATTTATGAAATCCTAACTTACCTGAGTCTTATAGGAAGTGGTGCCGTAAGGGAATTCTGGGATAATTATGGTCTGCGTCCCGTATTTTTCATCGCTGGTAAGTTATCAATACAATTACCTTTAATAACCCTTATTGCTATGGGTATAGGTATATTTATATGGTGCATAATTTACTATATTTTCACCACAGCCGTATCCAAAGTCGCAATTGAGGAATTAAGAGGCGATGAATTTTATTCCATGAAAGAAGCCATTAAATTTTCTGCCAAAAACTGGAAGAGCATATTTGTGGCAATGATAGCTCTTATAGGAATTTTCCTGTTCTGTATATTCTGGCCTGCGCTTGTGGGTATTCTTGACCTTATACCCGGTGTAGAGCAGGCGGCTGAGCACTTTGGCGCGCCTCTAACCACTTTTCTTACTATACCGGTATATTTTATAGGTCTTTTCCTGATACTGCTTATCGTGGCATTTCTAGTGGGGTTATTCCTTATACCATCTATAGTTGCTGTTACGGGGGAAGATACATTCGAGACTGTTTACCAGTTGTTCTCCGTAATCTGGAATCAACCTTGGCGACTGTTAATATATGAATGTATTCTATTTATTATAAAAATAGTGCAAAGTGTAATTTTTGCCGTTGTAAGTTTTGCGGGAATGTATCTGGCTTTTTTACCGTCAATGCTGTTAGCAAAGCAGGATGGTGTATATTATTTTGCCAATGTTATAGCCCGATCCCTGAAAATCATCGGATTAGACCCGGATATGGTTCTGGCAATAATACCCAACGCAAAGTTGGGGGTTAATAATATGCCCTGGACTCTTGATGTGGCCACGTTTTTCCTTTTCTGCTGTCTGATAATGATAGCAGCCATAATTCTATCCTACCCCCTCTCTATTATGTCATCGGGTTACACAATTATATATGTTGTACTTCGTAAAAGGACAACCGAGGAGAATATGCTGGATATAGAGGAAGAGGACTTTGACTTTGAATATTCTGATGAAGACTCCGAAGACGAAGAAAATGCTGAAGAAGAGGATTCTTCGGATTCAGGCACAGATGAAAACTAGTATTTACAGTCATCCAAAAGTTATCTTCATTCGTTAGAATATATAGTTTCAATCAAAGAAAGAAGTGGGCACTCTTCGATGTGCCCACAAAACCTTTACTATAAATATAAAAACTACAGGGAATGATTTTAGATGTTTCAATCAGTTCTGGCAAAGGTCTTTGGTACAAAACACGAAAGGGATGTAAAGAAGCTTCAGCCCTGGGTTGACCAGATCAATGCCCTGGAACCGGAAATGCAGAAGCTATCCGACGCGGAACTCAAAGCGAAAACCGATGAATTCAGGGAACGACTGGATAAAGGCGAGACTCTGGATGATTTGATGGTGGAAGCCTATGCAGTGGTAAGAGAAGCGGCAGTGCGTGTTTTGGGTCAGCGTCATTACGATGTTCAGATAATGGGCGCAGTGGTTCTTCACCAGGGTAAAATAGCTGAGATGAAAACAGGTGAAGGTAAAACCCTTACCTCTACCATGCCGGTTTATCTGAACGCACTTACTGGAAAAGGTGTCCATGTCGTAACTCCTAACTACTACCTGGCCTATCGTGACAGCGAATGGATGGGTGCAGTTCACAGATTTCTGGGTCTGTCCGTGGGGCTTATACTTCACAACATGAAGGTTCAGAACGGTAAGTTAGTTCAGGGTGAGATGGATATTGAAGAAAAGAAAAAGAGTTATAATTCGGATATCACTTATGGTGTCAACGATGCCTTTGGATTTGACTACCTCAGGGATAATAAGGCAGTAATCCCTGAGATGAGAGTACAGCGAGAACTCAACTACGCTATTGTGGACGAAGTTGACTTTATACTTATAGACGAGGCCAAAACACCACTGATCATATCCGACAGACCTCGAAAATCAGCCGATCTGTATTACAAAATCAATCGCATAATACCAAGGTTGAATCGAGATGTTGATTATCAGATAGATGAAAAATATTCATCAAAAGGAACAGTAACTATGACCGAAGAAGGTATAGCTCATATTGAGCGTCTTCTGGGTGTCAATAATCTTTATGATCCGCAGAATATTGGTCTTGTGCATCATGTTGAGCAGGCCCTGGTTGCCCATACATTATACAAGCGGGATATTGATTACGTGGTAAAAGACGGTCAGGTAATAATCGTTGATGAATTTACAGGTCGTTTACAACCGGGTCGACGCTGGTCTGACGGACTTCATCAGGCTGTAGAAGCCAAAGAAAGGGTGCGCATTGAAGAA
>WJIO01000370.1 GCA_014730235.1 Candidatus Poribacteria bacterium
ATCAATAAGCTGTTGTGCATAGCCAATAGGTATTTTATACTTCATTCGAGTATGGGTCCAGGCCATAACTACAGGATCATCAATTGACGGTGTTTCTGATAATGAGCGTTTTTTCCATTCGTTTAAACCTGATTGCAAGTCACCCTCAGGTATATCCACCAGATCATCACTGATGCGGCAAAAAGAATATAAAGCCCTTGCCGCCCGGCATTTTTCTCCCGGAAGTAAACTTGATGCCACATAAAAAGTGCGGCTGTGATGTTTTGTAAGTTTTCGGCAGTGTTCATAAGCCTCTTCCAGAGCTAATCTGTCAACATCAATGAAGTTGAATTCAACATGCTCTTCAAAGGCCTTATAAGCCTTCTCCAGAAGCTTTTCTTCCCAGGAACATGTATATAGTGTCATCTCTCACTTTCTATTATTTTACCCGGAATGGATACAGATTTTTCAGGAACGCGCTGTTCCTTAAGAATCCGTTCCACAACAAGACGGGCTGATATTAATACCATAGGAAGTCCCCCGCCTGGGTGCGTGCTGGCTCCAACAAAGTAGAGGTTTTTATAACGGTCATGACGGTTATGAGGTCGTAAATATCCTACCTGAAATAGGTTATGGCTGAGACCAAAGGCCGAACCTTTAGCCAGATTAAGATAATCTCTGTAATCTGTCGGTTCAATTATCTCTTCAAAAGCTATATACTTTTCCAGATTTTTAATACCAATAGATTCCAGTTTTGCAAAGACTTTATTTCTGGCTTTATCCCGGATTGCATCCCAATCCTGGGGGGTTTCTTCGTTAATATGACCTACTGGAACCAAGACCAGAAGGCTGTCACCATCCGGTGGAGCGCAGGAGTCATCGGTACGGGATGGGGAACATACATAAAACGAAGGATCATCAGGCAAAGTCAAATCCCGGAAGATTTTATCAAAGGATTCCCGATAATTATTGTCGGCAAGAAATACGTTGTGATGTTGAAGCTGTTCCGGTCTTGTCCCCTTTATACCCCAATAAAACATTATGGCCGACGATGAATACTTTTTCCGATACAATCTTTTTGCTTTGTTTTTATCCGGCAGAAGTTCCGAATATACATAAGGTAAGTCTGCATTAGCTATAATGGCATCAGATTCAACTTTTTCACCGTTTTCCAGAGTTACACCTGTTGCCTTTGAACCTTCCACGTTGATTTTTGCCACCGATGAGTCATAATGAAACTTCACACCCAAGCCCTGGGCAATATCCGTCAGGGTTTCAACAACTTCATACATACCGCCCCGGGGATACCAAACACCCTGAACCGCTTCGGTATATTGTAGAAGGGAATATGTGGCCATAGCATCATAAGGGCTAAGACCCAAATACATGTTTTGAAAGGAAAAGCCAGCCCGAAGGCGGGAGTCTTTGAAAAACTTTGATGTATTGTTGTAATGTTTCGCCAGTGCCTTTATGCGAATCACCAGTGGGAAGTTTGATGGACTCAGGTATTCCAGCCATGACCTGAAGTTTCGACCTACAAAATGCTTTAATGACAGGTGATAATTACGGTAACCTTCTTCCGTAAATCTAAGGAAAGCCTCAAAAGAACCCGGTTCTATAGACTCCAACTGGTCGAACATGCTTTTAAGATCACCAGTTATATTCAGCTTTGTTCCATCATGAAAATGCACCTTGTATGTAGGATCAATTCGGATTAAATCAAGATGGTCTTCCATATTTTCACCCAGGGATTCGTAAGTTTCAGCAAATATTTCTGGCATCAAAAAAAGAGTTGGTCCTGTGTCAAAGCGATGACCATCCCTCTCAATAATTCCAGTTCGTCCTCCAGGAATAGAATTTTTCTCTAAAATGGTAACTCTACATCCCAAACGAGCTAAACGTGCAGCAGTTGAAAGACCACCAATCCCAGCGCCTATTACAATTGCTGTATTCAATATAAATACTCCTTATATATGTTTCATAAGCAATTTCCAATTATATAGATGAGATTTTTTCTTGATTGTAATCGTTAAAAAATGAAAAATGTGTTTAGAAAATACCTTTATAATCATGGTAAATTACAAAATTTGTCATTCCTGCGAAAGCAGGAATCCAGAAAAAACTATCATGGGAGACTGGATTCCTGCTCTCGTAGAAATGACAACTAAATTATATCCATTTTTAAACGATTACTTGATTAGACAATGTTTTTTACATTTCCACACTCAAGTCTTAAAAACAAATTGCCAGGATAAAACTTACCGAAACACCCAGATTAATTATGAGAGTCTTTGCACATATATTTTCCAACGCTTTATGTTCTTTATAGTGCTTTTTAAATACCTGAATTATCGTTATCAAAGAAAGTATAAATACTGGCAGAAAAAAGATTAACGCTTTTAAAGGTATACCTGCCCAGATAGCAATTAAATATGAAATCCAGATCCCTATACTGAATATAATATAAATCTTACTCATCTTTGACTTACCAAAGCGCACCACCAGGTTTTGCTTTCCTGTCCTTTTGTCGGCCAGATAATCCGGGAATTCATTAATTAATATCACATTAAATATAGAAAAGATAATAGGTAGTGATGTCCAGTGTATAATATTAGGAAATTTACCTGTCTGTAAATAGTAAGACGCAGCTACTGTAAGCCATCCATAACAAAAACCTATCCATATTTCTCCAAGTCCTTTATAAGCCCATTGCACAGGTTTTGCTGAATAAAACAACCCTCCCAAAATCCCGATTATCCCCAGAGGCAAAGTAAATGCGCCGGTATCATAATAAAAATGAAGTATAAATCCTATAACCAGCGCCGCAGAAACTGATACCAGAGAAGCGATCAAAGCATGATGTCGGGGTATCAATCCTGATTGTATTACCTGGCTGCCTCCTGTAAAGCGATTTCTACCCAGCTCTGATGAGAGGTTATCCGTTTCATAGTCGTAATATTCTCCTGAATAATAGGTTGCCGAAAGAATCAGAGCAACACACAGAGTTCCCCAGAATAAAACTGTCCAGTCAATAACCCCTGTATTATACCAGGCCAGAACATTACCCAGTATAAATGGAAAAATTCCTACTGTGTGAAAAGGCAGTCTGGACAAAGTTATCCAGGCTTTCAGCTTTTTTATATTCATTTTTTCACCAGATATTTTGTATTTCCCAGTTCCTTGAGGTTAGCTGAACCTGTGCAAAACATAGCAATCTTCAATTCTTCAATTATTCTGTTCAGAACGTTTTCCACCAATAAAGGAGATTCCAGGGCTGGAGATAAAAGTGGTAGAGCAATACCTATCACCGAAGCTCCTAAAGCTATAGCCTTAGCTGCATCAACGCCGTTTCTTATACCTCCTGATGCTATAACAGGTATATCAGGAACAGCGGATTTAACCATATTTAAGCTTTCCGCCGTTGGTATACCCCAGTCGGAAAAGGTATCCCCTATAGTTCTTTGACAGTCGCTCTTTGCCCGGTAGGATTCGATCATAGCCCAGGATGTACCGCCCGCGCCGCCGATGTCAATACAGTCAACACCAGCGTCTACAAGTCTGGATGCAACCTCTTTTGATATCCCGCAACCTACCTCTTTGACAATAATAGGCATCTCTATCTTTCGCCGTAGCTTCTTAATATTTTCCAGCAATCCCCTGAAGTTGGTATTTCCTTCGTATTGTATGGCTTCCTGAAGGGGATTTAGATGGAGGGCCAAAGCATCAGCACCTATCATGGATATAGCATCGAGACAATTTTCATAATCAAAGCCATTATTAAGCTGAATAGCCCCAATATTTGCTATCAACAAAGCATCAGGCACTGTATGTCTTACCTGAAACGTATAGGCTAAAGACGGTTGTTCCAGTGATATTCTCTGGGAACCAACCATCATGCCTACCCGCAGTTTCTGGGCAGCTATGGCCAGGTTCTCATTGATTTGAAAGCTCAGCTCCGTTCCGCCGGTCATAGATTCAATGATAACAGGATAATTCAGGACTTTGTCGAATAAATTAAGGGAAAGATCAATATCGCTCATATTAATATCCGGCAAAGCCTGGTGGATAAAGCTATAATTTTCAAAACCCGTTGATTTGTTCTTAAATCCAACATCCTCATTAAGGCATATACGGATATGATCGGCTTTTCTGTCCTGAGTCATCCTGTTGAATTTTGTTTCTCGGTCTTCTGAATTCCGCATAAAATATACTCCGAGTTTTGACTTACATTTTTGGCTCTTCCGAATTGAGTGTAGAAATAATTTAAAAATTTTCTAAGCATATCATTCCTGCTTTCGCAGGAATGACAAATTTTGTAATTTACCATCATTATAAAGGTATTTTCTAAACACATTTTCCATTTTTTAACGATTACTCAGAATATATTCTTTTGCTTGAGAAAGTATAGGTTGGGTCATGCCTGTAAAGCATAATTGGTTCACCAAAATAAATTCATTTTAAATGAATAATCAGCAAACCAGACCCAACAAATTACCTTCCTGTTAAATATTGCAAAGTAATCTCTATTCAAATGTACATATAGCACCAGGGCGTTTAATTCTCAAAACTACTGTTTCAAACACCCGAAAGGGATGATCCATATCCTCAGCCCCGAGATAAGCAGTAGTTAGATCCTCTCCCACAACCAGGTCCATATTTTGTTTACCTGTAGCCACAATTATGGCCTGATCACCTTCTATTGCTGGTGATTGAAAAACACCTTCAGTCATCAATTCCTTGACCATAGCTATTTCAAGAACTCCGGTTCCTTCATACACTCGGTGCATCTTGGCATATAAAGAGGGGCTTACCACCATTGCATAAGGACCATAAAAACCACCCGACATTAGCTTTTCCGTACCAGCTACCACATTCTGAAAAGCATTGCCGGTAACCTGCCAGTCCTTAACCTCTGCGGTTGTACGACCTTCGGCGTTTAACAGTCCTTCATAACCTTCCATACCATTGAAAACCATATTGTCTTCTTGCATAGCGCAATAAGCAGCCGCTCCGGCAGCAGGCCCTAGTTCCAGCGGAATACCATATACTTTCGCCGATTCAATATCCCGCCAGTGAAGTTTAAAATCTTTTTGTATCATGGGTATGGTGATATTTTCGCGCTTCTTAACAGCTATTTCACCTTCTTTAAAACCACCCATGGAAGGTTTTGGGACCACAGTAGCACCAGCACCCAAAGGCCCGGTAATGCCTATAAATCTGCGTCCAACCAGTCGCCTTCGTGCAGATTCCACCACAAGTTTATCTATTTTTTCCCAGTCTTCGCTGCTTAAAGGAGCATCATCTCTTGCAAGATAATCAGCCATTTTATTCTCCCTCCGTTTTCTTTTCCTCTATAAGGCTTCCTACAGTCGAATCTGACTTCTCTTCTTCAGGTTCTGTGTTAGATTTTAATGATTCAATCATTTCTTCAACCTCTTCATAACCTTCGTCATAGAATTTCTGTTCATCCGAGTCCAGTTCATGAAGCAGTCGGAGAAATTCACCGGCATGAACTCTCTCTTCGTCTGCAATATCTACAAGAACTTCTATAGCCAATTTGTTGTCCGTTGACTCCGCCAGTTGAATATAAAGCTGAACTGCTTCATATTCTGCGGAAATCATAAATCTTATCGCCCTGATCAGTTCCTCATGAGTTAGTTTTCTGTCGTTTTTAAGCCCTGCGAATGCTGACCCAAAATCTGGCATTATAATACCTCCTTGAAACTCTTGCATCTTTATAAAAATGCTTAATTCAAACGTTTTGTCATATTGACTATTCCCTGGCGCAGTTCATCTGGTTCAGGCATCTGATCTGTACGCATTAATTCAGCAATAGCCGGCATATGAGCAATTTTACCTGCACCTGAGGCAGCCATAACTTTATCATTTTTAATGTAATAAGCCACAAAGTTACGCATTGATGGTTTACCATGAAAAATTATTTCATCCCAATCTTTTGCATAACCTACATATCTTAGATTGACTCCCAGTTGGTTAGTCCAGAAAAATGGAATACTCCGGTATTCCGTCTCTTTACCAGCCATATTAAAGCCAGCCACCCGTCCAAGCTGTTCCGCCAGACGCCAATGCTCAATTCGAATTCTTTCCCCTGATCGCCAATCTATAAAGCTTACTATATCCCCGGCTGCGTATATATCTTCAGTAACCTGAAAATGCTTATCTACTGTAACACTTCTATCTGGATTTAATTCCATATTTTTTAGAAAATCTGTAGCAGGACGAACCCCTACACCTGTTACCACAAAATCTGATTCAAGAGTTTCTCCGTTGTCCAGGACAACTTTCTCTACTGATTTATTACCTTCAAATCGAGCCACTTTACGGCCAAGTTTAAATACTGTGCCGCTGTTTTCATGTATTTCTTTATACATACTCCCCACTTCAGCACCCAAAATTCTCTGGTAAGGTAATTCTTCCGGAGCTACAATAGTGATATAAAGTCCTTTTTCAGCTAAATTCGCTGAAATTTCCATACCGATAAAACTCGCCCCGATTATTACCAGCTTAGCACCTTTTTGAGCAAGACTTCTGATTTTCAGAGAATTATCCGGATTTCTTAGGGTAATAACATTATCCAGACCTGCACCCGGTACATCAACTTCTCTTGGAATACTGCCCGGAGCCAAAAGAACCTTATCATATTTGAGATATTTTCCATTGTCAAGCATCAGCTTTTTGCTGTGCGCATCTACTCCAGTTACATTATGACCTGTCAAAACTTCAATACCGTATTCCGAATAAAATTCTTCTGAACGCAGCATTTCCGGTTCTTGGTCTTCGCTTTTCAAAAAGCCTTTGCTTAAACCTGTTCTATCATAAGGTAAACGGCTTTCTTTTGTAAGCATAAGGATTTTTCCCTCAAATCCTCCTTGTCGCATAGCCTCTGCTGCTGTGGCTCCAGCCGCACCTGTTCCCACAATAATAAAGGTCTGTTTATCAGCGTCTGGATTATATTTTGCCATATCAGGATGACGAGTTTCCGAAGCATCTTCTTCCACAATTACAATAACGTTATCATCTTCAATCCGCACATCAAATCGAGCCAGGGAATCCAGGGAAGGTGGTTCTTTAAGATCTCCCGTTACAACATCAAAACAGGCCTGATGCCATGGACAGCGTATGTGATGTTGGTGCAATACTCCCTCTTCCAACGGCGCGCCAAAGTGAGGGCATGTCGATCCAAGAGCATAAAAATTATTGTTATCCCGAACTAATAATACCTCTACTTCACCTACTAAAAATTCCTTCATTTCGCCATTTTCTAAATCTGTAGTTTTTGCTACAATCTTTTCAATCTTCATTCTTCCCTCCTTAATGTATAAAGTTGTAAAACATTGTTATAAGAAATTCTACAAGTTCCCCTTCCCCAAAGGGGGATCAAGGGGATTTTTATTGAAGTTTATACTTTAGTATTTATTATCCGATTTATTAATCAATCTTCATTAGTATAAAAAATTTATATATCGATTACAAGAACAAACCACATTAAATCAGTTTTATTTTATACGACCTATATATGCAAATGATATACCAAAAACTAAAAATACCCGTAAAAACAGGTTATAATTAATTTTGTAGGATTTTAGCACTTATATGTCTCTAATTATTTGAGTTATAATTTAGCAAATTTTGCTGTCAATATTTACCAAACAATTAATCAAAAGTGATTCTCCCGGATTTAGTGAAGTATTAACAGACCTGAGAATTCTAAAAATCTCTAAAACCAATTTTTATAAGAATTCAGCATAAAGAAACAGATGAAAAGGCTCAAAAAATATAGTTCCATGTCATTTCTACGAAGGCAGTAATGACAGCCTGGTAACATTTTCATTTGCTCGTACCTCTTCAATCACTGCAACATCTGTTTTTAATTAATTTTAGTAATCGTTAAAAATGTGTTTAGAAAATACCTTTATAATGATGGTAAATTACAAAACTTGTCATTCCTGCGAAGGCAGGAATCCAGTAGATCCGCATAAAGACTGGATTTTTGCCTTCGCAGGAATGACAGCATAAAGAGGTTTCTTATCTTTACCACACCGAACTCGGAAGAACCAAATTTATGATTGGATTTATTAACTTGCCGTTGACAAGGTCTTAACAGCGTGTTATTCTGTTATTGCTTATAATCCTTCATAAATAACTCACAAAAGTTAAGACAATAAATGGCTAATAAAGAAGTTTCTTATCTTTACTACACTGAACCCGGAAGAGCCATAAATAATATTCAGGGAGGTACTTAAGAATGGATCAGGACAAACAGCAATTATCAGAAGAGAATAGCAAAAAACCCAGGTTAAGCGTCGGGCTTTGGTTAGGTATAATTGCTGTATTACTGGCTGTTATCATTGCCGGTCTGGCCTATATCTGGGGAACACCGAGAGGCAAGATACCTGTTACTATAGAAGACTTTGATCCTGAGGGTGAAATAACCAGAACCACAAATTTTACTGTGGAATTTTCACAGGATATGGTACCCGAAAATCAGGTAGATATACAGATAGATAATTTACCCATTGAATTTTCACCGGAAATACCAGGTAAATTTCGATGGATAGCCAGAAATAAATTAAGATTTTTCCCTGAGATAACGTTAAAGCCATCAACTGAATATACAGCCAAAATCCTGCCTGAGATTTGCACAGTTGAGGGTATGTATCTGAAGGGTGACAGACGCTTTAGTTTTTATACTCAAAGATTTCGCGTCGATAATACATATTTTTCTTTTAATCTGGCCGATCCTGATGGTGACAAAATCAGAATTCTTGGCACAATTGAATTCAATTATGCTGTTAAAGCTGATGATTTAGCTGAAAATTTATCTCTGTCATTTGAAAATGGGCCTAAAATACCATATAAAGTCATAACTCCCGATTCTGGACTTGCCATTAAAATTGAAACCGAATCCCTGGAACGGAACGAATCGGATAAAAACCTTCAGCTTAATATCTCCCAAAATTTAAAACCAATTGATGGAAATCTCGGTCTTTCCCAGGATTATGTCCAGACCATAGTAATGAAAGCCAAAGAGGAATTAAAAGTTGAGGGTGTTTTTGCAGAACAAAGGGGTCAAAAAAGTTATATAAAAATAAGGTTTAGTTCCCCTGTATCTGTTGATATGGCAAAGCAGTTTATAACCCTTGAACCGAAAATGGAACATACAATTTCAACCAGCAGTTACAATTACGTGGAAATCAGTGGAAATTTTCAGGCTGGTAAAGGTTATACTGTAAATGTCAACAAAGGCATTATAGGTGTTGACGGCTCCCGGCTTAAAAGCGATTTCTCATCAAGGGTGGTAATGCAAAACCTGGAACCCAGTATAGGTTTTGTTGGCGATGGTATTTATCTTTCCAGGCAGGGAAATCTCAATATAGGTCTGTCAACTATAAATATCAACGAAGTAGAAATAGAAATACAAAAGGTCTATGCTAATAACCTCATACACTTACTTCATACTAATACAGTAGAAAGAGATTATGGATGGTACAACCTTAATAACCTGGGTAAGGTTGTAAATGAAAAAGAAATAAATATCGCATCCCGTCTTAACGAAGAAATTGTTACACCAATAAGTATGCGGGATTATCTAATGTCCGAAAGCAAAGGTATATTTGCTCTGATTGCTCGAAATGTTGAAAAACGTTGGCAATACAGCCGAAAGTGGGTAATGATTACGGATCTGGGTATAACCGTTAAAAATGCAGGTGGGGATTTCCTGATCTGGGTAAATTCCCTTTCATCCCTGGAGCCTGTGTCAAATGCTGAGATCACTTTATTAAGCCGTAATAACCAGATCATGGGTACAAAATCAACAGATCAGGACGGCACAGCCGTTTTTAACTTATCTGAAAGCGTTATGGAGGAATTTGAACCATACCTGGTCACAGTCTCCCATGAAGGCGATCTGTCTTTTCTGGATATGGATCATCGAAGGGTAGACACCACAGACTATAATGTAGAAGGTAGACCCTACCTTCAGTATGGTTATGATGTCTTTATATACGGAGATCGGGATATATACAGACCGGGAGAGACTGCCCATGTAGTGGCAGTTATTAGAGGAACAAAAACCTCAGTTCCCCCATCTTTTCCTCTTAAAATGGAAATCCTGGGCCCGGACAATCGCATATTTACCGAGTTGATGCAAAAGACCGGTGATGCAGGCGCATGTGAGTTTGATGTGGAATTTCCCAGCTATGTAAAAACAGGGCGTTATACTGCCAGGGCTATTGTGGGTAAAGATAACGAAATTGGCCGGGGCTATTTCAGCGTGGAAGAATTCATGCCGGATCGTATTAAGGTTAAGGTAACCACCGATTCAGATTCCTATGAATTGGGGCAGGATGTCAAGGTAAATGTGGAAGCTGTTAATCTGTTCGGCCCTCCTGCCAGCGGCAGACAGCTGGAAGCCCGGGCAGAAATTATAAGCCATGATTTTTCTGTTCCTCAATGGAAGTCCTTCACATTCCGGGATTCCAGCAAAAGTTTTGATAAAAAGAGAATGGATCTGGGAAAGGCAACGCTGGATCAGAACGGAAAATATACATATAATATGAATATAAAGGACAATATCCAGCCTCCTTCATCCCTTCAGGCCAATATATCAGCTACGGTACTTGAACCCGGTGGGCGGGGGGTAACAGGTTATAAAACCGTTGATGTGCATCCCTACTCCCATTATGTAGGCATCAGGCGCACAAAAGAAGGCTATGCGGATGTGGGCAAACCTGCTGAGATGGATTTTATTGCAGTTGATAAAAATGGTAAAGTTGCGCCGGGTAGACAATACGAGGTTTCATGTTACCGGATAACATGGCATTCCATATTGCGGCGTGCAGGTCGCAGGGGTTACAGGTATGTATCAGAAAAACAGGAAAACCTTGTTAAATCCTTCCCCCTGCAATCAGGCGAAAGACCGACCAAATTCTCTTTTACTCCTGACGATTACGGTGAATACCGCGTAGCTATTAAAGACATTGAATCATCCGCTTCGGCGTCTATAAACTTCTACGCCTCCGGCTGGGGTTATGCTCCATGGGCAATGAATAAACCAGAAAGATTGGAGATCGATCTGGACAAAGAATCCTACAATGCGGGAGATACTGCCCAGGTGCAAATCCGATCCCCCTTTGCTGGTAAGCTTCTGCTTACAGTGGAAGGTGATAGGATACATCATCGCCAATCCGTTATTATGGACGAAAACACAGCAAAGGTTTCAGTTCCCCTATCATCAAATTACAAACCCAATGCATACATAGTTGCAAGCGTCATCCGTTCCACCCGATCCCTTGAAAGACATGCGCCGGTAAGGGCCTTTGGTGTTGTGCCTTTGTCTATGAATAATGAGGAAAAAAGGCTTTCTATAACAATGAATACCCCTGCTGAAATGAGACCAAAAACATCCCTGGATGTATCCTTTACCGTAAAAGGTACTCAAACTAATAAAGCATATATAACCATAGCGGCAGTTGACGAGGGTATATGCCAGTTGACAGGATTTGAAACCCCTGATCCTTTCAGCTTCTTCTATGGCAAAAAGCGTCTGGAGGTAAACTCTTATGACATATATTCCGCAGTTCTACCGGAAATCGAAAACGCCATGTCTGCATCAACAACCGCAGGGGATCAGGATACGTCCCGAAGGCGTGTGACACCAGTAAACATACAGCGCGTAAAACCTGTGGCTCTATGGTCAGGGATAATGGAAACCGACAGAAATGGTAAAGGTAGTGTGTCTTTTGATATACCACAATTCAACGGCAGCCTGCGTATTATGGCCGTGGCTTTTTCAGATGACAGCTTCGGTTCTACCCGAAATGATGTAAAGGTATTTGATCCAATTGTCCTTACACCCACCTTTCCAAGGTTTATGGCCGGGGGTGACAGCATACAGATCCCTGTCAGTATATTTAATGGAACAGGCGTTACCGGGAATTTCTCAGTAACTTTGGGTTTCAGCGGCCCCATTGAAACTTTAAAGCCTGAATCCCATGTTTTACAGCTTGAACCAAAGGCAGAAAAACAGGTATTTTTCCTTGCCAGGGCTGAAAACAGCATGGGTAAAATAACTTTCAACCTGTCCGCATCCGGCGGCGGAGAAAAATCAGAAATGAGTGTTGATCTGCCGCTGCGACCAGCCGCACCAGCCATAACTATAACAGGCAGCGGCGTGGTTAAACCCAATCAGGATACCACTTTAGAGATTCCCGGCGCCTGGATTCCTGACACAGCCGAATTTGAATTAACCCTTTCTTCATTCCCCGCAACCCAATTTTCCAGCAGTTTACAGTATTTGCTCAGGTATCCCTACGGATGCGCGGAACAGACTACATCAAAGCTTTTCCCACTGCTTTATTTTAATGACATGGCGAAGCTGGTGGAACCTGAGCTTTTCGGCACAAAAAGCCCGGATTATTATATTATTGAAGGCATACAAAAATTAGGCAACATGCAAAATCCATCAGGCGATTTCTCCTTCTGGCCCAGAGGCAATTACAGCAATCCCTGGACCAGTATATATGTCTCCCACTTTTTGGTTGAAGCCAGAAAAGCTGGATATGAAGTGCCTGATCGGGTATATGATAATATGATAAATGCCCTTAAAGCCCATGCAAAATCATCTATCCGGGATTACTGGATGCAACAGGCAAAGGTATATGCCTGCTATGTTCTTGCCTTAGCCGGAAGGCCGGAAAAGAGCGTTATGCTTTATCTTAAAAACAATGAACTGGACGATATGTGGGATTACAGCCAGTTCCAGCTTGCCGGTGCTTTTGCTTTATCCGGGGATGCCAGAACTGCCCGTTCCCTGATCCCCAATACAGCACAACCCAGGGAAATTGAAAGAGAAACCGGCAGAAACTTTAATTCATCCACCAGGGCCAGGGCTATCATGCTGGATGTGCTTTCGGAAGTAGATCCGGATCATCCATCTGTGCCAAAGCTGGTGAGAAGCCTTTCGGATGATGCAGCCAAAAATAATCGCTGGTATACTACCCAGGATAATGCCTTTGCATTTCTGGCTTTGGGTAAAATTATGCGTAAGCACGAAAAAGCCGATTACAAAGGAGAAGCCGTAATTAACGGTTCTCAATTGGCTGATTTTGACGAGGGTGATTATAAATTCAGCGGAAAAGACTGGGGTGGAAAGACAATCGACATAAGCATAGACGGACAGGGCACATGCTATTACTACTGGAAGGCATTCGGTGTTCCCACAACTCCTGATATTAAAGAATACGATCAGGAACTTGTAGTCCGGCGAAGGTATCTGGATAAAAACGGCAGAGAGATAAGATATGACAATTTCCAGCAGGGGGATGTGGTTGTGGCTGAGATTAAGGCAAAAGCTGTTACAGAAGACCTTAATAACGTTGTCATTGCTGATCTTCTTCCCGCAGGACTTGAAATTGAGAACCCAAGACTGGGTTCCCGAGCGGGAATTCCCTGGATTCAGGATAAAGGAGTTAATCCCAGCTATATGGATATAAGGGATGACCGGATGTTATTGTTTGTAGATTTACCAAGACAAAAAGAGCAGAAATTCTATTATGGTCTAAGGGCTGTGACTGTGGGAAATTTCGTCCTTCCACCAGTGGCCGGAGAAGCCATGTATGATCCCACCAAGATTTCTATAGCAAACAGCGGCAGGATTAAAGTA
>WJIO01000371.1 GCA_014730235.1 Candidatus Poribacteria bacterium
CAATTATGGCATTTAAGATGACGATTTTCATATTTCAAATATTCATGGCATCTCAAACATACTAATTGACTAAGTTTATTCATAATTTAGTAACCTAAGCATTGAAATTTACATATTAATCCACAATAGATGAATTAATTTCAAGAACTTGTTTTACAGGATTAATCCAATCGAAATTCTTAAAGACATAATTTCTTCCATTATCACTAATTCTGGACCTATAGCTATCATCCAAAAATAATTTCAATATTGCATTCTCAATTTCTTTTATATTTGTTGGATCAACCAGAATACCGGTAACTCCATCAACAATAGCATCCACTGCTCCACCTGATTTACCACCTATAACAGGCTTTCCACATGCATTAGCTTCAAGGAATACGATCCCAAAACCCTCCACGTCATGAGAACCTTTTACCATTCGATTTGGCATAATAAAAACATCGCATAGATAATAATATTGAATAACATCAGGAACTTGACCAGTAAAAATAACATAATTTTCTAAATCCAATTCTCTTGTCAGTTCTTTTAGTCTTTTTTCTTCTTTTCCAATACCAACAATCAGATATATAACATCCGGTATTTTTTGTAGAACTCTGGGAAATGCTTTAATTACCATATCATGGCCCTTGCGTTCCATAAGGCGTGAAACTGTAAGTAGGATTCTTTTGTTATGTAACTGGTGCTTATCCCTTAATTCTTCAAGGTCTGGCACGATTTGAAATTTATCCAATTCCACTCCCGGATATATCAACCTGATTTTTTCATCAGGTATACCTAAATTAATCAATTTTGATTTAGTATAGTTGCTAACAGTAGTTACAATATCTGCCTTTACTATGCTCCAGATTAGTGCTTTTTTTAAAAATCTACCTTTGCCAACAGAATAGTAAGTAATCTCTTCACCATAAGTATGAACAACATATTTCTTGTTAAATATTTTATTAATCAATATACAAAACCAGCCGGTTTCCAATACCTGACCAGCATGTATAATTTGCGGTTTTTCTTTAATAAGGATAAAAGGCATAACAAAAAGCATAAAAATCCAGGCCAGCGGCATACGAATTTTTGGAATATTTATAAAAGGAACTCTGTAAATTTTGAATCGCTGTTGATTATCAAATTCCCTCCATTCCGGTGCAGATGGAAGACGGCATGTTAAAACTACTATATCCTTTGGATTCATGAGAGAACACCAATTTGAATATACTATTGCCGTTCCACCTTTGTGGGGACCGAATTTATCTGTAACCAAAAGCATTTTAGGCATAGCAAATTATTCTTGTTTGGTACTAATATATGAGTTAATATCCCACATTCCGGCCATAATATACAGATTATCTCCCATATTGGGTGGATTGCGCATATCTCTGGAATCATGCCACACCATCAAGAGCATATTTCGGGAGTTAAAAGTCAGCATAGGAGCGCAGGGACGATAAAACCCCCTTATCAGCTTTATCTCTCTTGTTATGGGATTTCCATTTTCGTCATAGCATCTGATATGTTTTCCCAAGGCTGTGACAAAATTGTCATTCTTATCAACAGCTACGCTTGGTTCAGCGCGGCGGTCTGCCAATTCTTCTACTACTTGAATTTCTGTTAATGGTAAACCACCATGATCCAGAAGTCTTATATAACACTTTCCATCCCTTGAGTCACGCCATACGATGGCATAATTGCCTTTGCTATTTACTGATATAGACAGTCTTCGGTAAAATATCTTACCCACATTTGCTTCAGCCACTAAAAAGTCATTTCCCAGGGGATCAGCATTTTTGTTAAAAAGCCTTGCGTAAACATCTCGTCTGTCGTTTCGCTCATCTAACCAGGCCACCATAAAGTCACCTTTGTTTCCAGAAGCGACCACTGGGGAGTATACCAGATTTTTCTCAGATGATTCATCAACTATAATTTCCTCTGATATTGAGCCTGCATCGCCATTTTTCAGTATCCTTGCTCGGATGTGATCTGATCTCCAGACAAGGATTATATCGTTATTTGCGCCAACCGATAGGTGCGGCGTTCCCCCGGAGGAGTCTGCGTCCACTCGAAATTCATCGGATATTGGATCACCGGAGTTTTTATATCTTTTGGCAAAAATTCCGCCTCCGTGTTTTGCCCATACCACCGTGAATATATCGTTATCGTCAACTACTATTGTAGGATGATGAACCCTATGCTGTGCGCTTAAACCTGTGTTTACCCTGAAATCATTTCCCAAAGGCACACATTCAGAATTGTAAAGTCTGGCGTATATCTTATAATCGCAGTTATCCCGCCTGTCGTTCATCATCCACGACATCATGAAATTATCCTGGGAATCAAAAGCCGCGCTGGGATATTCACCCATCCCCACCGTTGTTCTTCGGTCTACCCTGAATATTCCATATTCCGGAGTTAGCGCAAATAGAAAGATTGCTGATGGTATCAATGCAATTTGCAATAACAGGGATAATTTACTGGTTTTTATATATTTTATCATCCTTTAACGCTGGTATACTATCCAAAATTTTCCATACAGCAAAAGCCGCAAATATTATAAAAAATGGCATCATGGGCAATCTATAACGAGGCAAACCTTGAAATATAATTGCCAGAATCGAGAAATATATAAACATTGAATAAATCAGTATTAAATTTCGCCAATGGTGTCTTGATAAATATAAACCTGATATTGCCAACAGCATAACAGGAAAATAGAAAAGCTTATGCCAGAAGTTATCATAAGGTGTATAAAGCATAAGGAACTTGCGTATAGAAATTGATAATTCCTTTCCCGGATTTTTCTTAATAAACTGTATTCCCTTTTTATATGCCTCTTTTTCCCATTCAACCTCACTTTTGCTGTTCCATGTATAAGGACTGTCAGGATATATCATTCTAACGTAGTGATCCGTAGGCTGTACCTTCTCGGCAATATATTTGTTATGTCCCATCCAGAAATTTACACCACCGTTTGTAGATACAAAAACCAATTTTCCATGTATTTTATAGTTCCTTATTGTCCAGGGAAGAACAACGAGAAAAGCGCATAACCCACAAA
>WJIO01000032.1 GCA_014730235.1 Candidatus Poribacteria bacterium
CTGCGAAAGCAGGAATGACAGCATAAAGAACTTTCTTATCTTTACCCCACTCAAGCCGGAAGAGCCAACCTTTTTAATTCAGGACAGATTCAATATTTATTATAGTTAGACGTTCTCAAAATTGTTTTTAGGTTTATGCTTCAGGAAAATTGCGTAATAAACAGCTAAAATAATTTATTTTGCGACAACCACCGTTCCGACTTTAGTAACGTTACCCATAAAAGCCTGATAAACATATATACCGCCGTTTACATACTCACCATCGGAACTTTTACCATCCCATCTGACCTCTTTGGAACCTTCCGGCGCTTCAATTTCAGTTATAAGGTATCCCTCCAGATCGTATATATTGACATAAAATACGCCTTCGCCACCCGCAACCATCGCTGCCGGGAAAATCACCTGGTTAAAACGGGCATCAGTAGACAGGGGGGTAAAAGGGTTAGGCTGAGGTTTTGCACCTGAAAAAACCTGCCGGGGAAGCGTAGCTGATGAGCGCGATTCGTTGCCAGCATCATCAACAGCGCCGATCACATAGACATAGCTACCGGAGTCAGGTGGATTATCGTCAATATAAAAAGTAGCTTCTGAATCCAATTCGGCTATTGATTCCAGAGAATCAACAGAAGATCCCCGGTAGACTATATAGTTAACTACATCCCTGGATACACTTGATTCCCATACTACTTCTATACCTTCCACACCGGCTTTATCCACTACCATGGCTTCAGGTCTTACAACAGGCGGTGTTGGAGCTTTAGTATCTTCTGGAACAATCGCACTTAACTCATTGGAAGGCTCGGATCTCAGAACTTTTGTTTTATACGTCCTGATGGTATAGGAAAAGCTTTCACCAGAGGGTAAATTTCTATCTATATAATTCCTCTGCTCCCGGCTTGTTATATCCGCCACCGGTTCATCACCTCTATCCGAGCGATAGATAAGGTAACCACTAACAAGTTCATCACTGGATTTATCCCAGGATAAAACAATATCATTTTCCCCACCCGGATCCGGTTGAACTGTCAAACCTGTAGGTGGTTCGGGTTTAGTTGCTGCTACCACTTTAACCGCCAGGGTATCATTATTTACTTTGCCATCGGAATTGCCGGGTTTAATTGATACAAGTATTGGGTCTTGAAGTATATTAAGTAACCCCACTATAAAGGGCCATGCATGGGTAACAGTTGGTGGAGTTTCAACGTTGAATTCAATATCCACCATGGTTGTCAATGTTATAAGTTTTGGCAAAACAACAATTATCCGGTTTCTATCCACAACAAATTCGGGATCAAATATTTCATCTGCCCCTACTCTCACGAATTTAACAGCATCATCCTTTACAGTAAATCCGGTAGGCGCGGTTATCTGTATAAACTTAATTTCCTCTCCCGGTTCAGCCTGAGACATATCAGCGATCAGTGTCAACACCAATTCCGCTGTTGTGCCGGCGATCACAGTACCAGTGCTATTGTCTTTGGCGTTAATCTCACCGACGGACTCCACAGCCTGAGTATTCGCTATATCATCTGCTTGAGTAATATAAACCAGACCAAATGCTATGATTAATAAAAAACAGGTGACTATCGTATACATTTTCATTTCCAGTTATTCCTCATATTTAAGATGATTTTTATAAACTTGCAATCGTTAAAAATTGGGTTCTTCCGGGTTCAGTGTGGTAAATATAAGAAACTTGTTTATGCTGTCATTCCTGCTTCAAGCCTTTTTAAAAAGGCTTGAAGCAGGAATGAAAAGCTGAGAGGATCTCCAATTATAACCACATTGAACCCGGAAGAGCCAAAAATTGAAATTTGCTTAATTGTCATTTAACATTATAAAACTTAAAGCGATAAAGCAAGGGATACCCTATGTACCGCATTATCTTCCACATCTCCTCCAAATAGTTGAAGGGCATAATCCAGTTGCAGGTTCAATTCCGTTACCGGGATTTTTATACTTGCCCCTACCGATGCAGAAGATGCAGTTTGCTGAAGTTTTTTTATCTTATATCCCGCTCTAAGGCCCAATACTCCCTTGGCGAACCATGCCTCTATGCCTGTGCTGATTTTTGTAGCTGTTGACTCATATTCTTTTCTGGACGCTCCGGCTATTGACAAAGTAGTTGTTTCAAGAACTTCCTTCAATGCCGGTTGCTGAGCACTGGAAGCTACTGCTGCGAGGTTATATGCAAGACCAAATCGAATGTTTATGGGAACTTTTTCCTCTTCAGTCTCTGATATGCTTATATCCGCTGGTATCAGGTTCTCTGAAGCCAATCCGATATTTAGCCCGGATACAGGCCGGATTAGTATTCCCAGGTCTGCTGTAAATGCGGAAACCGAACTTTCCACAAAGTAGGGATTCTCTGATACCCATATATTGCTGTCATCAAAACCTGTATTAAGCATTTTAAGGTTTATACCAAGAGAAATGGAATCAATCAGTTTTTTGGCATAGGAAAAAGCGACAGTTCTTTCTGAATATACCCCTGAATCTTCTCCTAACATTCCAAAACTTACACCAAAGCTGCCGGCTACATTCAACGGAAGTATAACACTGGCATAATTATAGTTAACCGCACCTGCAAACATACGCAGATGAGTAAAACCAACCTGGGCTGATGACATATAACCCATTCCCGCAGGATTATACATGGGCGCATTGGTATCATCGGATAAGGCCACAAAAGCTCCACCCATTCCCGCAGGTCTTGCTCCTATAATTATATCATCAAAAGCAGCCGAAGCGACCCCTGTATACAAAAATACAAAAATCACAACAATTAACATTTTGGAAACAGATTTCATCCTCTATTACCCCTTTGAATTAAATATAAATTTTGATATGTATCATAAATTTTTAAATCTAACAACTTGATTATAACATATATTAACAATATTTTGTTACATTTTTCTGATCTATACTACCTGTCTCATTGGTCTTGCTATAGAATTTTCAGCAAAGCGATACACTTAACTTATTGTAATCGTTAAAAAATGAGGTTCTTCCGGGTTCAGTGTGGTAAAGATAAGAAGCTTCTTTATGCTGTCATTCCTGCAAAAGCAGGAATCCAGTAGATCCCTATAAAGACTCGCTTCCTGCTTTCGCAGAAATAAAAAGCTGAGAGAATTTTCAATTATAACCACACCAAACCCGGAAGAACCAAAAGTTTTAAAGAGAAGAGGGCTTGACAGAAATAGATCTGAACGGTTATTATACAGCATTGGATGTTATAGAAGATTGGTACAGTTATTATAATATAAAAATAATACATTGAAGAAAGGAAATGTTTAAATAAAGACAAAAATGAAAGAAAGATTATCATTAAATAAGGAACTCGGTCTAATAGAAGTATTTGCACTGGCTTCTGGAGCCATGATTAGTTCCGGTCTCTTTATATTGCCCGGAGTTGCTCATGCTCAAGCAGGTCCTGCCGTTTTCTTTTCATACCTTATAGCTGGTGTTTTGGCCATGACCGGAATGTTGAGTCAGTCAGAGATTATATCGGCAATGCCAAAGGCTGGTGGAGACTATTTTTATATTACCCGCAGCATGGGTCCGGCAGTAGGAACCGTTGGGGGTCTACTTACATGGGCTTCATTATCCCTGAAAAGCGCATTTGCACTGGTAGGTATGTCTGCATTTACAGCTATGATAATTAACATTGATATACGCATAATCGGTGTATCTCTATGTCTTATCTTCGTAGCTATAAACCTTATTGGCACAAAGGAAGCCAGCAAAACTCAGATCGCTCTTGTGTCAGGCCTTTTGGCGGTTTTGTTGCTTTATATAATTCGAGGGCTACCAAAGATTAATTTAGAGAATTTCCAGCCTTTTGCACCCAATGGTCTACATGCAATATTCTCAACTGCAGGTTTCGTATTTGTTTCATACGGTGGTCTGCTAAATATAGCCAGTGTTGCCGAGGAGGTAAGAAATCCTGGCAAAACTATTCCTCTGGGCGTTATACTCTCCCTTATAATTGTCAATATATTTTATGCAGTGGTGATATTTATCACCTCTGGTATACTCGGAGCGGAGCAACTGAATAATTCTTTGACCCCCATATCTGATGGAGCTTATGTCTTTATGGGAACATGGGGTCGAATACTATTAAGCATTGCCGCTATTCTGGCTTTTGTTTCTACTGCCAACGCCGGGATTATGTCAGCCGCCAGATATCCACTGGCTTTAAGTCGGGATGCTCTCCTGCCGGGAATTTTTGGCAGGATTAATGACAGATTTAAAACTCCATATATTTCAATTATTTTTACAGGTGCTTTTATAATAGTAATGCTGTTCTTTAAACTCAGAATATTGGTAGAGGCAGCATCTACTGTTGTGATCCTGGCCAATATTTTCTCTTGTCTATCGGTCATCATACTCCGGGAAAGTCGTTTACAAAATTATCAACCTGGATTTAGAGCACCTCTCTATCCCTGGATACAGATTGCTGGAATACTGGGTTTTGGATTTCTGATATTCGAGGTTGGCAGAGAAGCTTTGCTAATAAGTCTTGCCTTCATAGCTGTTGGACTTTTCATATACTGGTTCTACGGACGTATAAGAACAACCAGGGAATATGCACTTCTCCACATTACGGAGAGAATTACTGCAAAAGAACTTACAGACTACAAGCTTGAGACGGAATTGAAAGAGATAATCAGGGAGCGGGATAATATTACTAAAGATAGATTTGATAATATCATAGAAGATGCTGTTGTAATGGATATAGATAAGACTATAAAAATAGACGAGTTCTTTAAGCTTGTTGACAAAGCTATGATTGATAGACTTGGTATGAAACCCGATTCAATAAAAGAATTACTCCTCAGCAGGGAACAGGAAACTACCACTGTTTTGAATCCCTATCTTGCAATACCGCATATTATTATTGAAGGCGAAGGTAAATTTGACATTCTCATAGCCCGTTGTAAAGATGGGATCATATTTTCTGAAGCAGCACCCAGGGTCCATGCAGTCTTCGTCCTTATAGGAACAAAGGATGAACGTACTTTTCATCTCTATTCCCTTGCAGCCATTGCAAGGATTGTGCAGGAGCCAGCTTTTGAGAAAAAGTGGATGGGAGCTAAAGATAATAGAGC
>WJIO01000372.1 GCA_014730235.1 Candidatus Poribacteria bacterium
CCCACAAAAAGGGTATAAAGCCAGATGGAGATAATCCGACTTATCTCTATGGCTACGGCGGTTTTAACATATCCCTGACACCTGTTTTTTCGGTTAGTATCCTGGCCTGGATGGAAATGGGTGGCATTTTTGCGCAGCCAAACCTCAGGGGAGGTGGTGAATATGGGAAGGCCTGGCATGAATCTGGATCAAAGCTGAATAAACAAAATGTGTTTGACGATTTCATCGCTGCAGCAGAATGGCTTATTGAAAATAAATACACCTGCACAGAAAAGCTGGCAGTAGGCGGAGGCAGTAACGGTGGATTGCTTATCGGTGCATGTATGACTCAACGACCGGATCTGTTTGGTGTATGCTTGCCCAGTGTGGGAGTGCTGGACATGCTGAGGTTTCATAAATTTACCATCGGCTGGGCCTGGGTTTCGGACTACGGATCGCCGGATGATCCGGAGGAATTCAAGGCACTGATGGCCTATTCCCCTTATCATAATATAAAACCGGGAACAGAATATCCTCCGACGCTTATTATGACAGGAGACCATGATGACCGGGTGTTCCCCGCCCACAGCTTTAAATTCGCGGTAGCCCTTCAGAATGCCCATTCAGGATCAAATCCTATTTTAATCAGGATACAGACAAAGACCGGTCACGGTGCCGGCAAACCTACTGCGATTGTTATCCAGGAATTGGCGGATCGCTGGGCTTTTGTAGTCAAGAATCTGGATATGAAAGGAGTTAGCTAATGGCATCTTTACCAAAACCAACACCCGTTCAAAAAGCGTGGCAGGACATGGAAATCGGTATGTTCTTCCACTTCGATATAATCACCTACGCGCCGGGCTGGAATTTTCGGTCATGGATAAACAAGCCTGATCCACAGATATACAATCCGGCGAAGCTGGATACGGATCAATGGATGGAAGCAGCCAAAGCTATTGGCGCGAAATATGCTGTTTTTGTAGCGAAGCATTGTAGCGGATTTTTACAATGGCAGAGTGATCTTTATCCTTACGGTGTAAAGCAATCGGGATGGCGAAACGGCAAGGGTGACGTGGTGGCTGATTTTGTGGAATCATGCCATAAATACGGCCTCAAGCCGGGAGTTTACGCCAGCGTCACAGCCAACGGCTACCTGGAAGTGGATAACCCTGGTCTGGTAAATCGGGGTAAGGGTGGTGACGAACAAAAGCAGAAAGAATACGCTAGAATATGCGAAGGGATGCTGACTGAATTATGGTCGAGATATGGCGAACTGCTGGAAGTATGGTTCGACGGCGGCGCTCTCCCACCGGAAAAGGGAGGCCCTGATCTTGTTCCTATACTGGAAAAATATCAGCCTGACGCTATAGTTTTTCAGGGGCCGGCAGCTAACATCAGGTGGATCGGCAATGAGCGAGGTCGGGCTGAATATCCATGCTGGGCTACCGTTCCAAGTCTTGATTCTCTTTCTGACCGCCAGATAGCCCTTCACGGTGATCCGGATGGCAAGATGTGGCTTCCGGGGGAATGTGATGTTCCCATACGCAACCACGAGTGGTTCTGGACTCCCAACGATGAGCATAAGGTATATCCACTGGATGGACTTATGGAGATGTATTACGAGTCCATCGGGCGCAACTGTAACCTGCTTCTGAACGCTAATCCGAATCCTGATGGACTGATCCCTGATGCTGATTTTCAGCGTTATGTGGAATTTGGCAAGGAAATACAGAGACGATTCAGCAATTCCATTGGGGAGACTTCAGGAGAAGGTAATGAAGTTGAGTTATCCCTTGATGCTCCGGCTGAGATAGAGCATGTGATTATAATGGAAGATATAAACCAGGGTGAACGAGTAAGGGAATATGCTGTTGATATTATGACAGAAAATGGAAATTGGGAGGAAATTTGCAGGGGAATATCCATCGGACATAAGCGGATTGAAAAACTTGATAAAGTGAAAACTCAGAAGATTCGGTTGCGCTGCATAAAATCTGTGGATAAGCCCGTTATAATAAAGCTGGTTGTGTGTTAGGATAATAGCACGCGGATAACGTAGATTGGGCGGATTTTCGTAAATCAACGTCATTCCCTTAAATCCCCCTTTGGGAAAGGGGAACTTGTAAGACTGTTTATTTTGGAAAAGCTCAGAATGGCGAATAATCCGAGTGCTATCTCTATCTTCTCTCTATGTTCTTTATTATTTTTAACAATTCTTTTACTCCGCTTTGGGCCATCCTCTCACCAATTTCTGCGGTAGCCTCTTCGGGATAACCCATTACCCCTACCTGTATTTCCTTCCTTTGCATGGCTCGCGGGGCGACGTAGGGGGAATCAACGGGTTTCTGGATATCCTGATATGCATCAGGATCGATTCGCATTAATTCAGCCATGCCTTTAGAATCCTGTGTCAGCCTGTCCATGTGAACCAGATCCGGTTCCCAATACAGCATGAGGGATGTCTCAGTTTTGCCTGCGTGCCAGTCGTTGGGTTTATACAGCTTTCGGGTTTCATTATCACACAGCATATGCAGAACACCGTCGTCGCCCATTGCAAAAAGGGGTATGACAGCCAGAACCACTTCCAGATGCCTGTGTTTGCGGAGGAACAAATCCCGGAAAGCCATTATTGCCTGGTTATTTTCTGACCCGCCATGACCAAGCAGCAGGATAATGTTTTTCACCTTCTGGGCTGCCAGGGAAAGGCATATTTCCTCCAGGTACAGAGCGATTATGTTGGGTGATACGTTTACAGTTCCGGGCAGTTCGCCGCCTGAATATGTGTAGTTTACAGTGGGCAGCACAGCTATACCCGTTTCAGCAGAAACACGTTTTGCCATTTCTTCCGCGTTTAAAATATCAACGTTAGTAGGGAGATGGTAGCCGTGTTGTTCAGTGCATCCTATGGGCAAAATGGCTGTGGGACGTTCTTTCAGGTACTCCCGGATTTCCTGAACCGTCATATGGGCCCATATTCTTGGTTTCTGCATATGTTTCTCCTTTTTATCAAATCATTGTCATAGGCATGAAGGTATACATTGGTCTGGAAATATCCAGACCAATGTATATTATATTTCACCAGCACGCAGAGCTTCAAGAGGTGAAAGGGGTAAACCTTTTTTGTGTCGAGCCATCTTTATTATGGGGGTAACGTCAGTTCTAAAGGCTTTAATTAATGTCTCTTCTGCGACTATTACATCATTTGATTTCTGAGCAGCTTTTAACTTTTCCCTGTCTACCAGAAGGGATTTTGCATATGCGTGTTGCAGATTTTCCAGGGTCTGGATCATGGCTTCTGTGGGATTCTTGACGCAGTGACTCTGGTCTATCATATATGCTACCTGACTGGTATCATCCCTGGGGTCTGTAAGTTCAACATAGATTAAGAATAGCTGATAGGGATCGATTGATCCGGCTGTCAGGTCGTCATCGGCGTATTTTGCGTCGTTCAGGTGGAACCCGCCAAGTTTGCCTTCGTCCAGCAGATAGGCGACGATATGGGGGATATTTGTGCCTCTGGGGTGATGTCCCAGATCAACCAGCACCTGGGCCTTTTCACCCAGCTTTTTTGCCTGATCAAGAGCAACACCGAAGGAAAACAAATCGGTGCTATAGAATGCCGGCTCGAAGAATTTATATTCAATAAGCATCCGCATGTTATCCGGCATAGCTTTATAGGCCTGACTCAGACATTCCTGCATCCATATTTTTCTATCCCTGAAATCGCCCTGTCCCGGATAGTTGGTTCCATCGGCGAACCAGAGACTCAGGATTGTAGAGCCGAATAATTTGCCGATCTCTATGCACTCCAGCATATGTTCAACGGATTTTTTACGCACAGCAGGATCAGAGCCTGTTATGCTTCCATATTTGTATATACTATCTTCAAAGGTGTTTGGGTTAATAGCGCCGATTCTTATTCCCAATTCATCCGCTTTGTCCTGGAGCTTCGTGTAGTCATCAACTTTGTCCCAAGGAATATGCAGGGCCACTAAGGGGGCTATGTCAGTCAATTTGTGGACTTTTGCGGCTTCTTCCAATCTTCCGAATACGTCGGTGGGTTCTGTTCCATCTGTGAATGTGGCAAACCTTGTGCCGCCTCTGCCGTAACCCCATGAGGGAGTCTCAATTTCCAATGACATGAGTTTTTCTGTGATTTCGTCAATATCGGGTACGCTGTTTCGCAAGTGCTTGTAATCCTCTTTTAGCATATCAATTTTTGACATCCGGCTTCACCTGTTCCTTTCGTTTACGGATAAAGAATAATTTTGGTTTTTCTGGATTTAATGTGATAATAATTGAAAATCACTCAGCTTGTCATTTCTGCGGAGGTAGGAATGACAGGCAAGTAAGTTTTTCTTTCTACATTCAATACTATGCTTATAAATTATACCATCATCTTTCCTTAGTCAAGTATAATTCTTTTAATTGCATTGCTTAACCTTGATAATGATAGTTTAATATAGTATACTATCTAACAGTTTTGCTTCATGATAAGTATTTGCTTTGGCAGAGGTAAAATTATGTGGGATACTTTACTCTGGATTTATATGGTAAATTCGGTTTTATTGATTAGGTAGGAACATATGGAAGCATTGGATACAGGCATAGCAAAGGAAATATCGGATCACATCAAGAAAGAAATTCTGATGGCTGTACCATCAAAGCTTGAACATCTCAGCACCGAAAATCTGGAAGCCCTCAGCAATAGTATTCATACCATAAAGTTTTACTGCACACACAGAAAAATTTCCCCGGAAGTGCTGAATGAACTGGATTCGGCCCTGGAAACCAGTGACCTGTTCTGGGAACTTTTACAAGACAACTCCAAAACCTTATCGGACTTAAAAGGCACTTACAGGATGCGCTGGTTGGATTTAGGCTCAGGAGTTCTGACAGAGCTTGAGGAAATTATATCAGGGGAGGAAACTTTCAGGGATGTTATTATCAATTCCATTGCAATACTACTGGCATGGAAATCAGATACAGTCTGGGTGGATATGGCCAAAGACGATCATAGTATGGTTTCCAAAAATCATGTCTTAAAAATGCGGGATATGCTTTGGAAGTTTGTGAGTGAATCATCCAATAACGGCAGTGAAACAAACCTTAAGAAAGCAGTTGAGATGGGCAAAAAGATGGAACTCCTTATGAAATTCGTTGCCGGAGATGATATGCCTGTGGCTGCAAGCGTTATGCTCTTATCTCAGATATATATACTTTTACTTAGACTAAGGATCAGCAAAATACTTATAAAATTAAACACCGAAATAAACAAAGGATCCAATCCGAAAAACAACCAGAAGGGAGAATCGGATGAAAAAGAGTGAGATATTTGAAACATTGGTAATACTGGTAGCCCTGGTTTCACTTATGCCTGTGGCCTATTGGTGGCATATGGATGAACTGGGTCAGCACATGCCATATATGTATTATTTATTTGCCATGCTTTGCCTGTTAGGTTATGTTACTTACAGAAGAATCAAAAAGCTTAGAGCGGTGCTTAGAGCTTCTAAGAAAGACGATTCCAAACCGGATACCAAACCAGATAGCGGCCCAAAAATCCCGCCGTTTTACCAATCATAGTAGTTTCTCCTGCTGGAAATTCCTGTAAAAATCTCAAGAAAGGATTACATCAGAAATGAGTATAGTTGTTGTGGGTTCTGTTGCCCTGGACTCAGTAGAAACACCCTTTGGTAAGGTAGAAAGCGCTTTAGGTGGTTCAGCCACGTATTTTTCCGTTGCAGCAAGTTTTTTTACCAAAGATGTTAAGATAGTGGGCGTGGTGGGTGAAGATTTTCCAGATGAACACTTGGATTTTCTGGGAAGCAGAGGCATAGATACGGCTGGTCTTGAATACGCAGTAGGAAAAACCTTTCATTGGAGCGGTCGCTATGGGGATAATCTGAACGTTGCTGAAACACTGCTGACAGAGCTTAACGTCTTTGAGCACTTTGTTCCTAAGCTTCCACCCAGCTATAGAAATGCGGAATATGTTTTCC
>WJIO01000373.1 GCA_014730235.1 Candidatus Poribacteria bacterium
GTTCAGTCATGCGGGAATTGTATGACTTGAAACGGGATCCCGGTGAAGGCAATAACCTTGTACCCAGGGAACAGCATGGGGAAATTGCAAGGGATCTGGAAAATAAGCTTGATAAATGGATAGCAGAATCGAAGATGGCGCGGACTTAGGAATATGAACCACAAAGGCACGAAGAGGAGTATGGTGGAGTATGTAAAATGAATAATGACGAAACAATAAAAAAGGATATTCCTAAATTTACAGATTTTATGAATCCATTGGTTATGGCGATGAAGTCTTTGGGTGGTTCTGGAACCATTGAAGAGATAAATAATAAAATTTTGGATATAACTCTATTGAATGATGATCAGTTAGAAATATTGCATAATCCAAATGCAGGAAGTCAAACTGAAGTAGAATATAGAATAGCGTGGGTAAGATCATATCTCAAAAGGTATGGTGTTTTGGAAAATTCTCGCAGAGGAGTTTGGACATTAACTACAAAGGGTAGAGAAATTGGCAACTTGGATCCCAAGGACGTTCAAAGAGTAGTTAGACAACAGTTAAAAAGCGAAAGAGAAAATACAGAAAATATAGATGATGATTCTCCAGAAGAAATTGATGAAGAATCTTCATGGAGGGATAAACTTATAAGTATAATACTAAAAATTGAACCATCTGCTTTTGAACGACTTGCCAAAAGGATACTTCGTGAGTCTGGCTTTATACAAGTTGAAGTAACTGGTCAAAGCGGTGACGGTGGTATAGATGGGAAAGGTATATTAAGGTTAGGAGGATTAATAAGTTTTAATGTTATATTTCAATGCAAAAGATATTCTGGTTCAGTTTCATCAAGTCAAATAAGAGATTTTCGTGGTGCAATGATTGGTAAAGCTGATAAAGGCTTGATAATTACAACGGGTAATTTTACCAGGAATGCTATGCAAGAAGCTATAAGAGATGGCGCTCCAACAATAGATTTAATTGATGGAGATAAGCTTGTTGATTTACTGAAAGAACTGGAATTAGGAGTCAAAACAGAAACTGTTGAAAAAGTAATAATTGATAGTGATTGGTTCATGAATATATGAAATAATAATATTTTTATTTATCAAATGTATGCGCTTCTGAAATTATGCTGTGTCTTTGTGCCTCTGCGCTTCAATCAAATCAAAAAGCCGCCCCAAGACTAATATGTATCTTACCATTCAATGCCGAATCACCACTGGCTAATCCATAATCTACATTGACCAATCCAACCGTCGATCTTAACCGCATACCAAGACCGTAACCCAGCTTTAAAAGTTCAAATCCATCTTCATTATTGTATACAGTTCCCAGATCAATAAAGATAAAAAAATGCGAGTCTCTACTTACTATGAACCTGTATTCGTTATTCAATAACAGCGTACCTGTTCCCCGGAAGAAGTTTTCGCTGTATCCCCGAAGAGAGTTCGCTCCACCCAGGTAAAGCATTTCAGTAAGGGGAATCGAATCTCCCAGAATTCTTGCTCCATGCAGGCCTGAAGTAAGTACCTGGTTTTTTCGTATGCTGAAATATTGATTGGAATCAAACCAGATTTTCAAAGTTTTGGATATTCCGCTGGACAATTCTGTTGAAATGCTGTCAAATCTTCCCGAAGAGGGATTGGCAAAATAATCCCTGCTGTCTCTTTCCAGTGTAAAGGTTATACCGTATCTTTGTCCACTTAGAATTTCATCTGTGGAATCTTGCTGGATTTCTGTATTTATTACCGGTGAATCTATAAGTTTATAAGTTAATGTTGTAACGGCTTTTATATAGTTGCTGATGTCGGCTGTAAGATCAATACTTACTGCTCTTTCTTTAGAAATTATCTGCTGCGTTTCCGGTAAATATGTTTCCGGTCTGAAATCCTGTATAGGGCTTTCGCCATCAATTTCTATAAATCTTTCCGTATCGCTTTGGGTTTCCTGATTGACTCCCCATATCCTGATGCCCAGATCGAGGGGTTTGCCGAATATCCAGGGTTCTCTGTATAAAAAATCATAGGAATTGATAATCCCCACTTTGCCCTTTATTGCCAGATGCCTGCCTGTACCGAGTAAATTGCTTTCTGATGCTTCAAGAAGACCTGTAAATTTTCTGGCTTCTGAATCATTTTCAGAGGGATTGTAACCAAATAATCCGTTAAACTGCCCGGTTCGGGCTTCTTCAACCTGGAAGGTTAAAATTACTGGATAATCTTCATTATTATCATTATCCAAATACATGGGTTCAAATTTCACGCCCACAGACCTAAAATAACCTGTATTGTTTAACTTTCTTTTGCTTTCGTCTATTTTATCCTGGTTAAATATATCACCAGTATTTATGTTTATCTTTCTCAGTATCACCATCTCTTTTGTCTTTTTCAATCCCTGGATTTTTATCTCTCCAATTCTTGTAAGAGAACCTTCTTCGACGGTTATATTCATATTCAACATATCATCCTGAACCCTAAAATCCGATGTTATCAGCTTTGCCAGGGGGTAACCTTTTATAGCGTATAGGGCTAAAATTCTATTCATTCCCTCCTTAAAGGCTGATTCAGTGAATATACGACCTTCCGGCATATTTAATTCATTCAGTAATTCACGACTTGGTATAACTTCATTGCCGGAAATCCTGATTTTACCTGTTTTAATTGTATTGCCCTCCTCAATCTCAATAATTATTGCGATCTGGTCTCTTTCAGCAGGACGAATCTCCCACTGAATTCTGGCAAACATATAACCGAGTTTCTTATATTCGTTTAGAATTTTTGAAATACGGGTGTTAAGGATTTGAGGATCAAATTTCTCACCGGGCTGTATACTTATAAGCTGTTCCAGCTTTTTATCACTTAATTCTTTATTGCCATTGAAGTATATCATGCGGATATAATTGGCTTTTTGTTCAGGAGATGGGAGTGAATCCTGTGCTTTGGATACCAGGGGAAGTGATAGTAAGATAAGGAAAAACAAGTATATAAATTTTAATCTCTCCGATCCCTCTTTAGAAAAGGAATAATACAGGAGTTTCCCCCTTTCTGATGTGGCATAATGTGTCTAACCTTTTTAAGAAAAAAGGTTCTTCCAGGTTTAGTTTTTAAAAACACCATGCAAATCTACGGGAAGAGGGTATACATGTTTCTATTAAGTATCAATCCCAATACACTCCAGAAACTACCCATAAAGAATTGACCTAATATTAGCCCTAAAAATATGGGTATTGCCTTTCGATAAACTTTTGATCCGCCATAGGATAAAATCATTCTCTTGGCCAGCCAGCTCAGAAATACGGAAAACCACATATGGCCGATTGCCCATCCTGAACCCACAGCATAGCCCACCGGATGGAAAGGCCACCATATATATCTTCGGCTTAAGGCCATGAGTAGAATGGTAAAGCCAAAGCCAAAGCTCATCTGGGTTATTGCCGTCATATCTCTGGTCATAGGGTTGGTTAGTATATTACCCAGGTGTCCGAATTCACCTCTTCCCCATATGGCATAGTTGGGGTATCGGTAATAAAAACCCAGGTGCGAACCAAAGGAAGCCAGAGAGCCAACCAGAGCCGCTACCATCATGGCTATAATCAGAGTAGTGTTACGCATACCCAGCCTTTCCGAAAGTTTTAATCCTTCAAGCTGGTGGGGCATGGGATGACATCGGTATCCATAAGACATCCAGCCCATCAGGGTATAATTGGTGAGATTTGCCGCGCCAAATCCCCTTGAACCTACAACCAGAGACATCATACGATCCGGTCGGGCATTGTGTAACTCATGGGTAGGTGGACCTAATTCAGCCCTCATGCGACTTATAGCCACGCATAAAACCATATATATTCCGAAATACAAAATAATCGCCCATATAGAACTACCAGCCCTATACCAGAAAAGGGTTATAAATACAGCCGAGAATAATGCCCCGATATAGGCAAACCTATACATACCCCCTTCCTCCTGGTCACCTTTTATGAATTTGACAATAGTGTCTTTTAGATGATTCCTGCTGGTGAATAGGGCCAGCAGACCAATACCCATCCACGCTCCGAAACGCTGGTCACTCTGCCATCCTCCGCCGGATCGCCAGCCCAAAACGCTGAATATAGCCAATTGAACTTTCCAGAATAAATGAAAGAACCAAAGAGAAAAAGATAGGGCCAAAGGCATGAAATAAGAAAGACCCATAGCGAAACCATATATGTTTATATGTATCGGTCTCATAGTATTCCAGGGTTTATTTGTGAGATAACGACCAATATCAATTTTGATTCTTAGAGATGGTATTACAGGATACAGGTAATGCAGTCCTGCAAGAAGTTCTATCAAGGCAGTAACTGTAAAACCAATCCACAAAAATTTGTTGGAAAAAAACTTTTTCGGTTCGTTGCTTAGTTCCAAGGGCAGTCGGATTATAGGATAACTCAATTTTTCATGCTCTGTCCACTGTTTCCTTACGATCAGATTTATACAGAGAGTACCAAAAAGAAAAACTACTATAAAACCAGTCCAGGCGACAATTGGAACAAACCAGGCCCGCAGGTTTTGCTCAGTAAAAAAATTGGATTCACCCTTATAATATTCCTCCAGGGCGTATTTATTATCCACTGTAAGCCATCTTGGTATGTATCGAAAGAAAAGATCTTCCCATTCATTTTCAGGGGTCGCGAACCAGAAGGGGTTAGTCATCATGGGTATTAACTGCCTCATTATATCATGACCAAAAAGAGATGTGGCGATGGACAGCATTATATATATAGTGGCCATTTCCCCGGGTCTGAGAGCAAATCGCTTTAGGTAGCGAATGAGTATTAGATTTAAAAGAGCCAGGATAAATACCACAAAAATAACTGTGGGATATATGGAAAAATCCGTAAGTTCGTAGACAATTCTATTTTCTACACCCACCACCCAATAGGCACTAATAATTATCAACACAACCCCAAGTAATATCGCTCGGAAGGTTGAACTCCTGGATTTCTCTTCATCTATATATTTTTTCTCCATGAGTCCTCCTGTTTTAGTTAAAGATATTAGTAAACATCATGTTATATTGAATAACTTTTATTATAACATTATTTTCTAACTTTTGGTAGGTGTGTTTTTTGGAGACCAAGCATAAAATTTATGTCCGTGAAAACTTTGGCTCTTCCGGTTTGAGTATGGTAATAATTTGAAAATTCTCTCAGCTTGTCATTCCTGCTTTCGCAGGAATGACAGCATATAGAAGTTTCTTATCTTTAATACCATTTACCAAAAATTATAGTGCATTAACAGCGTCAACGATATATTTGTAACCGGTCAAAGAGGCAATATCCTGACGAATATATCTATCTTGCGTCGGTGATAGACGTATACAGCCGGAAGTGTGTGGGCTGGCACATAGATGACAGCCTGGACACGAGTCTGGCTCTGATAGCATTGCAGAAAGCAGTGGAATCCCGTAAACATCTGGGTTTATCAGACTTGATTCATCATTCAGACCGGGGAGTCCAGTATGCATCAGGAGAATACACGGATTACCTGAAATCCCATGAGATAAGCATCAGCATGAGTCGTAAAGGTTGCCCCCAGGACAACCCCTTTGCTGAGAGCTTCATTAAGACGGTTAAAGTGGAAGAAGTATATCTGTATGAGTATGACAACAGGCGTGAAGCCTATGAACGTATATCTCATTTCATAGGTGACGTGCATAACCAGAAACGTCTCCATTCATCCCTGGGATATATGTCTCCCCAGGAATTTGAGA
>WJIO01000374.1 GCA_014730235.1 Candidatus Poribacteria bacterium
CAATCAATCCCTGCATCTCAAGAGGTTACCCTATCAGGATATTATCTAGCGGGTGATTATTTCAATTATGTGCTTGAAACCTTTGATGGCAAAAAAGCAATCAATGCTAACGATCTTGACAAATTGGTATTCTAGCACCCAAGCTCTGCTGAACAAGCTTGGCAGATCCAGCTGGTTAAATCAGGCTTATACGAAGGTCTAGAGAAGAAGGGTTATCAATTTGAACTTAGAAATGAGCTAAATGAAGAATCAGTCGAATATCTTTCGGAAATTACTAAAAATGGGATTTGGTTTGAGGATGCATATTTAGAGGATTTCATCCAAACAATTCTTTATAAGATTCATCCACAGACGTTATCAGATAAAAGACCCGGAAATTTAGATATACGTATTATGCAAGCGAATTCTCCTAATGCGTTCTGCTTGCCATCTGGAAGCATAGTAATAAATACTGGATTAATTTCCGTATTGGATTCAGAAGAGGAACTTGCAGCTGTTCTAGCACATGAAGTCGCACATTTTTTACTTGATCATCACATTATAAATATCAATGAACAAATTACACGTGAAAAGAGAGCTGCATTTTGGGCTGCAGTGGCAACAATAAGTGCCAGTCTAGTGGATGCATATTTGGCCTCCCAAAACGAATATTACTCACCGGGTGCGTTGACTATTTCAACTGCAATATTAGCCAATACCCTAGCCTACTACGTTACAGAGCGTTTAGGAGCGAAGTATTCCAGAGCACAGGAAATGGAAGCTGATCATGCAGCGACATTAATCTTAGAATACATAGGATACAACCCGATAGCTTTATCATCTGCACTGAGTAAAATTGAAGATTATGCTGAAAGCGTAGGTGATTACTATTCACTTTCCAATGAAGGGACACATCCCGCAGTAAAAATTCGAATAAATAGTATTGGACCATTAGAGGATAATGAATTCAACGACCCTAAATATCATATCCTCGTATCGTCAGTTAATACACATAATGCATGGATTGAGTACTATTCGAGACATTATAGTAGATGTGATCAATTAGTTCAGCAGAACATAGATGCGGGTATAGCCATGGAAGAGGATTATCTATTAAAGGCAATGGTGACTAGGGTGTTATATGATACACCTGAGCAAACTGAAGAGGCCCATGGATATATACAAATGGCCAAAGAAATAGGTGTTATTGAACTTCCTGAAATCTCAAAACAGGAAGGGATTACATTGTTAAGATTAAACAGAAATGCTGAGGCGATTGATGCATTCGAAAAATATCTAGACTATTTGAGTAATACAGAAAAAGATACCTACATAGAGAAAGAAGAAGAATGGACAAAGAAGATGATTTATAAAACTAAAACCCTAAAAAGCAATTCTTTGTGATTTTAACAGGTACACTTTTCAAAATAATAACGAATTATATAATGGGGTAATGCTGGCCGTTTCGGTTTCTTCCAGTAGTTTCTCCGGATTTAGTTCGAGATAGTGCTTCTGATTTTGTGTCAGATGCTCAGGAACAATGGTGTAGGCATGCGCAGTACGGTCTCTTTCGTGAGTAGCAATCAGATCATAATTGCTGTAGATCTCAACTGTGGACTGGGTATAGACAATCTTGACCTTGCTCCCGATGTAGTAGTGAGGCACACTGTAGTAATGCTTGTCCTTCGGCAGGTAGACATGACAATGCCGGTAAACGGTTCCAAAGGCATATTCCTTCATCTGATAATGGCATGCCGGTAATGGTTTCAGAAGATTCTTTTCCATTTGCTCGAAGAGATCCCACCGGCTGTACCTCTTATTGGTTAAGGGTGTTTTATTGTGCTTGTCCAGTTCTTTCAATATGGCCAGGTTCAGATCTTCGAGTTGATAGAATGCCTGTTTTTGAAGAGGTACATATACTCTTTGGTATAAGATCCTGATTACTCCTTCCACAAGAGACTTGTCGCGTGGCTTGCGGATCCGGGCAGGAAAAACGACAGTATCATAATGTTCAGCAAAATCCTCAAATGCTTCATTAAGCTGAGGCTCGTAGGCATTGGTCCTGGTAACCGATGATTTCAGATTATCTGGAACAATGCCTTTTGGAACACCATTGAAGAAGTACAGTGCATTCTCAACACAGAAGATAAAATCTTCTTTCAGCTGGCTCATGGTTGCTTCCATATAGGTATACTGACTGGCACCCATGATTGCGACAAAGACTTCTAAATCTGTTTTCTCACCAGTTTTTCTGTCTACCAGGTGTAGTTTCTTACCGGCGAAGTCTACAAACATGCTGTCTCCAGCTTTGTGGTGGATGCGCATCGTTGGCAAACTGGATTTCTTCCATCTGTTGAAGTGGAAGCAAAACTGTGTGTAGCGGTAACCATCCGGGTATTCCTTTAAGTACCGTTCCCAAAGCTTTCGTTTGATCATTCCGGGTTTCCTTAATTCTCTATCATATAGGGGAAATAGTTCCAATAATTTATTCAGATTCTCTGGGTTTTCATTCGTCTTTGGCTCGAATATGTCCTCTAATTGCTTATAAATCAATCGCATGATCTCATCATAACCTAATCCGCAAACACTGAAAAAATCCAGATACTTTGTTACGGTATTGCGGGAAATACCCAAAAGGGAGCTGATTGACTATTCCGGACCAAACTGTACCAGTGATTCCGGAGTATAGTGTACCAGTAATTCCGGACCAAACTGTAC
>WJIO01000375.1 GCA_014730235.1 Candidatus Poribacteria bacterium
CCTGAATATTATGAATCTATAGAAGTTAAATCCCGGTATTATGGGGAACTTATCAGTAAAAAGTATGGTGAACCGTTTTTGATGAGGGAAACGCTGGAAATTGATGACGTTATGAATATTAAGAGTAAGAAAATATCATGATTTATACTTATCAGGAGGGCAAATGAAAATTGGTATAACATGTTATCCAACGTATGGCGGCAGCGGCACAGTAGCAACAGAATTGGGAAAAGCCCTGGCCAGCAGGGGGCACAAGGTTCATTTTATCAGTTATTCTCTACCTTACAGGCTTCAGAAATTTAATGAAAATGTGTCTTTCCACGAAGTATCCATGATGCAGTATCCTCTCTTTGAATATCCTCCCTACTCCCTGGCCCTGGCGGCGAAAATGGTGGAGGTGGTGGAAAGCCAGGATTTGGATTTGTTGCATGTGCATTACGCTATTCCCCATGCCACCAGCGCGTATCTGACAAAACAGATGCTTGAAGGCAGACCCAAGGTTATAACAACTTTGCATGGCACAGATATAACTATTGTAGGTAACGACGATTCATATTTCAGAATAACCCAGTTTAGTATTGATAAAAGCGACGGCATAACTACTGTTTCTGATTTTCTTAAAAAAGAGACTGAAAAGCATTTTAATATTAAAACCCCAATTGAAGTTATACATAACTTCGTGGATACAAATCATTTCAGGAGAGATCGTTATCGCTGTGCAAAGTCACTTTTTGCCCTGGATAATGAAAGGATTGTCATGCACATTTCGAACTTTAGACCGGTGAAACGTATCGAGGATGTTATCTTCACCTTTGCCGGTATAAATTCCGAAGTGCCATCAAAACTGATTATGGTGGGAGATGGCCCTCTCATGTCAACAGCCTTGAGAATGGTTAATGAGCTTGGGGTTTCTGATGATACTCTGTTTCTGGGAAAACAAAGCGATGTGGCCGGACTGTTGGCTATAGCTGATCTGTATTTACTGCCCAGTGATAAAGAAAGCTTTGGACTTTCAGCCCTTGAAGCCCAAAGCTGCAGTGTACCGGTTATAGGAGCAAATGTCGGAGGACTGCCGGAGGTTATCGATCACGGTCACACCGGATGGCTGGTTAATGTGGGAGATGTGAAGACCATGGCCGAATATGGAAAAAAACTTCTTACGGATGAAAAACTTTATCAGGAAACGTCTGAAAAATCCCGGCGAAGGGTTTTGAAGCTTTTCAGCCAGGAAAGGATAATCGGCCTTTACGAACAATATTATGAAAAGATAATGGATATTTAAAGTGAATCCAGTTATCATATTAAGTTTCTGTATTCCTGCTTCAAGCTTTTTGAAAAAGCTTGAAGCAGGAATAAGAGTTTCGCAGGAATGACAAGCTGAGAAAATTTTCAAATTATTACCATACCCAAACCAGAAGAGCCAAAGTTTTCACGGACATAAATTTTATGCTTGGAATCTGTATATAATGTTTTGATATATAAAAAGTGCGAAAGTATAGTTAAAACAAGAAAAAGCTTGCATCGGTGAGGTCTTTGTGTTATATTTTTCTACCGAAAAAGGGAGATGAGATTCCTCGCTACTCTCATAATGACAAATATAGATTTAAACGATAATATAGTCTCAAACAATTGCTATATAAGGAGGCACAAATGTCACATATCCCCTATAAAAAAGACAAGCTTTTCGATGCTGGCAAACCTATGACTTACAAGGGTCGCCAGCTTGATGAGATCGCTTTTCCCCTGGGCGGAATAGGCACAGGTTCTATATCCCTGGGCGGATGGGGCCAGCTTAGAGATTTTGAAATATTTAACAGACCGAATAAGGGACTTATGTTCCAGTATACCTTTTTTACGCTATACGCAAAAAAAGGTGAAAGCGGCGCTGTTACCCGGGTGGTGCAGGGCCCGGTGGGTGGATTTTATACTGGTAGCGGTTCCGGCGTTACACGCCTGGACGGTTCCGGGTTGCCTCACATGCGCAAGTGCGAGTTTACAGGTAAATTTCCCTTTGCCCGGCTGGATTTTGAAGATCCCAAGATACCCCTGGATGTCAGTATGGAAGCCTTTAATCCGTTTATCCCTCTTAATGACAAAGACTCCAGCATCCCCACAGCTATTTTTATGTTCCATCTTTATAATCCCACTGACGAGAAAGTAACTGCAACTCTATTTGCTAACATGGAAAATAAAGTGGGGCATCCTGAAGTAGGCAAAGGCGTTATCGAGTATAAAGAAGGCGATAATGTCCGCGGGCTTATGATGACTTCCAAGAAGCATGACGAAGAATCAGCCCGATTCGGTTCTTTCTCCCTTACCACATCCTGGGAAGACCTGACGGTACAGACCCACTGGTCAAGAGAAGGTTGGTTTGACAGCCTGCACAGGTTCTGGGATCAGGTTTCCGAACACGGCGTCCTGGCTGAAAACAGAGAACCGGCAGAAGCTGAGGACAACAGGACTGATGTGGGTTCTATAGGCCTGAAAGTCACCCTGGAACCCGGCGAAAAGGTAAAACTGCCCGTTATGATCTCTTGGTATAACCCAAATTTTGAAAAATACTGGGGCAATCCCAAAGACTGCTGCGCTCCTGTGTGGAAAAACTATTATGCTACTGTGTTTACAGATGCTTTCAACGTGGCCGAATATGTGGGCGAAAACCTGAAACGGCTGAAAAAAGAAACCAAGTTGTTTACAAAATCCCTTTTCCAGTCAACCCTTCCTGAGTGCGTCCTGGACGCTGTTTCATCTCAGATTTCCATTCTGAAAAGCACCACATGCCTGAGAATGCCTAACGGTGATTTTTACGGATTTGAAGGATGCCATCCGGCTGCCGGATGCTGTGAAGGTACATGTACCCATGTCTGGAATTATGCCCAGGCCCTGCCTTACCTGTTCCCTAATCTGGAAAAATCCATCAGGAATACCGATTATGCCTATAACCTTACTGACGGCGGTCATATGACATTCCGTATGCCTTTACCGTTGGGAACTCAGGCATCTGGCGGATTCCGGGCTGCTGGTGATGGTCAGATGGGTGGTATCATGAAAGTATACCGGGAATGGCTTGTTAGTGGTGACGACGAATGGCTTAAAAAGATATGGCCAAGGGTAAAGATGGCCCTGGAATATGCATGGCTGGAATGGGACAAAGACAAAGACGGCGTTATGGAAGGTGTTCAGCATAACACTTATGATATCGAGTTCTTCGGCCCCAATACCATGATGGGCAGCTTCTACCTTGGCGCGCTGAGGGCTGGCGAAAAAATGGCCCGTCACCTGGGTGATGACGAAAGCGCCGACGAATACAAAAGACTGTATGAAAATGGAAGCAAGTGGATGGATGAAAATCTATTCAACGGCGAATGGTATCGCCAGGATGTGCGTCCCGGCGGCGATGGCCCGGAAGAAGTGCCTATTGAAGACTGGCCCAAGTATCAATACGGCGACGGATGTCTTTCAGACCAGATGATCGGTCAGTGGTATGCCCGGATGCTGAACCTTGGCGCGCTGTTTGATGCGGATAAAGTCAAGAAGACTATGGAATCCATCTTCAAATACAACTGGCGCTCAGACCTTTCAGAACATCCCAATCCCCAGCGTATATACGCCCTAAACGACGAAGCAGGATTACTACTTTGCTCATGGCCCAGAGGCGGCCGTCCTGCCCTGCCCTTCGTTTATTCCGATGAGGTATGGTGCGGGATCGAATATCAGGTAGCTGCCCACATGATATACGAAGGCCTTGTGTCTGAAGGTCTGGCTGTGGTTAAGGGGGTAAGGGATCGTCACGATGGTTCACGCCGTAACCCCTGGAATGAGTTTGAATGCGGAAATCATTATGCCCGTTCAATGGCCAGTTATTCTGTAATGCTGGCTCTGGCTGGATTCCATTATTCAGCACCACATAAGAAACTGAGCTTTGCCCCGGTTATCCAGAAAGATAATTTTGCATGCTTCTATTCAGTAGGATCGGGATGGGGTATGCTTTATCAGCAGATGGCCGGAAGTCCCAGAGCTATTATCGAAGTTCGACAAGGCAGCCTGGAACTTTCAAAGGTTAAACTGGCATTTTCCGCTGATGAAATAAACGTAACCCTAGCAGGCAAAGCCGTATCCGCCAGTATTAAGAAAAAAGGCGAAGGTATGACTGTGAAATTTGATGAACCGGTGACAATTGAAGCCGGGGAATCCCTGGTAATTTCTGCTATGTAATTTGTCAAAGACACTCTGGCGGAATTACCCTGTAAAC
>WJIO01000376.1 GCA_014730235.1 Candidatus Poribacteria bacterium
GTGGTACAATCGTATCTATTACTTCCCGTTCTCCACTTCCGGGAACAATGCGAATTGACCTGGAACCAAGCCTGTGGGCAATGTCAATGGTTTTCTTTGTATCTTTTATTTCCTGCTTTACCTCATCATCTGAATCGCTGGAAAATTTTCGTCCACAGTAAGTGCCGATATTGGCTATTTGTAAACCATATGTGTCAGTAAGTTCAATCAGTCTATCAACATCATATTCTGATTCATTAATGGAAAAATGGGGCATACCTCCCCATAAGTCTACTTTTTTGAAATCTGAACCTGCAATAACGTGTAGTGTATATTCCAACTCCTTTTTTCTCAAATCATAAGTACAAGCTGAAACTCTTGAAACATCCATATTTTCACCTCTCTGGTTTCCCGATAAACGATCATGATAAATTCTTCTTATTTAGTCCATAATATTTCTTAATTATGTAATCGTTAAAAAATTAGGCTCTTCCGGGTTTAGTGTGTTTATAATTGAAAATTCTCTCAGCTTGTCATTCCTGCTTCAAGCTTTTTCAAAAAGCTTGAAGCAGGAATGACAGAATGAAGAAGTTGCTTATCTTTACCACACTAAACCCGGGAAGAACTAAAAATTAAAGATATATTTAGAAAAACAGCTTTATAGTAATGAAAAATTCTATAATTGACTATAGAAAAAGCAATTATTATAAACAAATTTTTCACTTTTTAACGATTACAATTATAACAACTGATTCTTAAAAGTCTTAAAATTTAATTACCTTTATACACACAGGTTTTGACACATTAATATTACATCCTGTAGGTTCAATGTTACCTGTTTCCTGATGTATTCTGTATGTAACAATATTATCAGTATTCTGATTAGCTGCCAGCAGAAATTCACCTGTTGGATCAAGGGCAAAACCCCTGGGGAAATTTCCCTTAGTTGATTCATATCCTATAAGGGTGAGTTTTCCTGTATCTTCATCAACGAAAAAAATCACAATAGTATCATGTCCACGATTTGACCCATAGACGAATTTACCCGACGGATGAACATGGATATCAGCACAGTAATTGGTTTCGTTATAATCATCCGGAATTGTGGAAATTGTCTGGATTTCATTCAGTTTTCCCTGGACTTCATCATATTCAAACGCAATCATGGTTGAATTGAGTTCGTTTATCACATAAGCATATTTGTTATTGGGATGAAATACAAAGTGACGAGGCCCGGAGCCAGCTTTTACCTCTGCCCAGGGATGCTTGTTGGGAACAAGTTTTCCATTTTCCAGATCAAGATTGTATATAATTATTTTATCAAGACCTAAGTCCGGTGCAAAAGCATATTTGTTGCCGCTGTCGGGTGTAATAGAATGAGCATGAGGGCCTTCCTGTCTTGATGAATTAACACTTGAACCTTCATGCTGTATCATATCACTAGCTTCTGCTAGTTTTCCATCAGATTCAATAGGTAATATAGCCACGCTTCCGCTTCCATAATTTGCTATCAGTGCAAATCTGCCTGTGGAATCTATGCTGATATAGCATGGTCCGCTACCTTCAGACGACTGGTGGTTCAGGAATGTAAGCTTTCCTGTTTCCCGGTCTATGGCAAAAGCACTAACTGCTCCGGTGGGTTTATTATTAAAATTGCCGACTTCGTTTACAGCATAAAGATAACGCTTTTCAGGCTCTATTGCCAGGAATGATGGATTGACTATATCTTTAGCCACACCAACCAGATTTAAATCTCCGGAATCCATGTCCAGATGGTAGATATAAATTCCTTCGCTATCACCCTGTGTATATGTGCCGACGTAAACCAATGGGTCGTTTTTATTCATGGTTTAATACTCCTTCCCAATTGTCAACTGATAAAATTATATCTATTTACCAGCACTCCAGCAAATACCTCTATATAGCACCTGCTGGAACTGGGGAACTGAATATGTTTCGTTATCGTGACCGCTCTGTAAGCATAATACCTGGGATTTTCCGTATTCCCTGACCCATGCTATTGCGTCCATACTTTTCGGATGGTCGCAGGTCAGAAGAATTCGGCTGTCCTGACCTGGGCTTTTCATCGTGTAAATTTCATCAACCATCTCCCAGTCTTCTAAGCCTTTGGTCACAGGATGCTCATGGTCCTCTACATGAACTTTTATCTTTTCACCTATATGATAACCAAATTTTCGATCTGATATACCACAAATATTTTCAAATTCTTTCCAATCAGGGAAAGCCAGAATAGCATGATGAAGTATAACAAGCCCTTGCCCTCTTTCAGTGAGTTTAAGAATAGAATTGGCTGTCTTTTCATCAGGAACATACTGGTGGAAGTTATAAAAGACCAGGCTTTGATATTTATCCTGATCCGGACTATTTACAAAATCTGAAAGTTCCTGTCTTGTATAATTTATTCCCTCCATATTCTGGAACAAGGCATCAAATTCCTTTTCCTGAAAGGGATGATCTCCTGTCAATACTATGATATTTATCTTATTTATACCCATATTAATCCTCCTGTAATATTGTTATCCAGACTAATAACCATATTCTACAGTATTGAGAGATTATTTACTAGTGATTTTTGATGCTTCTAATTTGCTATTCTGAAGGTTTTTTCCCAACCGACTAATTTGGAACAGGTTCCTCAATTTTATAATTCTATCCAAGCATAAAATTTATGTCCGTGAAAACTTTGGCTCTTCTGGTTTGAGTATGGTAATAATTTGAATTTTCTCAGCTTGTCATTCCTGCGAAAGCAGGAATGACAAATGGAGGATGTTTTTTCTTAATTAGACAATGTTTGTTATACTTCCACACTCAAACTGGATGAGCCAAAACTTCTGATACAGACTAAAAACTTTATTTGTTACTCCGTTCTTCGCAATAACACAGGGATGTAAAATTTATGCTTGGTGGTAATTCTATGTAATTCTTGACAAATAATAAACGTTATGTTAAATTTCTCTGGCGTTAAGTTTTAATATTGCGAAAAATTTTATCACATATTTACAGGTATTTCCATATGATTATTAAAGAGTATCGAAAACGTTTACTTGACTTGCTAAAAGAAAAAGCTCTGGTAATCGGTAAAGTAAAACTTTCATCAGGTAAGGAGAGCGATTATTACCTGGATGAAAGAATTGTAACACTTATGCCTGAAGGCGCATATTTGACTGCAAAGATAATGATCCATATGCTTAAAGACATCAATGTTGATGCTATAGGCGGTATGACCCTGGCGGCAGATCCCATTATCGGCGCAGTTACAGCCATGAGTTATGCTGATAATCAACCGTTATCAGGTTTGATTGTGCGCAAAGAGCCAAAGGGCCATGGAATGGGTAAACAGGTGGAAGGTCCGGTTAAAAAAGGCTTGAAAGTTGCTGTTGTTGACGGAACTATGACTACCGGCGGCTCAGTCCTTAAAGCTGTAGAAGCTCTGGAAAGAGTAGGTTGCGAAATCGTTAAAGTAATTATTATGATAGACAGGTTGGAAGGCGGCAAGGAAAATGTTGAGGCAGAAGGATACAGTATAGAATCAGTATTTACAAGGCATGATTTGTTTAATCAGTAAAGTAATCGTTAAAAATGAAGATTTTTATAAAAAACAAGCATAAATTTTTACCATTCCTGCTTTCGTAGGAATGACAGCATGAAGAAGTTTCTTATCTTTACCACACCAAACCCGGAAGAACCAAATAAATTTATTGGACGGATAAAACATGGAGTTAAAAGAAAAACAATACAAAGTCAAAATATGCGGCACGGCAAGCATTCGGGATGCCCTTATGGCTGATAAAGAGGGGGCGGATTACCTGGGTGTTCTGGTGGATGTTCCCTATTCCCGGCGAACCAACACTATTAAACAGGCGGCGGAAATTGTCCAAGTCGTAAATATACCTGTAGTAACACTCCTTTCGGATAAAAGTGAGGAGGAGATACAGGATATTGTCAACAAACTGCACCCTTTTGCCGTACATATATTAAGAGGTGGTTTACCTCAGATGATAAGCAACCTGAAAAATAAGCTGACTTGCCAGGTATGGCCTACTGTGTATCTCCCGGCCAAAGGCCAGGGTAAAGCCGATATAAATACAGTAAAGCGATCTATGCGGGAATTTGAAAAGGTTGGTGCAGACTTAATAGTAATAGATACTGTGGTAATAGCAAAAGACGGAAGCAAAGGAAGTTTCGGCGGAACAGGAAAAACCGCTGACTGGGATGCAGGTAAAGAGCTGGTTAAGGCCGTTAATATTCCGGTTTTTCTGGCCGGTGGCATAAATCCTGATAATGTAAAAGACGCCGTCAGAAAGGTCGATCCCTACGGCGTAGATCTAGCCTCCGGGGTTGAAAAAACAAAATGCAATCGGGACCCGGAAAAAGTCAAAAGACTGATGCAGGAAGTGCGAAAAGCCAGCAAGCTGAGCGCTGATCTGGTAACCCATAAACCTGAATCCACAAGACAATTAGCCGCAGAGATAGGAAGGCTTATCTTTCCCGGAAGCTTAATCGCTTTATGTGGCAATCTTGGTTCAGGAAAAACGGTTTTCGCCCAAGGACTTGCCCAGGGATTGGATGTAGATGCAATTGTAACAAGCCCCACCTTTGTAATTATTAACGAATACGAAGGCAGGATTCCATTTTATCACATAGATACATATCGTCTGGATTCCTCGGATGAGATGATGGAACTGGGATATGAAGAATATTTTTACGGTGGCGGCCTAACAGCCATAGAATGGGCCCAGAAGATCGAGGATTTACTGCCGGAGGAATACCTGAAAGTGGAACTTAAAGTTGTAGGGGAATCAGACAGGGAGATAAGCCTTATTCCCTATGGTAGTAAATACGTTGAACTGGTTAAATCCATAGAATATATTGAATCATGATAATACTAGGTATTGAAACAGCAACAATGACCGGTGGTGTTGCCCTGATTGATGATAAACGACTCATATCAGAATACACCCTGAACGTAAAGACAACCCACACAGCCCGGTTAATGCCGGCTCTGGATCTGATTTTAAGGGATTCAAAGATAGACAAAAAACAACTGGAGGGTATAGCCGTATCCATAGGTCCCGGCTCTTTTACCGGACTACGTATAGGACTTGCTACGGCAAAAGGCCTCGCTATTGGTCTGGACGTACCCATGGCAGGAATACCGACTCTGGAAGCTCTTGCCAGCAATATACCTTTTCCTGAATACCAGGTTTGTCCTGTATTGGACGCAAAGAAAAAAGAGGTTTATGCTACCATTTATCAGCATGTAGATGATAAGCTTGTAAAAAAGATACCTTATCAGGTCATGCCTCCTTCAACCCTTGTTAATCATATAAAAGAAAAAACCATATTCCTGGGTGATGCCCTGGATGCATACAGGGATTTTTTTACCCGGGAACTGGGAAAATTAGCCCTTTTTGCTCCTGATGCTCAACGGCTGCCCCGGGCAGCCGTTATCGCCGAACTGGGTTTGGCCAGGCTAAAATCCGGTGATTATATGGATATTGTCACCAGTGAACCTATTTACATAAGACCTTCAGATGCAGAACTTTCTATAAGAAAAGAATAATGGCTCTTAAGATAAAATGTGGAAATAATTTGAGGATTTTCTAAACATGTCATCCCTGCTTTTGCAGGGATGACATGTTTTAGAAGTTTTATCATTACAAAACTCAACCCGGTAGAATCAATTTATAAGTCAATATTCCCGCTAAGACTTTCAAATAATGATACACCAGAAAAACTCACAATATAAAAAAAGACTATTCATAAAGCTTTTCCTCTGTCTTATATTAACAATATTAGTAACCTCAAATACCCACTCAGCACCACCGTTATGGACAGAAACAACCCAAATATCCCTTGGCAAATATCTATCCACTGAAGTTGATGTATGTTCCCGCGGCGAAGAGATACATGTGGTATGGAGCGATGACCGCACCGGTAACAGGGAAATATTTTACAGATTTAGTCAGGATTCGGGCCGTTCCTGGAGTAAAGAGGAAAAGCTTACCAACACCCAGAACCATTCCCTCAGTCCCGCCATAGCCTGTGATGCCAATATCCTCTACCTCGTATGGCGCGAAAGAACCGATGATGGATCAATCATTTATTTCAGGACATGGAACGGTATCTCCTGGAGCAGTGATCTGCTTCTATCGGCTGATCAGACGGACTGCCGTAAGCCGGAAATTACATCAACAACCATGTTTCCGGGTAATTACATTTACGTCGTATGGGAAAATCACGGGGATAATGGGGTTAAATCATACATTACAAGAAGTTCGGATACCGGCAAGAGCTTTTCATACCCCGAACCTATTACATCACTGGATTGGGATACAAAAGATCCTTATATATGGGGTGGTGTGAGGGATGCTTATGTTGTATGGACAGATAATCGGGAAGGTGACTTGCACATATTCTTTAAAAAATGGGGTGAAGTACAAAACACCGCTGATGTCCGACTTTCACAGGTTCCCAATTGCCGCTTTCCGTCTATAAGTGGTTCTGAGCCTAATATATCCGCTGTTTGGCAGTGTGTGGAAAAGGATACCGTCTATGCTGATATACATTTTTCTCAAAGCAGCGATTACGCCTTTAACTGGGAACAGTCATTTCCAATTACCCGAGGGGAAGCTGAATCTATATACCCAAAAGTTATAATATATGACGAAACCGTATGGATATTCTGGCAGGATGGACGGAACGGTGAATGGCAAATATTATCCCAGCAGATTGATCAGGATAATCCACAAATATACGAACTTACCGACCCCAGAAACCAGTCCATATCAACGGATGTATCAATCACACCAGGGCAGATTCACGTCTTCTGGACTCAGGTTGAAAGCGATTCCATGTCAAAGATCCTTTACACCCGTCGGGATGAAGTTCCCCCGCAACGTCCCAATAATCCTGAGCACTTCGATCTTACGTCAAATATAGGATACGATGATGACGATAAAGTAACATTTATATGGGAATTATCCACCAGCAGCTATAAAGTAAGTTATAATGTTTATGTAAGGGTGGATAATGAAGATTTCATTTTAGCTGATAACACATTCGCTAATTCATATGACATACAGGGCGAAAATGGCAGGGCATACCAAATATACATAGAAGCCGTTGATGAGGTAGGTAACACAAGCCAGCCATCAGGATTATCTCCAAAGATAATGTGTGATAATCATGATCCACAGATTATAATCCATTCTCCCCAGCCGGGTTCTACAATACGGGGGGATACATCTATAATACTGAGCGTGCAGGATGAGAATTTCCTCAGCTATTCTCTGGAATACGGCATGGGTGCTGTTCCTTCCGATTGGTTACCTTTGGCTGGGCCTTTTATTGAGGAAGCCGAACGCCACCAAATTATGACCTGGCGGACTTCGGCCCTGGATGGAATATATACCCTTAAA
>WJIO01000377.1 GCA_014730235.1 Candidatus Poribacteria bacterium
CCTTCAGTATTGATCTGGACAACCTGAGCACCAGCGGCGGCTATTCGATCTGCGTCGTATGTGGTCTGTATGTCGCCTTCGATAACTGATATGGTAAATTCGTCTTTCAGTGCCTTTATTGTATTTTCTATAAGAGTTGTTTTTCCAGAACCGGGACTGCTCATGACATTTATAGCCAGGAGATTTTTACTTTTGAATAAAACCCGGTTTTCTGCGGCGATGCTGTCATTTGCTTTTAATACTTTTGTAACCAGCGGGACTTTCATTATTATTCTCCCTCGAATTCCAGTATTTCCAATTCTCTTCCAGATACAATTTCTATTTCAACACCCTCACACTCAGGGCAGTTATCCATCCAGTCATTTACCTGGAAAATATGACCACAGGCTTTGCATTTTGCTTTTGTGGGAACTTTATTTATAATCAGTTCTGCACCTTCCAGAGGTGTATCCTGACTGAGGATTTTAAAGCCAAAACGCAGGGCTTCCGGCTCTACATGGTGCATTTCTCCAGCCTGAAGGGTAATGGACTGGACTTTTTCTATACCATGCTTTTCCATTTCTGCCTTGATAATTTTGATTATGTTGTCAGCGAGGGATACTTCGTGCATTATCTAAACCAGGAATATTACTTTGATATTCCCGATAATTCCAGAATTTTTTTTACGGCAATATCAGCCCATTTTTGTGTTCGGGTGGATAAATCTGTTCCAAAATCAAAATCATAACCTTTTACTGATACTATATAAGCCTTCGGTGTTTTTTGGAATATATTTTGAGTTAAGGCGAGGAGTGAATCTGGTTTGAGGTGATGGGTAAAGGCTGATTGGGTAAAGGTGGCTTCTAAAGAAGCCACCTTTAGATCTTCTTCTCTATGACCTACATAGGCATCAGCAAATATAACTATATCGTAATCTTTAATGGTCTCAGATTGTTCGATTCCAAGCTGATGACAGCATACGGTGTCTATGCTTTCGCCGGCTTGTCGCTCAACTTCCTGGACGATGTAGTGACCTACACCGTCGTCCTGGCGATGGAAATTGCCGTAGCCAATAACGATAGTATGGGACAAAGCTATTCCTTTGAGTCTCTGGTTATCTGATCCAGCAGATTACCGTCTTTGTCATACATTTCCAGAATTATGGGCATTTTACCCAGGGCATGGGTAGAGCACGACAGACATGGATCATAAGCCCGGATGGCTACCTCAACCCGGTTCAGCATACCTTCGGTAAGGTTGTTTCCATCCACATACTGTTTGGCCACGTCGTCAACGGATTTGCTCATGGCCCAATTGTTATGTCCTGTGGCGATTATAAGGTTGACTTTCAGGAGTTTACCACCTTCGTCGACTTTATAATGGTGCAACAGCGTTCCGCGAGGAGCTTCAACACATCCGACTCCCTCGCTCTGTAGTTCGCCGCCGTAGGCCCTTATATCATTGGAGAGAATATCCGGGTCGTCCAGAAGTTCCTTTACTCGCTCCATAGCATAAAGGGTCTCGATAAGTCTTGCATAATGATACCACAGAGAGCCTTCTACAGGTTTGCCCTCATTAATAGCTTTGAAATTTTTGAACTCTTCGTTTGCCAGCGGTGTGCTTATCTTGTCCGCAACGTTCAGACGACCCAACGGGCCGACGCGGTATACACCATCTGGATAACCAAGTTTTTTATAGAATGGGAACTTGAGGTAAGACCAGTCTTCCACATGTTCGCCGATATATTCCAGATAGTCAGAAGGATCAAATAACTCCCATGGTTCACCTTCCGGGCCTATCAGTCTTATTTTTCCTTCGTAGAGTTCCAGTGCACCGTCTTCTTTTACCAGCCCCATGTATCCTGTGGGGAAGACAGCGAAGGTCTCTACGGTTTCCATATTGTCACGAACCCAGCGTTTGGCTATTTCTATTCCCTGCTGGATGAAAGCAATATGCTCATCCATATCTTTAAGAATTGTATCTCGCTCTTCTTCTGTGAGAACGTTATTTACTCCGCCGGCAACGGCAAAAACCGGATGGATTTTCTTACCACCCAATGTCTTTATAATTTCCTGTCCGAATTTGCGAAGCATTACTGCCTTAGTCGCCAGGGTTGGGTTTACCTGAACTATACCTATAACATTACGAATTTTCGGATCTGCATCAAAACTAAACAATAAATCAGGACCAGCCAGATGGAAAAAGTGCATGGCATGGGACTGAATAGTTTGTCCCATGTGCATCAATTCTCTAAGCAGGGAGGCTGTGCGCGGTGGTTCAATTCCGCTTACAGCGTCACATGCTTTGGCAGAACCCAGATGATGGCTGACCGGGCATATACCACATATACGGGGTGTTATCTGGGGCATTTCATAATACATTCTACCCTCAGAGAATTTTTCAAAACCGCGGAATTGGTCAATGTGGAGGTATGCGTTTTCTACTTTTCCATCATCATCCACATGGATGGTCACACGAGCATGTCCTTCTATTCGTGTTACAGGTTCAATGGCTATTTTTTTACCCATGAAAAACCTCCAGTATCAGTCATACTTTAAGTATTCACCACTTAAAGTTGGTATGCGTCCTTCCAGTAATTCTTTTAATACAAAATATATAGATTCAGCCGATGGAGGACATCCGGGAAGATTAACATCCACTTTTACAACCTCATGAACAGGCATAGATTGAGGAAGTAGTCGGGCAATCTCTCTGGATTTGGGTATCTTTCCATCCACAGTGCTTTCGGTTTCTACATACCCGCGAGTAAGAACGTCATCAGGTGTCAGGTCGTTGCGCATGGTAGGAATACCATTCATGGCAGCACAGTCACCTATTGCTACCAGTATTTTACACCGTTCTCTCATACGTCTGGCTACTCTTCTCTGGTGTGTGTCAGATACGGCTCCGGTAAGAATGCCTACATCCACGCCTTCCTCAGGCGGTTCCTTGAGGTCGGTTATAGGAGAAGAGGTTATTTCTATTTTGCTCAAAAGCTCGATCAGATGTTCATCCATATCCAGGAGCGACATGTGGCATCCTGCACAGACATCCAGCCAATCGGTTGCTACAGTTACCTTAGGCATTTAGCTTATCTCCTTACAATATATTTTTAAAAGCCGATTAGTTTAACAGCTTTCTAATGTCCTTTATTCCCCAAGGAACGATTAACCAATTTTTTCCGCCAGAGCGTTGAGAATATCCGCTTCTGCTTTAACCTCTTTGGGTGGGTCAACGGCTTTGTTTACTTTTAACTCCTGTCCTTCCATGTTTATAACTGTGCCTTCTCTTTCCGCCCATATAGTTGTTGGCAGAATAACGTCGGCAACTTCGTCCCAGGGTTCCATATAGCTTGTCTGAACAGCCACGAAATCAGCTTTTTTCAGCTTTGACAGAAGTTCCTCAGAGATGTCACCGGCTTCACAGGCCATTACATAGACGCAACTGGCTTTATCAGGGTCGAATTCTCCATCCAGACCAGCAGCCAGAGCGCCGCGGCTGTTGATACCAGGGGGCATCCAGAAAAATTTGGCATTGTCAGCAAGTTCTTCCCGCATTTTGTCTACCTGATTTATTGCTTCATCATTGTAAACAACAATGGGATTTTCTGCATCCTTACAAAGCTCGATAGCTTTGTCCAGTTCTGATATTTTCAGATGTTTATCGGCAAATTCAATCAGGCCGGTTTCTTCGTCGTTTACAATAACCAGCCTTTTATCCCTCTCGATTAAATTGCGCTTTATCAGAAAACCCACAACCTGATGCAGACCCTCCGAAAGGTCTTCGCCTACTACAACATACAAATCAGCGTCGTTCAGATCGGATAGGTCAAAGCCTTTCTCCGGCGGATCTGAGATGGGGCCTTCTATACAACCTACATTTTTTGCACCCATATCATCGGAATATTTGGCAAATAATTTCAGAGTTTCGGTAGTGGCATGGGTTGATACCAGTCCGCCTATTTTATCTTTATCGGTAAATTTAAGCTTTTCTGCAACAGCGTTCAGGGCTTCGTTCCAGGTTGCTTTCTGGAGTTGATCATCTTTTCGGATCATGGGTTTGTTGGCCCTGGCTCTACATTCATCATATAATGGGGAAAAACGACCAAGAACGCAAAGCAGACCTTTATTTGGTTCAGCATCCCAGTCGCCTTCGATCCTGATAAGGTAGTTGTCACGACTGATTATTTCATTTCCGCATCCTACGCTGCAAAACAGACATGTGCTTTTGGTGGTGTCTACTTCAGTTTTTCTTCCCATATATGCGCTGCGACGGTCAAGGATAGCTCCGGTGGGGCATACCTGAACGCATGTACCACAGCTAACACATCCGGATTCGCCTCGGTTTTCGCCCATATCGGATATAATCTGGGCTTTTGATCCTCTGTTGGATATACCAAGCACTTGGTTTCCGGCCATATCGTTACAAACCCTGACACATCGGTAACAAAGGATACAGCGATTTGGGTCGGCTACCAGGTATCTCTGGGAAGAATCAACATGCGTTGATTCCTCAGATGGCGTAACAGGCATTTTTATGTAATCAATTCCAAACCTGTAGGCCAGGTCCTGAAGTTCGCAGTCGCCACTGGCGGCACAGTACATACAATGGTGATTGCCCTCTGATAACAGGAATTCAAGGACATTTCTGCGCATCCCCCTGAGCTTTTCTGTATCAGTTTGTATTATCATTCCATCAGTTGCCGGAGTAGTGCAAGAGGTGCTTATACGAGGTCTTCCTGAGCCTTCAATTTCCACAATACATATCCTGCAGGAACCCATGTCCGGTATTCCATCAAAATGGCAGAGGGTAGGTACATCAATGTCGTTTTTCTGACATACATTGAGTATGGTATCTCCATCCTCTCCTTTAACCTCTTTATCGTTTATGGTGAGTGTGATCTCAGCCATCTACTGTCCTCCTTAAAAGGTATATTATATTAGTGATCCGTGATCAGTAATCTGCGATCGGTTCTCTGATCACGGGTCACTGATTACTGTTTAATCTGCCGGAACTTCGGCTTCCTCTTCTTCTTCCATATGTTCCAGAGCTTCTTTGGCATCTTCGGTCTGAAGATCACACCTTAAACAACGTCTGGCTTCAGTTACAGCCATTTTTTCAGTGTAACCCATTTCGACTTCCTTGAAGTTCTTCTGTCTGTCACATACCGGCAGATGTGGCATAGAAACTCTACCTTCCTGTTCTATTTCCTGTTCACTTAATTCTACCGGAGGAACAAATATTGAAGGTCTGGATACGTTATAATCCCTGACCATCTTTTCACGTCGCAGGTATTTGTCGATCATCTCTGCGGCAATTTTACCCGATGCCATAGCTTCTACAGCGTTGTTGGGTGCAGTTACAACATCACCACCGGCAAATATACCGTATACGTTGGTGGCATAAGTTTCTCGATCCACTTCTATAGTACCAATCTTCGATATGTTGATACCATGACCTTCACCCAGGAATTCCAGGGCGGCGGTTTCACCAATACCCAGAACCAATGTATCCAGTTCTACAGTATACTCAGAATCAGGGACAGGTATTGGCCTTCTTCTGCCGCTGTCGTCCACTTCCCCTAACTCGGTCTTTATGAACTCTACAGCTTTAAGCTGACCATTTTCCGCAATAATTCTCTTGGGTAATGTAAGAAGTTTGACATTGACACCCTCTTCAATGGCTGCGTCCAGTTCTTCTTCAAATCCCGGCATTTCGTGTCTTGTTCTTCTGTAAAATACAGTGACTTCTTCCACGCCTTCGAGCCTGTTGGCAACTCTGGATGAGTCTATGGCAGCGTTACCACCACCGATAACACCAACTCTGGGGCCGACTTTAATTCCCATATGGAATTTCAAAGAACGCAGGAAGTCAATAGCATGGATTACACCTTCAGCATATTCATTTTTTATTGCCAGTCTGTTTTTCTTATGAGCGCCAGCAGCTATGAATGTAGCGGCGTAATCGGATATTACCTGGTCGAAAGGTATATCCTCGCCAATTCTGACGTTGGTTCTGATTTTAACGCCAGCCCGGCGAATATTGTCTATATCCCTTTCAAGAGCTTCTTTGGGAAGCCTGTAATCGGGTATATACATGGCCGGTGCACCACCTGCAATTGGCTCTGCTTCAAATACCGTAACATCATAACCTTTTTTGGCCAGGTAATAAGCAGCCGTTAATCCGGCAGGGCCTGAACCTATTACGGCCACAGGTTCTTTGTCAATTACCGGGGCTTCTTTTAGCTCATATCTGCTTGTTTGTTCGGCATAATCAGCCACGAATCGCTTAAGATGCCTGATAGCTATGGGATCACCCCATTTGCCAGCCTGACATTTTGATTCGCATGGATAGTGGCATATTCTACCACAAAGAGAAGGTAGTGGGTTGTCCTTTCTGATGACTTCCCAGGCTTCGTTGTAGCGACCCCAGGAAATCAGAGATGTATATACCGCTGCCTCTGTGCCTATTGGGCATACATGACTGCAAGCCGACGATATGACTTCCTGACATATAACGGCAGGACATTTTTTGAGCTTAATATGGGCTTCATATTCGTCACGGAAGAAATCTATAGTGGATAAGATGGCATTGGGTGCTGTTTGGCCCAGAGCACACAGGGACGAATTTTTAACTGTATTGGCGATGTCCATGAGAAGCTCAATATCGCCCTCTTTGCCTTTACCCTTGGTGATACGGGTAAGGATTTCCAGCATCCGTTTTGTGCCCACACGACATGGAACGCATTTACCGCAGGATTCATCCTGTACAAATTCCATGAAGTAACGGGCTATTTCCACCATACAGGTATCTTCGTCCATGACGATCATACCGCCTGAACCCATAATAGCACCTACACTGCTCAGGGATTCATAATCAACCGGCAGGTTGATGTACTGCAGGGGCACACAACCACCGGAAGGGCCCCCGATTTGAACGGCTTTAAATTCCTTGCCGTCCTGGATTCCTCCGCCGATCTCAAATATGATCTCTTTAAGGGTAGTTCCGTTGGGAACTTCGATAAGACCGGTGTTGTTTACATCACCAGCCAGGGCGAACAGCTTTGTACCCTTGCTGTTTTTAGTTCCAATATCCGCATACCATTCAGCACCGTTGTTGATGATATTGGCTATATTGGAGTAGGTTTCAACGTTGTTTATATTGGTTGGTTTTTCCCATAAACCTGAGTTTGCCGGGAAGGGGGGTCTTGGTCGGGGCATACCCCTTTTACCTTCGATGGATGCCATTAATGCTGTTTCTTCACCGCATACAAAAGCTCCAGCGCCTTCCATAATATTTAGTTTGAAGTTGAAGCCGGTTCCCAGTATATTTTCGCCCAGAAGTCCCATATCTTCCATCTGTTTAACGGCTATTTTCAGGTGTTCCACCGCTATGGGATATTCGGCTCTGACGTATATGTAGCCTTCCTGCGCTCCAATAGCATAGGCAGCTATGCACATACCTTCCAGGGTTGTATGGGGGTCGCCTTCAAGAACGGCTCTGTCCATAAAAGCGCCAGGGTCGCCTTCGTCGGCGTTACATATAATATATTTTTCATCTCCTCTGGCACTTCTGGCGAACTGCCACTTCATGCCTGTGGAGAATCCTGCACCGCCGCGACCACGCAGGCCGGAATTTTTAACTTCGTCAATTACCTCTTCCGGTGTCATGGTGGTCAGAGCTTTCACCAGGGCTTTATAACCATCCCGGGCTATATACTGGTTAACATCCTGGGGATCTATGTGACCACAGTTGCGAAGCACCAGCTTCATTTGTTTTTTGTAGAATGGAACTTCATCGGTTTTTGCGAATTTTTCGCCTGTTTCAGGGTCTTCGTATATTAGTTTTTCAATTACGTTGCCCTTCATCAGGGTTTCAGATACGATTTCAGGAACGTCATCAACAGATACTTCCTGGTAGAAATATCCATAGGGATCAATAGCCATTACAGGAGCTTTTGCGCAGAAACCGTGACATCCTGTGTCAACAATTTCTACCTTGTCCTGTATACCGGCTTTTTCGATCTCACTTACAAGAGCGTCCCTGATCTCCTCTGCGCCATAAGCACGACAGCCTGTCATACATATGCGCACCCGGATTTTGTCTGTATCCTGGGCTTCAACCAATGATTTCCGCAAAGATTCCAGATCTTCAGGTGTTTTTAGCTTTTCCATCAGGAGCTCCTTAACTCTCGTTTTTAATATTATTTTGATATTCTTTTAATATTTCTTCGGTTTTGTGTGGAGTAAGTTTACCATAGTATTTATCGTTTATCATCATAACCGGTGAAAGGAAACATGTACCAAGACAGGCCACTGTTTCCAGGGTAAAATTAAGATCAGGCGTGGTATCACCAGCTTTAATTTCCAGTGCCTTTTCCATGACTTCAAGAACATTCTTTGAGCCTCGGACATGGCAGGAAGTACCTGTGCATACCTTTATAACGTTCTTACCTCTGGGTTTCAAAGAGAACTGGGCGTAAAACGTGGCTACACCAAAAACCTGATTTTTGGGAATTCTGAGATGTTTGGCAATGCGTTCCATAAACTGTCCCGGCAGATAACCGTAAATTTCCTGAACATCCTGTAAAAATGGTATCAGCCGGCTGGCATCACCTGGTTCGTATTTGTCTAAAAGCTCTTCAAAATCAGCTACATCTACTTCTCTGAAGTCCAAAGCAACTCCCATATTAAATCTCCGATCCTCGTTTGATTTCAATCAAGTTTATCAAGGGTTTTTGTAAAATCCTTGATGGGGTTTGTGAATTTAGTTACAAGCCATGATAAAATAAAAAGTTGGGATTAAATTTTACCCAACTAAAACAAAATTTAACGTATACATAATAAATTTTATTATTAATTTTATGGAATTATCTATTTTTGGTTTGAGTTTGTTTGATAAGATGAAACTAATATTATAGAAAAAAGTCTTTAATATCGTTTCACAAGAAACTTTTTTAATCTCCGGTTTTTTGTTGCAAAGGTGAGTATAGTTAATTTTTGAGGCACTTATAACGCAGAAAATAAATACAAAATATAGAAATGTTTGAAGACAAAAATAATTATACACTATAATCAATGTATCTTTATCTTAAAATTATTGGCTTCTTCCGACTTGACGTGGAAATGCAAAAAAATATCTAATTAAGAAAAAACCTCATCTTTTTGGTCATTCCTGCGAAACCAGGAATCCAGTAGATCCGCATAAATACTGGATTCCTGGTTTCGCAGGAATGACAGGCTGAGAAGATTTTCAAATTATTAACACACTAAACCCGGAAAAACCAATTATTATATAAACTTCTGGTTTCATATTTTAACAGAAATTAACAATTGGGTCAAGAGCTATTTGTTACTATTTTCACAAAGTTGAAAAATATAAGGAAATTAAGTAATAAGGATTAAATAACTTACGCATTTCAAATCGCACTCAATAATCTTCATAATGTTGTAATAGACTTTATAATTTGATATACTAATGCTGTCGGTATATACTAATATTTTTCACGCAGTCTCTAATTATGTTTAAGATACAGATTTAAGCTACAGAACAAATAAACTTAAGCGGCTCTATCGCCGCCTTTTTTTGTAGCTTTAAAAAAAAGGAGAATATCCTAATGGGAACAAGTAACCCCTTACCTGCCGCCAGTTGTAAGTCACCATCAGCAATAGCAGAGAGTGTATCACAAACTATAGGAGTGGGAAAGTGTAATGCTTCTGCTTTCAACCTGATAATTCTCGGTATTCTGGCCGGAGTTTATATCGGATTTGGAAGTGCTCTGGCAACAACTGTAAGTCATGATGCCGCCAAGTTCGTAGGGCTTGGTATAGCCAAATTTATCACGGGTGCTGTATTTTCTGTGGGTCTGATGCTTGTCGTCATAGCCGGTGCTGAGTTGTTTACAGGTAACAACCTTATATTTGCCAGTGTTCTGGGTGGCCATTCAAGTCCCGGTAAACTATTAAGAAACTGGATAATAGTTTATATAGCAAACTTCGCTGGTTCATTACTGCTGGTAGGTATAATGTATGGAACTGGTTTGTGGAAAGCCGGAAGCACCAGTATGGGTATTGGTGTAAAAGCCCTTGCTACTGCCAATAGCAAGGTAAATATTTCCTTTGGAGCAGCATTTTTCAGAGGAATTGGATGTAACTGGCTGGTTTGCCTGGCCGTGTGGTTGATGATATCAGCGAATGATACATCCGGAAAAATCTGGGCTGCTTTCTTTCCAATAATGGCCTTTGTTGCTACAGGTTTTGAGCACTGTATTGCCAATATGTATTTCATTCCCATGGGGTTATTCCTTAAAGGCACAGAAGTAGCAAAAATATCAGGGCTTAACCTGGCAAATCTTACGTGGGGCAATTTCTTCATAAAGAATCTTATTCCAGTCACAATCGGAAACATAATTGGCGGTTCGCTATTTGTCGCTCTGTTATACTGGAGTGTATATCAACGAAATGACAAAAATAAGGCTGATGCCTAGCTTGGAAAATTACTATATAAAGTGTAGTTGATTATATTTAATAAGACGGGTTTTCTGTCTCCAGTAGTAATGATTAATGATAAATATTTCGGGCGAATGACCTCTAAGGAAAGCACCGGAGTCAACCCCTCTGCGTGGATAGAGCAACGTTCAGGGAACATGTGCCATGGGCGATTTACCGAAAGTCTACCCGGGTTGCCAGGGTGTAGTTAAAGATGAGATATCGTTAAAAAATGGATATAATTTAGTTGTCATTCCTGCGAAAGCAGGAATGACAAGCAAAGTAGATTTTTCTTGTGTAATTGTGCTTCTTCTTCATTACAACACTAAACCCGGAAGAACTTCATTTTTTAACAGTTACTATAGAAATAAAAATATGTCAGATATTACGGGTATAATCCTGGCAGGTGGTCGGGGTAAGCGATTAGGATATAGAAATAAAGCCCTTCTGGAAATAGGCGGAAAACAGATAATACAACGCATTATAGAAACCCTGTCAGAAGTGACAGACCGGATAATGATAATGACAAATTTTCCAGAGGACTTCACCCATCTTGAATTTCCCACCTTTAGCGATATAATCCCAAATTCAGGCCCATTGGGAGGGATTTATACAGGATTAAAAATAACCAAAACCCAATATAATATAATCCTGGCCTGCGACATGCCCTTCATCCAACCATTTATACTTAACAAAATTATAGATAATATAGAGGATTATGATATAATAGTTCCTGTCACTCCCGACGGCTATCATCCAACCACAGCCATCTACTCCAAAAACTGCCTTGATACAATAGAAAAGCAGATACAATCAGGCCATCTGAAAATATCCTCCATATTTTCACAACTGAAAGTAAAGGCCATTGAATTTGCAAAAATTCACGACGATAATAACCTTCTGGTCTTCTTTAATGTCAATACCCATAAAGATTACATGAAAGCTGTTGATATGGTGGAAAAAGATAATTTAGTTTTTTAATCGGCTAATTTGTTTTACTTATTTTCTTCAGACGTAAATTTTATATTCCGCTATCATAATTAGATTTAGCTGAAATTTCCATGCCTTTTGCTATCTGGAATTGGTTCTATATTTATCTCTTCATAACGATGAAAATCACGAGAGTTATATTTTAGTAGATGATCTACTTTCATAGTTATGAATTACTCGTTATGTAAATTTACAAAAAAAATATAGGGATAGTCATGTAGACATGACTATCCCTATAAATATCTAAAAAAAACCGGTCTGCTTATTCTACAAGCTCAATAACCGACATGGGAGCACCATCACCAAATCGGTATCCGAGTTTTATAATACGAGTATAACCGCCGTTTCTTTCGTTATAACGGGGGGCTATATCGTCAAATAGCTTTTTAAGAACATCTTTATCCCGGACAGTGACAGCCGCCTGCCTGCGAGCATGTAAATCTCCTCGCTTGGCTAACGTTATAAGCTTTTCTGCTGTCCGTCTTAACTCCTTGCTTTTAGGCAAGGTGGTTTCAATCTTTTCATGTTCGAAGAGAGAAGTAACCATATTTGAGAGCATAGCTTTTCGGTGCGCGCTTGTCCGTCCCAGTTTCCTCCCTTTTCGCTTATGACGCATCTTCAGGTTCCTCCTCTTCTTTCTCTATTTCGTTGCCTTCTTCATCCAGTAACATTCCGAAGCGAAGTCCCATATCAGCCAGAATTTCTTTAATTTCATTCAATGACTTACGTCCAAAGTTCCTGAATTTCAGCATTTCCGATTCTGTTTTTGTTACTAAATCCCTGATGGTAACGATTTCGGCGGCTTCAAGACAATTGGCAGAACGAACGGAAAGCTCAAGCTCTGCAACAGGTCTTGCTAGATACATCTTACGCTTTTCCGCTTCTTCGTCAATTTCTTCTTCTTCCTCAATATAATTCTCATCAAAATCAGTAAATATTGCGAGATAATCAGATAAAATATTAGCTGCTTCTGCCACAGCATCTTTAGCCGTCATGCTTCCATCAGTCCAGACCTCTATAGAAAGTCTATCATAATCAATCATCTCTTCCCGTCGGTCTTCAACTCTAAATGTAGCTTTTTTTACGGGAGAAAAAGAAGCGTCAATGGGCATTAATCCGGGTTGTAAATTACCTTCCATTATAAGTTCCGCCGGAACATAACCCCTGCCGCTATCAACATATATTTCCATCTTCAGTTCGCCATTCTTATCCAGCGTAGCAATATGCTGATCGGGGTTCATTACTTCCACCCTGTTATTGGGTTGAATATCAGCAGCAGTAACTTCGCTCATTCCCTTAACATCAAGATTAAGCGTCACCGGTCCGTCATCCAGAAGTCTGAAACGAACCTCTTTGAGGTTAAGGACTATCTGGGTAACATCTTCAACTACACCTGGAATGGTAGAAAATTCATGAAGAACTCCATCTATCTTAGCTCCTGTTACCGCAGCTCCCTTCAGGGAAGACAACAATACCCTTCGGAGCGAATTACCAAGAGTAATTCCAAAGCCTTTTGATAGCGGTTCTGCAATAAATTTTCCATAATTATATGTTAGAGCATCAGGATCAGCCGACAGTCTTTTGGGCATCTTGAGCTCTTTCAAATGCATAGATCATAACCTCCTGGCCCAGGGCTATTTTTAGCAAGGTATGAGTCTTGCTTTGTTGTTATTTATTTAGAATACAACTCCACAACCA
>WJIO01000378.1 GCA_014730235.1 Candidatus Poribacteria bacterium
ATTCAAGGCCTTTATTGTGGATAACTGCACAAACGAAGAAGACCGGGTAATTTATTTTGATAATCTGGCTGTATTCACCGAAGAATTTCCCCCACTGGAATTTGATCCAAGACCGAAAAGAGGGATAGCCATGTTCCCCGGGCAGACAACAGGAACAAACACCGGCCCCGGAAAACTGCCTTTCCCCAACAGACCGGAGACCATTCTGCCGGATAACCTCACTGATGATTTTGAAACTCACCTTACGACTCAAAACAGCGAATTTGTATTCACATATAAAGGCTTAGACGGAGAGCTTATATACACCATAAAACCAGAAACCGGCACATTTAGCGACATAAAAGCATCATGGAACGGACTTGAATTCAAACCCTGCGTTGATGGTGGCATATACATTATAAACAGTGATAAAAGTATGCCACCCCAAAAAGCGGAACATATAGACACAAAGAAAAAAGGCAGCACCGTAGAATCAAGCTGGAAGCTTTATGCCGGGGATGCATCCGCAGATGTAACCTACACCTACCGACTGTGGAATAAATCCCTTGTAATTGACGTAAAAGCTCCTGGAGGTGTTGTAGGTGAGGTTCGCTACGGAAAAGCTGTAGGGTTGGAGAATCCTCGGCTGGTGACAAATCCCTTTTACATGTATGGAACCACCCGACCGGCAGTTGTAGTCTCAGGAACGCCGGAAAATCCAGTATTTATGACAGGTAATACCGATTGGTGCTTGTCTAATGGTTCAACACCCTGGGCGGAAAATTCTGTAGAGGATGACGAGGTAATTTATAACGGCGGAGTGCGTTACATATCAAAAACCGACGGTCAGCGCAACGACTGTTACGAAAGATTTTTTATTACCGTATCATCCCGCTATGAGGAAATGCTACCTACCATTCCGAACCCCGAATCCCCATGGAAGCACGTCACAGGCACACGCGTATGGCGGGCCCACGGCGCGGGAAATCGTGAAAATGACGTTAAGTTCTGGACCCGGTGTCACAGACTGGGCATGACTCAGGTGGTTATTACCGATCACGAAACCCTGTGGCGCGACGGCGGCGAAAGCTTTACCTTCCGCACAAAAGCCGCCCCGGGCAAAGGTGGCGATGAAGGTGCATACAACTACGCCCGGATACTCCAGGACAGGCTGGGATTTGTATATGGTCCATATAACAACTTTACCGATTTTGCGCCAGTAAACGAATACTGGCACGTCGATCGGGTTACCCGATTACCTGATAAACAGCTTCAACATGCATGGGCAAGGTGTTATGCTCCTAAACCCGCCCGGGCTGTGGAATTCTGCCAGATGCTGGCCCCAAAGATTCAGGAAAAATTCAAATTCAGCACAGCTTATTGTGATGTCCATACGGCTGTAGCACCCTGGGATCGGGTGGACTATGACTACCGTGTTCCCGGTGCAGGAACTTTCACGGCTGTGTTCTATTCCTTCGGCGAGATCATGATTCTGCAAAAAGCTGCATGGGAAGGCCCTGTGTATTCAGAAGGTAACCGTCATTATATGTACTGCGGTCTTACTGATGGCAACTACGGACAGGATCAGCAGTATAAACCGGCTACAAGCCCTTGGCTTGTGGATTTCGACCTGCTGAAACTGCACGATCTATGCTGTAACTTCGGCATGGGCAATCCCGGTATGTTCTACGGTCATGGTCACAGCATGGGTGATGATAAGGATGCGTACATAGATCGCTTTTTAGCCGCCACTGTGGCCTTTGGGCATACTGGTTTTCTGGCCTATGAAGGTGGGGAGCAAAACGCCCTCAGAAGCTACTACATGCTGCAACAACTTCACAGCAGTTATGCACTGTCCAGCGTAGAAACAATCCGTTACGCAGAAACTACGGGTAACCTTGTGGATACCACAACTGCGGTAGCATCTGGGGCATACAAACGTTCTCAGATCGTCACAAAATATACTAACGGATGTGTAACTGTGGTAAACGGAAATCCAGATGATCGCATGAAGGTAAATGTCTATGGCAAAGAAATTGACTTGCCGCCTAATGGTTACACAGGATGGACAAAGGATGGCTCTGTATACGTCCTGAGTTCTGATCCGGATGGACATCGCTGTGACTATGCTGTTACTCCTGATTATATCTACATTGACGGCAGAGGTGAATTCACTCGCTTTGAAAAAGCGGCTGGTAATGGTATTGGAATCTGCCGAATACTGGATGATGATAAATACGAGGTTATACCGTATAAAAATTCTGAATGTGGTTTTGCTATCAATGCCAGTAAAGCAATTGCCCTGGATGAGGAGCGAAAAGAGCTTGGTGAAGCAGAAATCAGGACTTCCCGGAGTTTAACATACATTATGCCTGTTGAAGGAGCTTTCAGCTATATGGTTACAGCCGGTTCTGATGATGATGAGGATGACTTAAAATCCGATCGGAATAAAGTCGTTGCCGGGGAAAATGTAAATGTAGGAAAGCATGAATTCCAGATATCAAAAGACGCCAAACCGGGGGATCGTATTTGGAAGCAGTTTGAGGGTAAATGGATAGACTTTACCGTTGTTTCTTCGGCTGATATGGAAATCTCTATAGATGGTAATAACATGAAATTCCATATCACCAGCAATATGTCTGAGACAAAAGAAGCAGTTCTTAAAGTGGGAGATATGGAAAAGAAAGTGGAAATCCAGCCCATGAAAGTCACAGAAGCGTTTATTGACCTGGGGATTCCTGAGAAAGAATACTCAGAAATAGTTGACATAAAGCTTCATATGGATGATACGATCCAGAAGCTGGAACAGGCTATGCATGTTGAATATAAAACACCGGAGATAGTATCCCTGCCGGATACGTGGCGAGGCGGCATATGTCTGCGAGGTCAAAAAGAACAGTCTGTATATGGCACGACTCATGCTTATGTAAGTCCAAAGCAGGTTACATGCGGTAAGGTAACAAAAAACGGCTTTGCCGTTCATCCTCCCTGGGTTGGTGGAGTAGGTTACACCTTAGCCCTTTATGAACCGATACAACTTCCCAAAGAGCCGCCAGCCGCCTTCCGGGCATCAGTAGGTAAGCAGGATGGAAGCGATCCCGGGGATGGTATACTGTATATGGTAACAGTTACCGATAGCTCAGGGAATGAAACCATTGCAGGGGAAATCCCTGTGCAAAAACACGACTGGAAGACTATCGAAGCTGATCTGTCGGAATTTTCAGGTCAGGAAGTGCAGATAAAAATTATCGCAGATGTGGGAAAAAATGATAACTCCAGCGGTGATTGGGCCTGCTGGGCTGACCTGCGTGTAGAGAGCTTAAAACCATCTCTGGTGAGAATTCTGGATGAAAATACGAAGGCATATAAGCGAGAACCAGGGCCTTATCCGGTAGAAAACCTTACTCTTTCTGATATAAGAAACGCCAGAAAAGGTTGGCTTAGATATGACGGCATGGGCTTATCAGGAACAGGCTCTGAATACGGTTCATTCGCTGTCCTGAACGGGATCGAACTGGGAAATATGGAACCGGCTGGCGGCGATGAAATAAAAGATATATGGGCTGAAAATGTCACCATGCCATTTAACGGTGAAGCTCTGGACAAATTATCATTCCACAATCGCTTTGTGATTAAAAATCCAAAACACGATTATTTCAAAGTACGAAAATTCTGGATCGAACTAGAGCTGTCTGATGGCCGTAAATGCTCATCGGAAATTTCAACCGCAACCTTCACCCAGCCGCCTGGTTGGACTTATGCAGAGGGTGTTCTTGTGCCTTTTAATGAAGACATAGAAATTCCTATATGGTTTAAATAGATCTGAGAATTCTAAAAAATCTCTAAAACCAATGTTTATAAGAATTCAGCATGAAGAAACAGATGAAAATGCTCAAA
>WJIO01000379.1 GCA_014730235.1 Candidatus Poribacteria bacterium
CTACAGGATGGTCTCAAATACCTGGATGCACCTTCACTTTCTGGTGAAAGCGTTATAATTAACAGCGTAAACTTACATTCATATTATAAATTAAACAAATATATAGAACCTGAAATTCATGGAAATTTGAGAAGTCGTACATCAATTCATACCGAAAGTGGAGTATTACCCAGCGAAGAAGCCTATCTGAGAGGTGGTTTAGGAACCGGATTAAGGGTTAACGTTTTTCCGGATGTGAAAGCCAGAATAATGTATACCCACAATTTTATTAACTTCGAGGACTTTGATCCCTTTGATCGAAATGGTTATCAGACCGGAATCAAAACCGATATACGTTTATTACCCAGGGCAACCCTGGGGATTCAGTATCTTAGAGGTAAAACGTATTTCCATAAGTGGGAGCGTATTTCTCCTGAGAATTCATTATCCCGTAGTGATTCTACCAGTGAAATTGGGATTTTCACCCAGTTTTACAGTTTCTTCCTGTTTAATTTATCCTATTCCTATCAGGACGTATCATCCGAAATAGACATTTACTCCCACAAATCAAATAAGATAACTTTGCTTATGGCAAAAAAATTACCTTACGAAGTTATGCTGAATATATATGCTTTAGTAAGGTATAAAAAGTATAACTCCGAATCTTCCAGTGAAACAGATAACCAGGTAGAACTTGAGGATGATGAAAGGGGAACCTTTACCATAAATGTATCCAGAAAAATAACTCGTGGGTTTAATCTTGAGGCTCAATATGACATGCGTAGAGGACGCTCCTATCTGGAAGAGGGTATTTATACAAGAAGCAATTTCTCCCTGTCCCTCTCATCCCAATTTTGATATACTGTCTCAGAATTCTGAGGTATGGTATCAGATATTTGAAAAAATCAACAGAAATTATGGAGGAAAATGATGCTTATAGGAGTTATTTCCGATTCTCATGATAATATACCGATAATTACAAAAGCTGTACAGTATTTTAATGATCGTGGAGTAAAAATGGTTATCCATGCGGGGGATTATGTCGCGCCCTTTGCCTTAAAACCCATGGCGAAACTAAACTGTGAATACGTAGGTGTATTTGGTAATAACGATGGTGAAATACTGGGTTTGAATAAAGTCTCAGAAGGAAGGATAAAAATAGCACCCTATTCTTTGACATTGGATAACAAAAAAATCCTGGTTCTGCATGAACCCGGTGCATTAGAAGCTTTAACCGAAAGTCAGGTCTATGATATAATCATATACGGTCACACTCACGAAGCTGCGGTAAAAAAGCATGGTAAAACTCTGGTTGTCAATCCCGGTGAATGTGGCGGTTGGCTTGAAGACAAGAGAAGTATTGCCATAATTAATCTGGATGATTTAAACTCTGAAATTCGATATCTGTAGATATTCATTTTCTGCTAATAACCAAGGAGAGAAATATGTCAAAAATGAAGGGAAAAAGATTCGTAACCGCTGAAGAGGTAGAAACTCAGGTATTTGACTGGGGTAAGATTAAATGGCTCAGTGAACCCCTGGTTACAAACGCTGAACTTTTCAGTATGGGAATTGTTTTACTCGAACCCGGCAAGGGTCACGAAAATCATAACCATCCGGGCGTTGAAGAGATTCTGTATATCATATCTGGAAAAGGTGAACAGATGGTTGAAGGTGAACGCAGGGAAGTCGGCCCCGGAACCGTTATACATATTCCACCGGATGTATATCACGAAACCATAAACACCGGCTGGGAAGAGATGAAGATTATAGCAATCTACGCCCCACCAGGCCCGGAAGCTGAATTAAGGGAAATACCTGAGTGTAAGATAATTCCGCCTGAGAAATAAAGAAAGATTGGGCACGCATCAGCGTGCCCTGCAAAACCATATAAAAACTCACTTTATTCTACATCATACCTGCCGTATTTTTCCCGTAGTTCCATCATAAGCTTATATCTTTCCGGAGGCATACCCTTAAAGGCTACGTTGCTGGTACAGAAAATATAACCACCACCGGGCATACCATCTCGGAGAGATCGGAGAATATCCTCCCTGACTTCCTCGTCGGTTCCGGTTTGCATAAGACCGCAGTTTACATTACCAGCAAGACAGACTTTATCACCCACAAGCTTTTTTACCTCTGCCAGATCAACTTTAGCCTGGGGATCAATAGAATGTAAAGCATGGGGTTTGCATGAAACCAGTTGGTCCAGTATAGGCATAATGTCACCATCTGTATGTTTGATAACATAAGCACCATTTTCCCGGTGGGATTCAATTAATCGGTGAAGATATGGAGTTACGAATTCAGCGAACATATTAGGGGATAGAAAAGGTCCGTCGTTAAAACAGTAATCAGCACACATGGTCAGACATTCAGCACCTGCTTCCAGTTGAGCCTTTCCCGACTTTATGCCGTTTTCTACAGATGCCTTCAGGCCCCGTTTAACCTCGTCTGCTTCCTCAAAAAGCCTGACAGACATCTGAACCATGTTTTCACCATTAGGTATTCCCATAGTTCCATCAGCTTCACCGCATAAGAGGTATTTTTTATCCGCGCCTCTTTCCACCAACTTACGAAGTATCCTGGTGTCACCGGTTCTTATAATGGAATAATCCAACTCTTCGGCTATTTGAAGATGTAGATCAACATTATAACCCAGATTTTCATCCAATTCCTTGCCCGTAACATTACGAGTATCTTTAAAGCTTTTCCCGAAGAACTCCTGAGTAAGCTGGAATTCCAATTCAAAAGTAGGAACTATGTCATCGGGCTGTCTCAATTCAAGAGCCGCTATTACTCGCTCTTTTGGTGTCATTAATGTCCTCCGTATTCATTCTATCCCTTCGCTAAAGAAGGTGATTTATTTTTTCCAAGATTTACAAGGGTCATCCTGAGAAATCGGTCATTAGGGTGTATATATAATATATCAATAAGCAGTTTCCGGGCATCGTCAATGCGACCTAACCCTTCGTAGGATTTTGCTAAAGCTCCTGCGATATGGGGATCTCTGCTTCTTATTTTATATATGGGTTCCAGTAATTTAACAACTTTTGCATATTCTTTCATTTTCGAATAACAAAAGGCCAACTGGGTCTGGAAATATATAGAATTGGTTTGCAATTTTAAAGCTTCCTGGAATTCCTCAGCCGCTTCTTCATATCTTTTTTCCCGTTTAAGGTGTTGAGCCAGTAGTGCATGTAGATGAGGGTTATCCCTGCGGGAGGGAATTTTGAGTATTTTTTGAAGCTGAGAGATTATCGCTTCAGAATCCCGGCCTTTGACTTTACTGGATAGTAATCCCCTGAAGGCGTAACTATCTTCGGGATCAAGTTCTACAGCCTTCTGGTATTCTTCTATGGCTTTTTCGTCCTCCTTTTTCCATGCGTATACATCGCCAAGGGCGTGGTGAAGGGCAGAATCATTAGGAGATAATTCCAATCCTCTATTTAAGATTGATTCTGCTTCCTGAATTCTCCCCAGTTTACGGTATATTACCCCTAGTTTGCTGTAGGCATATATATCTTCTGGATTTAAATTAAGTATCTCTTCAAAAATCCTGGCTGATTCTTCCAGCTTATTCTCTTTAAAGAGAATTTCTCCCTTTACGCTATGAGCAAAGGGATTTTCGGGATTTAATTTCAGAGACATATCAATAAGGCGGCTGGATTCGTCAATATTTCCCTCCTGGAAATATATGTGGGCCAGGTGTGAAAGAGCGAAGTGGTTGTTTGGGTTCTTTTCCAGTGCTTTTTCAAACTGCTCGATGGCCTCAGAAAATTTACCCTGATGCTTATAGGCAAGACCTTTTTCACCTGGTTCTTCCCCCTTATCAAACATCTGGGGTTTCCTTGCTTCATCTTTTATATTTTGAAGTATGTCCCTGAGACTTAGAAGCATTCTTCCCATCTCAGCGATCTTTCGCTCTCTTATTTCCGGATTTGCTTTATCATATCCCACTACTGTATTTTTAATATTATTAAGGATTCGATGGAGTCCGGAATCATTATGATTGCTGATTAATTCATCACACCAGCGGATGATATATTCTTCCAGACTGCCCAATACTGATGAGCCAGTATATCCGGTAGTTTGCTCCCGGGTTAGAATTCTGTAAAAGATATCCAGTTTACCTGACATGTTTAATAAACCTATAAATGTATAGACCACGTTTAATTAGTGCTTAATAATAATTATAACTTCTTATGGTCTATAATGTCAAGAAATAGAGAGATACAACCAAGCATAAATTTTACATCCCTGTGTTATTGCGAAGAACGGAGTAGCAAATAAAGTTTTTAGTCTGTATCAAAATTTTTGGCTCATCCAGTTTAAGTGTGGAAGTGTAAAAGACATTGTCCAATTAAGAAAAAAAATATCCTCCATTTGTCATTCCTGCTTCAAGCTTTTTGAAAAAGCTTGAAGCAGGAATGACAAGCTGAGAAAATTTTCAAATTATTACCATACTCAAACCGGAAGAGCCAAAGTTTTCACGGACATAAATTGGGAGATACAATAGTAATATAATTGAGATTTTCCCTTGAATTAAAGTTAATTGTCCTTTAGACTATGGAAACCGACATTATAATCATTATTATTTGATATATCAGGAGGTAGTAAATGAATATTGTATTGGTTGTATTTGATTCTTTACGTAAGGATTGCATGGGTTGCTATGGCCCGCCACCGTGGTGGAGGGTTAAAACTCCAAATTTTGACAGATTGGCGGAAGAATCTCTTGTAATGACCCACATGTATCCGGAATCGCTGCCAACTTTGCCCACAAGACGGGCACTTTACACCGGTCAACGGGTTTATCCGTTTTTCAACGGCAATTTCAGGTTGAAAGGTGATTTTGTAGGCGCGCCGGGGTGGGGCCCTATACCTGAAGAGCAGGATACCCTGGCAGAAATCCTCAGTTCCAAGGGATACAGAACAGGATTATTTTCCGATGTCTATCACATGTTTAAGCCATCAAAGAATTTCTGGCGTGGGTTTGACCAGTGGATGTTCCTAAGAGGTCAGGAAACAGATAAACAGCGAAGCGGGCCCGATTTAACCCAGGAAGAAATTGATTATTGGCTGCCAAAAGAAATGCAAACTCCCGGGAAAGTAAACTTTATCCGTCAGTGCATTAGAAACATGAGGGATAGGGTCAAGGAAGAAGATTATTTCAATGCCCGGGTTTTGATAGAGGCTTCAAGATGGCTCGAACAAAACCGGGATGCAGAAAAACTTTTCCTGACAATAGAAAGCTTTGATCCCCATGAACCCTGGCTTGTTCCTGAATATTACCGCAGGATGTATGACGACAGCGATGGGCCGGAACAGGTGGCATCAGGTTACGCCAATACCGACAATCTTGATCCCCAGCTATTGAAGAGAACCCGGGCTAACTATACAGGCCTTGTGACTATGTGCGACCGATGGTTCGGGCATCTTTATGAAACCATGCGGGTATTGGGTATGCTGGAAAACACGATCTTGATTTTCACAACAGATCACGGTCATTCCATAGGCGATCATAAGTATATGGGCAAACGTGGTTATCCATCAGCACCTGAAGTCTATGACGTGCCGCTGTTAATCCGCCATCCAGAGGGAATAGGTGCAGGCAAGCGCAATGATATACTGGTTCAGCATACGGACATAGCCGCTCAGATACTGGATTTTGCCGGAGTTGAACCAGAACAGCCAATGCACGGTAAGGACTTCTGGAAATCTGCTGTCGAGGATGGTGATCCTGTAAGGGAACATGTAACTGTCGGATGGGGTTCGGCTATGACGGTTATTAACCATGACTGGTGGCTGAATTGTAAAGTTAATGGCAAAGGGGTATTCCTGAGAAACCTCAACGATGACAAGCCTTTTGAGAGAAATCATGCTAATGAAAATCCTGAAGTTGTAAAGGATTTGTTTGACAAAGGTGTGGAAGATGCCGGCGGAAGCTTCCCTGATTTCATAACTAAGCTGGCGGAAGGCCAGGCCGATGCCCCCGGTTGCAGCGAACTGGCAGCCAGAGAATAATAAGCGTATTAAAAGTATTTTCACAGATAATCTGTGAAAATACTTTTAATATTGTAAATTATAAAAATTCGCTTATTATTTCCAGGATTTCAGCGTGCATAACACCATTAGATGCCACGAATCCCTTTGAATAAGCGTTCCAATCATTTCCCCTGAGATCGGTGACTTTGCCGCCAGACTCCTCGACTATTAAAGCCCCGGCCGCCAGATCCCAGGGTTTAGCTGTGAAATCTACACTCATGTCAGCGTTTCCTATGGCAATCATGCTCAAATCCCATGTGGCGCATCCATACATACGAACTATATGGGCTTTGTGAACCAGTTTACCCAGGGTTTTAAGCATGGGACCATCGTCAAAGCGCAGCTTGGTGTCAAATATCATCAGGGCATTGCCTAAGTCTCTTTTGGATACGTTGATTTTTTCATCGTTGAGAAAAGCTCCCTTGCCTCGAACAGCCTTGTATGTGTGTTTAAAATAAGGCGCGGTTACGATTCCAATAATGACCTGACCTTTATGCTCTAATGCTATGGATGTTCCAAATAACGGCATTTTATGGGCATAATTATGAGTTCCATCCAGGGGATCTATAATCCACTTATAATCCGAGTCGATTATTAAGTCACCTCTTTCCTCCGATAATATACAATGATCTGGAAATTCGTCCCTGATTATGGTGATTATCTCCCCCTCAACCTGAAGATCAACATCAGTTACAAATTCCTTTTTAACACTGTCTTTACTGACGATCTGCTGTATATTACCGAATCTCTCCATCAGTATAATGGAAGACTGGTTGGCGGCGGCAACAGCTATATCCAACATATCCTGCAAGGAGTCTGGCATATTTATTTCTCCATAATTTATCTTTCGATTATCATAATATCCGGATCATCGTTGAATTCAATATCCAGATCAAAATCAATAGTAAATGTATAGACCTTTGTTGGTCTGGTATGACTCCTGGAATTCGACATCTCTGTCCATTCCAGTTCGTGGTATCCTTCATTAACAGATATTATTATTACTTCACCATTGTCGATATACCGATATTTTCCATCGTCCATACGGACTTTAACCTGACTGCCTGATCGATTAACCAGTCGCACATCATGGTCTTCCTCGACCATTACGGTGGTGCTCAGGGTGCAACCTAAAAGCGATAGGATTGAAAACGCCGATAATATCAGTAGAAAGGTTCTTGTTTTCATTTTTACGCCTCCATACTTCGATTTTTTAGTTAATGGAAATGTAATCGTTAAAAAATGGATATAATTTAGTTGTCATTCCTGCGAAAGCAGGAATCCAGTCTCCCAGGATAGTGTTTTTTCTGTATTCCTGCTTTCGCAGGAATGACAAATTTTGTAATTTACCATCATTATAAAGGTATTTTCTAAACACATTTTTCATTTTTTAACGGTTACGGAAATATAACCAGCTATAGAATAAATGAGCATACTAACTGATTATAAAGACGCAACCAGGTTTACTTTCTTCAAACAGGTTCAGGGCAATAAGTGGAATATTTCATGCCCGGTGATAGGAACACTTTTTTGCCAGGAACAGCTACAGAACTGCATCCGCAGACATAGGTTCGGGGATCCTGTCCTAATTCACCCTTTAGCTCATCCCACATTTCCCTTGACTCTGTGCTTATATAGAGCAAAGTATCTTTATCCCAACACCGCACCTCTTTAATTAAAAAACGATATATTTCAGCCCTTACTTTGTGGGGAAAAGGCCCTATCTTTACTCCCTTTAAATCCTCAGATGCTTCCTTTGCTGCTTCAATATAAGCAGGATCAAGGAGTTTTTTATCTATCCTTTTTAACAGTGTGTCAATATCCATCCACATTAATACACAAAAACCGATGGACTCAGGTTTTGAAATTTTAAGTCCCCGCTGGATAATGCTGGAATATTCCTCCCGCCAGTTGCTAACCGGGATCATAGGTTTGAATTTATACCGGGAAGGGATACCCATATCCTCACATTTTCTACCAGCTTCAAAACGCTCTATTGCCTTCCCTGCTCCCTGCTCTATGTTTTGTGATACAGATTCGCAGGTAGTGCTCCATACTCCCAGAAGCCTGTCTCTATGAGGTAAATCAGCTATCCATTCTACGTTTGTGCTGGCTGTATGGAAATGTCCATACCTGTTATCATACTGGGCTAACTTGTGGGTAAACAGATTAAAAAGCCCGTATTCCGGCTCAAAGGGGATCAGGTCAGCACCCCAACCGATCATCCTGAAACACTTGTTCCAGGGATATTTTTCTATGGTCGGGCCTATAACCTTTTCTTTGTATTCTTCCAGATTCAGGGTTATTGTTATGAATTTCCCCCCACTACCGTCACCACAGTAAAGACATCCGTGAGGACATCCCTGCATTGTGCCAAAATTATACGTGGGCCAACAAACCTGATTCAGCTTCTGGTCAAGCTCATGGGGATGCCAGTTAATAATGGGATTTATATGTCCGAAAATATTTTTAATATAGGACATGGGAGTACCTTCCGGACATTCGTTGTGTATGGAGTTTAAGTCCTGTTTCTTTTCACTCAAATCCATTCTGGTAAAAACCAGAGGTTTTGTGTATGAAACCGGCATATCTTCAGGGACGGTATCAGGAGGCCATAATCCCTTTATTTCTGTCACGATTTCTGAAAGGTTTGATCTATCTATACAGATAACATCTCCTATGTTGTAACCGATAGCTTCAAGCATCCTTTCCATGCGTTTCAGACATTGAGGATCGTCCTGAACCCTGTCCAGCATATACACTTTCAAAGGTGCAAGTTTATACATTTTCCTGACCTTTCAATATTATTTCAAATAAGCTATCAGATCGCCCTCGGCTTCAACCATTTCCTTGAACATACTTTCAATCTGCGCTGTTGTGCATACTGCCGACGTGAGGGGATCCATCAAAAGGGCGTAATAGGCCTTACGCAGGTCTTTTTCCAGTACGGCCTGCACTGTCAACTCCTGGACAGCTATGTTGGATTTATTCAGGGCGGCTAGCTGGGCTGGAATATTGCCCACATAACATGGCCTTACTCCTGTATTATCTATCAGGCATGGAACCTCAACACAGCAATCATAAGACAAATTGGTTATAATGCCGTTGTTTCTGACATTTCCATTAATCCTTACAGGATTATTGGTTTCACATGAATATATGATATTGGACGCATATTCATGGGAGCGGCGAAGTTCTATTGGCTCTTCACCGGACATCTTTTTTTGCATTTCTTCCCTTCGTCTGGCCCATCTTCCACCATCATCTGATACTTTATTTGGCTCCCTACCACCAAGGCCGAATTCTTTCATAGTTTCCTGTTCTTTACGGTAATAGGGAACGTATTCGGACATGTGTCGGGTTGATTCCGTTACAAAGTAGTCAAAATGTTTAAGTATATCGAATCTGACCGTATTGGTCTTGTATATCTCCGGGTCTTCCATCACTTTCCTGAGCAGTGGATAAGCGTCTTCACCATTCCAGCAAAATTCCAGGAACCAGGCCATGTGGTTTATACCGGCCACCCAGTAGGCTATTTCATTATATGGCGCTTTGATGTAACGGGCAAGCTGTTGTGACGTTCCCTGAACGCTGTGACAAAGTCCCAGCAAATTTACATTTGTGGCTTCAGTCAAAAGCCAGCACAGCATGGCCATGGGGTTTGTGTAGTTAAGTATCAAAGCATCGGGACAAATCCTCTCCACGTCCTGACATATCTCCATCATAACAGGCGCGGTGCGAAGGGTTCTGAATATACCTCCGGGTGTAACCGTATCAGCTACTGACTGATCTACACCATAAGACTTGGGTATCATTATCTCATGGTAATAAGGAACA
>WJIO01000380.1 GCA_014730235.1 Candidatus Poribacteria bacterium
ATCCTCCATTTGTTATTCATGCTTCAAGCTTTTTGAAAAAGCTTGAGCAAAAAGGAATAAGAATTTCGCAGGAATGACAAGCTGAGGGAATTTTCAAATTATTACCATACTCAAACCGGAATAGCCAAAGTTTTCACGGACATAAATTTTATGCTTGGTTTCAGAATATATTTAAACCATCACTTTCGGATCGATTGGATATTTTCCCCATTGATCCCGGCATCGCTTCATTTCCAGGATGTTTTCCCGCTTTGCCCCTACGGCCAGGGAGTGGGTTGAACCCATTATATAACCACCTCCAGGGGCTGCGTGGGTGAAGGCGTATCGGGCATCGCTGCGGATGTCCTCTGTTGTTCCGCTTATGATCTTTTCGTGCCAGATGCCTCCCCAAAGGCAAAGCTTGTGGCCAACTCGCTCTTTCAAGGCTTTGATATCCATACCGCCTGATGCCTGGATACCTTCATAGGCATCGTAGACTTCGGCCAGTTCTTCGATTACGGGCCAGGTGTGACCGCAGCAGTGTTTAAGTATTTTCAGTCCGTATTTATGAGCTTCTTCGGCATGGGCTTTGTGCCAGGGGTAGACCATCTCCCGGTATATCTCAGGACTGGCCAGTAGTCCGGTGCTGCTGCCCAGGTCACCGCAGGGCATTATGCCATCTACACCCAATTGGGCCTGGAATTTAACCTGATGAACCAGCCGTCTTCCCTGGAGTTCGGCGATTTTTTTGCAGATCTCAGGTTCCATCAAAAGGTTTATCCAACCATCCTCTTCAGTGGGGCCAAATGTGGGAAATCCCAAATCACCGCACATAAGCAGGATGAAATGTGTATCTTTCATCTTTTTGACGGCATGATGCACAAATTCCCATTGGGAGTCTTGAGGATCACCCAGGGGCTGCTCTTCAACCCTGTCAATCTGTTCCTGCAAACCTTCCAGAGTAGGCGGCGTATATTTGCGTTCTTCCCTTCTTTCAAACAACCGGAGATCGCCAGTAACGGCTGAAACCCGATAAATATTACCTCTTTCGTCCTCATAAGTCTCGTGATCAATCTGCTTCATGGGTTTGGGGTGATAGCCTTTGGGCGGAACTCCTCCTACAAATACTATGTCCATCTCCAGGGCATTAATCAGGTCTATGCGATCCCTTTTGTAATGTTCCACAACTTCATCCCTACGGCCGTCCCAGTAGGCTTTGGTTTGTCTGATCTTTGACTGAACAAGGGTTTCCCTTCCCAGGATATCCTCGTAAACGTTGTAATCAACGGAATGTTCACCCCAAGGTATACGATCCGGTTCCCGATGTTCCAATGCGGCAAAAACTCTTTCTCTAGGCAGCATGTAAATTTCCTTTATGTTATTCAGCTTCGCTGTTTTTAAACATTATTGGTTCTTCCGGGTTAAGTGCGGTAATGAAGAAAAACCCCAAATTTACAAGAAAAACTTACTTTGATTGTCATTCCTGCTTTCTCAGGAATGACAGGTTGAGAGAATTTTCAAATTATAACCAAACTAAACCCGGGAGAACCAAATTACTTTCAATATTAATAAATTATGTTACATTAACAAGACTGTCAGGTCAAGGTGTTTTATGAATGTCCAAACATAAAATTTATGTTCCTGTGTTATTGCGATAAAGTTTGATTTTTCCTGGTTCAGTGTGTTAAAGATGAGGAATTCTATATGCTATCATTCCTGCGGAAGCAGGAATGACAGGCTGAGAAAATTTTCAAATTATTACCATACTCAAACCGGAAGAGCCAAAGTTTTCACAGACATAAATTTTATGCTTGGTATGAATGTTGAATTAAAAAATCCGGAAATAATTGACTTACTATCAGGGTTCTGATAGAATAGTGGCAATGATTTTACATGTATCCAATAAATGGAGGTATGATATGATAAAAACATTAAAAATTACCGCGTTTATTCTGTTGGCTTTGATGTTTGTCTTGGGATGTGGTAACGATGAGGATGAAGAAGAGGCAGATTTACCATCAACCGGATCAATCTCAGGTACGATAACCTTTGTAGATGAGCCACCGGAAGCTGAGGTTAAGGTTCAGGTATCAATCTTTTCCATGGTTGATCCTACAACCAATATGCCCATGGGCCCACCAGCCCATTATAGCGATCCCCTTACTCAGCATACCGGAAATGTTCCCTATCAAATATCCGGTGTATCTTTTGGTGAATACAAGCTGGCGGCAGTGGGTTATGCTGTTGTGGGAGAAGGTTCGGGAATGCCTAATAATATAATCGGTATGTATGGTTTTTCCCCACCAGTTGATATGGAACCCGATTCTTTTTCCGTGACTGAAGAACAGCCGGATATTACAGGAATTGATATTATCGCCACCTATGCTTCCGAAGAGCAAAATCAGCATCCCCAATAATCTGGATAATTAGATTATGTATTTAAAATTCCTTCATATATTTCTGATATTGTTTCTGGTTTTTCCGGTATATTCCCAATCGGATGAAGATGATGAAGCTGGGGAAATTCTTGCTATACCTGATATTATTATTACATCCGAGCGGATTGAGCAGACCAGCAGAAGCTCGACAGCTACTGTAAATATATTATCCTGGGATATAATATCCGAAAATAATATCACCGCCTTTGACCGGGCCCTGGAGACCATCCCCGGCTTGACTCTGAATCGTTCGGCTGGAACGGCTACCAACTCAGTCAGTATCCGGGGGGCGTCGGACCTGCTGGGCGGAGGTGTTGGCAACCGGGTTTTACTGTTGATTGACGGTCGTCCTGCAATTACAGCCGATACCGGCGGAGCCAATTGGAGCATGCTGCCTATGGGTGTTGTGGATCGGGTGGAAGTGGTTAAAGGGGCCTTATCACCCCTGTATGGATCAAACGCAATGGGCGGTGTTGTGAATTTTATTACAAAATCACCCTCTGATTCCCGGAAAACCAGAATAAACATGGGACTGGGATATTATGAAAAACCGCCGGAATGGATGCAGTATAGGGATAAAAGGGATTATTTCGGTGACATAAGCATAACCCAATCCGACACCTACGGAGGATTGGGTTATGTTCTTGATCTGGGCTTGAAAAACTCCGATGGCTATCGCCAGAACACGGATTTTTCCCTATATAACGCCTATGGAAAAATGCAGTATGTAACCGATAACAACCTGAAGATAAACTTTTCGGCGGGAAGAAACTCCCTGGATAGAGGTTACCCCCATACATGGCTTATCAATAATCAATCGCCTTTCGTGCATCCCCTGAAAATAGCATATCCAAAGACCAACGACAGGCAGACAAAGGACTCATGGAATATCAACCTTTCCCTGGATTCACCTGTGGGTTCTAATATGAAGCTTTCCGGTGATCTGTATCACTTTAAGAATTATTCAAAATCCATATATAATCCGAATGGGCTGGAAGGTGATAACCAGCCGGAGGGATTTTTTACCGACTCTGACGCTAGGAAAACCGGTGGAATTCTGCAACTGGATATGTTTGGCCTGGAAAGAAATTACCTTATACTTGGCCTGGATCTGCAAATGGACTCGGTGAATTCCCATCCCCCGGATATGATGTTTGGAAAACACAGGGCTGAAACCCTGGCTGGCTTTGCCCAGGATAAGATTACGATAACCGATAAGCTGATCTTTATGGTCGGGGCCAGATATGATTACCGAAACATCGAAGATGGTATAGATGAGGGCCAATTAAGCCCGAAAGCCGGTATATCTTATCAGTTAAATGATGACGCCTCCCTTCGACTTTCTGCCGGTCAGGCTTTCAGGTCGCCGTCACTGGCGGAGATATACCTTCGGGAGGAACTGCACGCGGGTATTGAATTTGTGGAAAATAAGGAACTGCGGTCGGAAAAGCTGCGTTTTTATTCTGAATTTGGTATACGTCGTAAGTTTTTTAACTTTTTGAATACAGATACAGCAATTTTTGTCTACGATTTTTCAGACATGATATTCTGGCAGCCCATAGGCAATAACCAGTTCCAGGTTACAAACCTCAGCCGCTCCACAATCAGTGGTATAGAAACGGGATTTAACATACATTGGAAGGACATTTCCTGCACAGCTAATTACACATACCTTGATGCAAAGGATAAAACCCAGGGACGAAGTGATGACAATCTTCCCTATAAACCAAAACATACTGCCTATGGATCACTAGGCTATCAATTCAGGGGTTTTCAGTTGCAGACTTCTCTTAGATATGTCAGTAAAATTGACGAGGTTATATTTTATGCCAACGATAACCCGGAAGCCTTTTATGTTATAGATTCCCAGTTATCTTATCGTTTATCCAACAATTTAAGGTTTTCTGTCATAATTGACAATCTATTAGATCGGCAGTATGAAGAAATGGCCCGTTATCGCAGACCGGGAAGGTCTGTATCATTTAGACTTATGATCGGCGAATAATATACGGGGGATAGGTGATATTATGTTTCTGGAAATAGCACAATGGATACCCAGGATAATTGGTTTTGCTATTGCCGGTTTTTGCTATATGTTTATGCTGGAACTAAGTACAGAGGGTTGGGGAGCAGCCCTTTCCCATTTTATACAGGGCACCGCTTTCCTGATTTTGACTCTCCTTAGCTGGAAATGGGGTTTCTGGGGCGGTCTTTTATATATAAGTTTCGGGATTTTTATAGTTATCAAAGAGCGCAAAGGTCGTTTTGTAGTTATTGCTTCAACTACTTTAATATTAACGGGCATCATGTTTATCATATTCTGAAAGGACTGGTCTACATTGTCAAACTTGTATAATGCCATTACAGATGTTCCCGGTATAAAGGTCGGTCATGCAACAAACAGGGTAGCCCTTACCGGATGTTCAGTTGTATTATGCGAAGACGGAGCGGTGGCTGGTGTGGACGTTCGGGGTTCTGCACCCGGCACAAGGGAAACTGATGCGTTGAATCCCATTAACACCATTAGCAAAATACATGGTGTAATGCTTACCGGCGGAAGCGCTTTTGGTCTGGATGCGGCTGGTGGTGTTATGAAATATCTGGAGGAGCTTGGTTATGGTTATGCCATGGTTGATTTGCGAATACCCATAGTTCCAGCGGCTGTGATATTTGATCTCATGGTAGGCGACAGCTCTGTAAGACCTGATAAGGAAATGGGTTATTTGGCATGTCTTAACGCCAAAATCGGTCATGTGGAAGAAGGAAACGTAGGGGCTGGAACAGGCGCAACTGTAGGTAAAGCTCTGGGTATGAATAAGTGCATGAAATCCGGTATAGGTACAGCCAGTATAAATTTAGGAGATATAGTTATAGGAGCGATTATGGTAGTAAACGCTCTGGGGGATGTTATTGATCCCGACTCCGGGAAAATAGTCGCCGGTGCTTATGATCGTAAAACCAATCAGTTTGTAAATATAGTCCAGCGCATGATGAAATTAAAATCCAAAGTTGAATCAGGCAATACCACTATAGGGGTAATTGCTACCAATGCCCGACTGAATAAACCCCAGGCAACAAAAATATCACAGATGGCACATGACGGTCTGGCTCGGGCTATCCGACCTGTTCACACTATGGCCGATGGTGATACTATCTTTGCCCTTTCCACAGATGATGTAAGGGCAGATATAAATGTCATAGGCACAGCCGCTGCTGAGGTTACGGTTATGGCAATATTAAACGCTGTCAAAAAATCAGAAGGTTTTGCCGATATACCCGGATATGTTAATATTAATTAATCTCCTATAGAGATTTTACTAAATATTTACAATTTTGGCAATCAAAAATCTCAACTTTTTAATGGAAATTCTATAGATAGTATATTATGCCTTCTCCGTTTCCAGTCGAGTAAAATTATTAAATTAATCAGAAAAATTTCACTTGACAGTATGGGTTTTTCCATCTATACTTAATATTACCGTTTAACTGGACGGGGCGGATAGCTCAGTTGGTTAGAGCGCCGGCCTTACAAGCCGGAGGTCATAGGTTCAAGTCCTGTTCCGCCTACCAGTAGTGCGGGGCTGTGGTGCAGTCTGGTCTAACACGCTGGCCTGTCAAGCCAGAGATCGCGGGTTCAATTCCCGTCAGCCCCGCCATTTTTTTACCCATTTTCATTTTTTATCCCTACCTTTCCGCTAAAAGTAAAATTCCAATGAAAAATCAGCAATCCATAATAAAATTTATATATTTCATTAAACATATATCAATGATTTTGAAGTTTTTCCAAACTAACCCATAAGAACCATATATATTTAGTGGGTTACCCGATAAAAATCAAGCATTAGCCATGAGGTGATCACAATGGGCAGAAATAAAGCAAATATACCTTTAGAAAAAGTTGATAATTACAGATGGCGCGTGCCATCCAGTTATATGCAGGGAATGCGTGTTGAAGGCCGGGTTTATGCAGATAATGAGCTGGTGAAAGTTATAAAGACAGATCAAAGCCTTCAGCAGGTAGCGAACGTAGCCCATTTACCGGGAATAGTGAAATATTCCCTGGCTATGCCTGATATTCACTGGGGATATGGATTTCCCATCGGTGGAGTAGCTGCTACTGATCCGGAAAATGACGGCGTTGTATCCCCCGGCGGCGTTGGTTACGATATAAACTGCGGAGTCCGCATGCTAAGGACAAATTTGGAAGCTAATGATATAAGAAGTAAGATGAAAGACCTGATCAATGCCATATTCGCCAAAATCCCATGTGGTGTGGGTGAAGAGGGTAATATATCCCTATCTCCACAGGAGGAGCGGGACGTATTAACCCAGGGTGCTGGCTGGGCTGTGAAAAACGGCTATGGCAGGCCTGACGACCTGGACTTTACCGAGGCCAACGGATGCCTTAAAAATGCCGATCCCAAAGCTGTCAGCGGCAGGGCTTTTTCCAGGGGTAAAAGGCAGTTGGGAACCCTGGGTTCCGGTAACCATTTCCTGGAAGTTCAGAAGGTTGATAAAATATATCACCAGGAAGCTGCCAAGTTTATGGGTCTGGAAGAAGGTCAGGTTTCTGTGATGATCCACTCCGGCTCAAGGGGATTTGGCCATCAGGTATGTGACGACTTTCTTAAAAGATGGGGAAATGTTACAAAGAAATATAATATCCAGATTCCTGATCGTCAGTTAGTCTGCGCCCCGGTGAATTCTTCGGATGGTCAGCAGTATTTGGCAGGGATGGCTGCCGCTGCTAACTACGCATGGGCTAACAGGCAATGCCTTATGCACTGGACCCGGGAAGTTTTCCAGGACTTTTTTGGTATGACTGCCAGAGATTTAGGTCTTGAATTGATCTACGATATAGCTCATAATATAGCCAAGATTGAAACTCACAAGGTTGACGGTGAAGACCGCAAGCTTTGTGTGCATAGAAAAGGATCAACCAGGGCGTTTCCGCCGGGACATGCGGAAGTGCCTGATAAATATAAATCCATAGGCCAGCCAGTTATAATCCCCGGAGATATGGGTACGGCTTCTTATATCCTGGTAGGAACCGAACTGGCTATGGAAGAGACCTTTGGAAGCACCTGTCACGGTGCGGGTAGAATGTTAAGCCGCAGGGCAGCTATCAGATCCACAAAAGGAAGACCTCTGGCCCGGGAGTTGGAAGATATGGGCATTTTTGTAAGGGCTAGAGGCAGGACAACCCTCCAGGAGGAAGCTCCTGAGGCCTACAAAGATATTGATGAAGTTGTAAAAGCGGCTCATGAAGCCGGTATATCCCGCCGGGTGGCAAGAATGAAGCCCCTGGCAGTCATGAAAGGTTAAAACTCAAGAAGGAGGGTAGATTCTCCATGTTAGATCTAAAGTATATCAGGGAAAATGCAGACAAAGTCAGAGAAATGCTTCGGAATCGTAATCTCTCCGATTCCCTGAGTGATCTGGACAAACTTCTGGAATGTGACGAGAAGCGTCGAAATATACTGCCTGAATTGGAGCAACTCAGACATAAAAGAAACGAAGTTTCAAAGCAGATCGGTGCTTTGAAGCGGGAAAAAAAGGACGCTTCCAAGCAGATAGAAGATATGCGTTTAACAAGAGATAGAATCCAGGAACTTGAGGAATCAGTCAGGTCACTGGATGAAAGTATAAGGGAGATCACCCTCGGTTTGCCCAACATGCTTCACTCAAGTGTTCCTATCGGAGCTGACCCCAGTGAAAACGTGGTGGTTCGAACCTGGGGAGAAAAGCCGGAATTTGATTTTGAACCTGCACCCCACTGGGAAATAGGCGAAACCCTGGGAATTCTGGATTTCGAGCGCGGCGCAAAACTGGCCGGTAGCAACTTTGTTTTATACAAAGGTCTGGGTGCAAGGCTTGAGCGGGCCCTGATAAGCTTGATGCTGGACCTGCATACCAATAAACATGGCTATACTGAGATACTTCCACCCTACATAGGAAATCGGATTATCCTTACAGGCAGCGGACAACTTCCCAAGTTTGAGGATCAGGTGTATCAATGCGACAAAGGCATTGATTCAAAGGACGACCTTTTTCTTATCCCAACGGCTGAAGTTCCGTTGGCAAACTATCATTCAGGAGAAATACTTAACGGTGACGATTTACCCTTGAGATATACGGCGTTTACCCCATGCTTCCGAAGAGAAGCCGGGGCATATGGAAAAGACACTCGAGGTCTTGTGCGTATACACCAGTTTAACAAGGTGGAAATGTTTAAATACACCAAGCCTGAAGATTCCTATGAAGAACTGGAATCAATGGTGAAGGACGCAGAGGAAGTACTTCAATTGCTGGAACTTCCATACCAAGTTACAAGCCTGTGTTCGGCGGATGTAAGCGCAGCCATGGCCAAGACCTATGACATCGAAGTCTGGATGCCGGGATTGAATAGATTCCAGGAAGTATCCTCGTGCAGCAACGGCGAGGAGTATCAAGCCCGAAGAACTAACATCAGATACCGTCCTGAACCGGGAAAATCTGTGGAATTTCCTCACATGCTCAACGGTTCGGGTGTTGCCACGCCCAGAACATTTATCGCTATACTGGAAAATTTCCAGCAGAAGGACGGCTCTGTAATTATTCCCAAGGCCTTGCGTTCTTATATGAATGGGGTTGAGAAGATAGGCTGATTTATTTTAATGAGAATAGCACACGGATTAGACGGATGATACGGATTTTCATAGATTATACATGAAAATTTATCCGCGCTAATCCTTATTATCCGTGTTCTATTTTTCTTTTTCAGGAGTTGGTTAGTTTGAATCCTCTTCTTAAACGCATAATCACTAATCCAGAAATTTGTTTTGGTAAACCATGTATACGAGGAACCAGAATATGGGTTTCTCTTATTCTCGATCTTCTTTCTGTTGGTACAGAAATTGATGATATAATAAGTGAATACCCAGAACTAACGAAAGATGATATTTATGCATCTATAGCTTATGGCGCAGAGATGAATAATATTATACCTATCTAAGGGGATTTATGAATGTCAGACATGGCCCATCCATATACGAAGTTTGCAGCGGCATATGATCAGATGATGGAAAATGTAGATTATGACCGATGGGCAGATTATATTGATCGCTTGTTTTCGTTTTACAATCATCACCCCAAGCGGGTGCTGGATATTGCATGTGGAACTGGTTCAGCCACCATCAAGCTGGCGGAAAAGGGATACCAGATGTCCGGCACTGACCGGGCTTTGGAGATGCTTATATGGGCCAGGGAGAAAGCTGAGAAGAATAAACTGCATTTGACACTGTGGCAGCAGGATATGAGATATCTCAGCATCAAAAAGCCTTATTATGATGCGGCTCTATGTCTTTATGACAGCATAAATTATATAACGACTGAAGAGGAGATGCTGGAGTTTTTCCACAGGGTAAATGAAGCCCTTAGGCCCAAAGGTATGTTTATATTTGATGTTACCACTGAACATAACATTGTTAAGCATTTCCACCGACAGACTTTTGCTGAGAGCTATGATGATTTTTCATATATATGGCGAAATCTTTATTTCCATCAGGAGAAAGTCTGCAAAACTATACTTACTTTCTTTTTGAAAGAAGACGATCATTACGGAAAATATGAGGAGCTTCATATTCAAAAGATTTACTCGATCAAGCAAATGAAGAAAATGCTGGATGATTCAGGTTTTAAGCTTTTAAGCTCATTTGATGCCTTTACGTTTAACAGATGGGGCAGGACTTCTGAGCGCATAAATTTAACCGCTGTGAAAAACGATTAACCTTTACCTGAAGGCGGTGCAGAAAATGTTTGGTATATTTTCAAAGCGTAGAAAAAAAAGGGAAAATTTGACTGTGGTATACAGCACCAGAGACGACTGGGAAGCGGAGGTTGTCAGAACTGCTTTGCTGAATGAAGGCATCAAGGCTTATGTGGAAATCATAAAAGACGAAGACAAGAATCGAAAGACGACAGTCTCTGTGCCTGCTGCCAAGTTAAAAGAAGCGGAGATGGTTATACGCAGAACTTCCCTTGTAATAATGAATAAAGAAAACATAATAGCCGAACAGGAAGAGCGGGAGAAAAACGCATCAAAGCAAGAAAAAGAAAAAAAGACTGAGGAGCAATATACGGAAGTTGCCGAAAAGAAACCTGTGGGAGAGCCGGAACTGCTAGCGGAAAAAGACGGAACTGGTAAGATATTATATTATGAAGAAGCTGATCAGTATGAGTTAAGGTTGGAGTTTGAATTCTACAAAAAATCCCATTTTATGCCTGCGGAAGAATGGGAGGAATTTATTGATTTCAGTGCCCAAAGGCAGGAATTCTTTATACTGCTAAAGGAAAAATATCCTCAATTAGCGTCTTTGGTAAAAGAAAATAAAATGCGCGCAGATTTATTGAAACTTATTGAATATTCCTACGGAAAAAGCACCCCACCAAAAAATTGAATATTGGTTACTCCTGTATTAAATCTTATTTACAAAATCAAAGTTATGAAAGGGAAAATGTATGGCAGATTCAAAACCTATTAAAATTGGTCTTGCGGGTCTTGGTCGGGCAGGCCGGGGTATGCACATCAGGGAACTGGAAGCGAGAAAGGACAAGTTTCAGGTTGAGGCTGTATGTGATGTTATAGAAGAACGCCGCAATCAGCTTGCTGAGCAGTTAGGATGTAAGGCCTACGCAAATGTTAAAGACCTGATCGTCGATCCCGATGTGGAAATGGTTGACATTGCTACCCGATCATGCGACCATTACGACCATGCAAAAATGGCCCTGGAAGCCGGTAAGGATGTCTTTCTGGAAAAACCCATGACATGTACCTACAAAGAGGCTGTTTCTCTCAGAGATATTTCCAAAGGTTCTGAGGGCAACCTTTATATAAGGCAGAATCGCCGTTTTGAACCGGGTTTCCAGCATATCCGGGAGATTATGGCTTCGGGAATACTGGGTGATATATACGAGATCAAACTGCGAAGGGTTAGTTATTCCCGCCGGGATGACTGGCAGACTATCATCGAATTCGGTGGTGGGCAGCTTCTAAACTGGGGGCCTCATATCATAGATCATGGTCTGCAGTTTCTGGACTCACCCCTGAAAGATATTTGGAGCGAACTCAAGCTAATAGCTGCTGTAGGTGATGCAGAAGACCACCTCAAGATTATTCTTAAAGGTGAAAACGATCGCATTGTAGACCTGGAAATCAGCGGCGGAGCAGCTATATCCGAACCGGAATATCTGCTTTGGGGAACAAAAGGCGCGCTTAAATGTGCTGGTAACAAGATAACCATGAAATACCTTGACCCCAATGCCGAACTCGCGCCCCGCAAGCTAAATCCCGGAACTCCGGAAGGAGGGTTCGGCAGTCCTGATTCCCTGCCCTGGATCGAGGAAAATATTGACGTAAATCCTCAGAAAAAAGTCAGCATGAGCGGTATATGGGATGAGCTTTATAAGGCAGTTCGGGAAGATATCCCCTTCCCGGTTAAGCTGGACGAAGCTGTAGAGATAATGAAAGTTGTATCAGCAGCTAAAGAAGACACTGAGTTTTATTATGCCGGAAGAGTTTAAATCCTAAAAGCAATCTCAAGGGGGATGAGGTTGCTTTTATTTTTTCAAAAAGGTAAAGAAGGACCTGGGGGATTTAGTTTGGTTTAATCGTTTTGGCTATTCCGGGTTCAGTGTGGTAAAGATAAGAAACTTCTTTATGCCGTCATTCCTGCTTTTGCAGGAATGACAAGCTTAGAGAATTTCAACTATAACCACACTAAATCCGGAATAACCATCGTTTTAAACAATATGGATTATAAAATCCCTTGAAGAAAGGAAATTTAAATTGCGAGTAAGAATCCTTTTAGTGGCAACCTTCTTTGCCTTCAGCTTTTCTCTGTTTTGTATAGGACAAGCAGACGAAAATATGGAGTGGATGAATAAGAACATAAAGATTAACCAGATACAGGTATTTGGTAGCCACAATAGCTACAAAGAAGCTATTGCCCCTGCGTTGATGGAGATGATCAAAGCGGAAAACCCAAAACTTGCCAGGGAGTTGGACTACAGCCATATTTCCCTTACTGAGCAGCTTAACCTTGGTCTTCGGAAACTGGAAATTGATATTTACTACGATCCCGAAGGCGTTAGATACGCAAAACCTTATGGGATTACCAAGCTAAAAGAGATGGGACTACCCACAGGGCCCGAATATGATCCTGAAGGCTTAATGCTTAAGCCGGGATTTAAGGTGCTGCATATTCAGGATATTGATTTCCGCAGTAACTGCCTGACCCTGAAAATATGTCTTGAAGAATTAAAAGCCTGGTCAGATGCCCACCCAACACACTTTCCTATAGTTATCACCATGAACACCAATGATGGTATAATTGACAAACCCGATTATACCCGTCCTGTTCCTTACGATACCGAAGCCTACGATGAACTGGACAAGGAATTCCTGTCAGTTTTTCCCGCCGAAAGGATCATAAAGCCTGATGACGTAAGAGGCGATTATGAAACCCTGGAAGAAGCCGTTCTCGCTCATAACTGGCCGACTCTGGGAGAAGCCCGGGGTAAGATCATGTTTGTGCTGGATCAAAGTAACCATAAGCTGGAGGCTTATGCCAAAGGTCATCCATCGTTAAAAGACAGGATAATGTTTGTCAATGCCACAGAAGGAAGGCCAGAGGCGGCTTTTCGTATTGTAAACGATCCCATTAAAGACTTTGATTATATAAGCCAGTTGGTGAAAAAAGGTTACATTGTTCGTACAAGGGCCGACGCCGGTACAGAAGAAGCCCGAACCGGTGATACAACACGCAGGGAAAAAGCCTTTGCCTGCGGCGCGCATATCGTAAGCACGGATTATTATAATCCTGATCCCAGGTTTGGAACTGGCTATAAAGTAGAACTCCCCGGCGGCGTTGTTGCCCGATGGAATCCCCTGTTTGAGGACATGCCGGATTTCCCGCCTGCGGAATAGGTTTTAGGTTAATAAAAATTTAGCTATAGCTTTTTTGAGCCAATAGTTCATGCCCCGGTGCGGAATATGGTCCGCAGTTGCAGACGTAATAATCCGGGCTTTGACCGTGCCGGGTAAAATCCTCCTCCAGGTCTTCCCACATTTTCCTGGATGCCCGACATAAAGCATAAGGTGTTTCAGGGCTTAGTTTTTCAATTTCGTCAATTATAAATCTATAAATCTTTTTCCTGTATTCGTGGGGTATCTGGCATCCCTGTAGACATGGTTTACCCTGGGCTTCTTTCATTAAATTTATAAATTCCGGATCAAGAAGCGAGGTATCCATCGTCTGGTGAATCTTATTGTAATCCAGAAAACGTAGAGTTTCAAAAGTTATTAAATCCGGTCTGGTTTGGGAGAATATAAGACGAATCAACTCCCTGTTTTCTTCCTGCCAGTTCTTTACAGGGATTATGGGTGACAGTCGGAAACGCACATGATAACCGGCTTCCTGACATAAACGAGCAGATTCTATGCGGTCTTCCATAGATGCGGCTTTATATTCAAAATTCTGGCTCTGGGTTATTCCGCTGACGCTCCAGCAGCAGAGAGTATGACCTTTGTGATCAAGTTTCAGCAGATGATCAACGTGACTGCTTTTGCCGACATATAGTTCAAGATACTCTTTTTCCCGCTGAGCAAAATATTCCACCAGTAGCTTTGAGCCGCCGTATTCCGGTTCAAAGCATACAGTATCGGTGTAATTGTCGTATTGATATAGGGTTTGTCCTGGAGCGCGTTTAATGGTATCGTCTATGTAAGTAATCATATCCTCCATATTCATCATAATATTTACGAAATGCCCCAGATGACAATAGGAACAACGGAAATGACAGCCCACAATAGAATGAAGCTGAAACGCCGGATTACATACCAAACCAGTGCGCTTGCGATAAGCCCGAGAACCGCTTTCCCGCCAGTCTATGCCGCCGTAACCGGAAAGCCGGGTTATTTTGAATATACCAGGATACTTTTCCTGACGGCGTTTTCTCTCCTCTGGTGTATCCTCAAATCTGTATCGGTTAAAAACTACAACTGGCTTAATATCCGCATTCATGCCGTGATTTTTGACTCTAAACTCATCGGATAAGACAGCATTATTGAGTTTTTCATCATCTACATATTCTATGTTATCGGTTATAATGCCGCTTTTCAGGCGTTCTGATCGCTGACGTGCAATTGGATTTTCCTCTATACCTTCCACTATATACAGTTTTGATGCTTTTAGTGGTATCATACTTATTCTCCTGTAAGCAAGTTCAAAAGATTTATGGTTCTTCCGGGTTAAGTGTGGTTATAATTGAAAATTCCCTCAGCCTGCCATTCCTGCTTTCGCAGGAATGGCAGGCAAAGTAGATTTTTCCTGTGTAATTGTGATTTTTCTTCGTTACCACACTCAACCCAGAAAAAACCTAAAATTTCAAAATCCTGTATTAATTTTGCCTAGGAATCAAGAAATTCTTTTATGACGGCTGAGTTATCCTCATCACCCAGCC
>WJIO01000381.1 GCA_014730235.1 Candidatus Poribacteria bacterium
ACACCATGGATTTCTACATCGCCATCTCCAACTAATTCTCCCCCAACCAGTTCACTAATCTCTCTTAGCTTCTTAACCATTTAATCTGTCCTCGTTTAATTCGTCAATATTAATTGGATTTTGTCTCTTCTTTCTGGGATTCTTTATCAGATGAATCAGAATCTTTTTGTGTTGTTGAAGCTTTACTTGAAGAATGTTGTTTATATGCATCATCCAGCATGGAAGTAACTTTACTGGTTAAATCAAATTCAGGATTAAGATATAAAACTATCAGACGCTTCTCCAGAACAAGATCATATCCTTCATCTATAGAAAGTTTCTTAATAGTGTTTTTCATTTCTTCCAATATAGGTTCCAGAATTTCTTGCTGTCTTTCTGATAATTGTGCATTTCCCTGCTGAATGAGAAGCTCTCTGCCCTGTTTTTTATTAGCTATTTCGCTTTGTAATTCTTTTTCTTTTTCTGTATCTTCAAGAAAAGCCTTTTGCTTTGCCAGATTAGCTTCAAGTTCAGCAATTTCATCATTTAAATCCTTAACTCTTTGTTCCCATGCATCCCTGTCTTTTTCCATCTCTTCAATAGCTTTTTTACCCCATATGGAATCCTCAAGGGCTTTTTCGGTATCCACAGCCGCTATTTTTGGCTGGCTCTGGGCCAAGGTCGAAGTACATGTAATTATAACTAAAAAAGCCAATGTTATAAGGCAGAATGTCTTTTTCATGGTCATTAAATTCTCCTGTTACGTTGAGCAAATTCAAATAAACATATTGAATTCAATCTGGATATTAAGGAATTTCCCTTAAAATGCCGGACCTATGTCAAATTCAATTTTACCACCCTTGATTTTATCACCTTCCATTGCCGGATCCAGAGGTATACCATATTCAATTCGCGCCAAAGCACCCAAAAGGTCGATCCTCAGACCAATACCCACAGACTTTCTGGGTTTGAAGTTATCCCAGGGTAATATGTTATCAGCCCATGTTTGACCAGCGTCAAAGAATATTAAACCTCTTAACATGTCTGTTATAGGAAAACGATATTCCACATTAAGCAAAGCCATTTGATTACCACCATATTCTTCATAGCCATTTGACGGTCTGATGGAATAATTCTGGTAACCTCGTACTGTATCTATTCCACCAAGATAAAACCTCTCATACCTTAGATTCAGCAGGTTTGGATAATCGCCTGTAAAGTATCCTGCTTGCATATGAAAAACTAATACAAGTTTCCACCATGTTGGAATAAATATACTGGATTCGACCATATATTTCTGGAAAACGTCACCACCCCAGCCCGAAAATTCCGAAGAAATACGGTTGTGAAGACCGCTGCTGGGATCAAACATACTTGTGATAAATTGACGGGAATCATGATCTAAAATAAGTTTTACACTCCGGGTTCTGCCTGCATACATCTCCTCCCAGACTTCACCCATAAGTTCTTTATATGATACATTTTCATTTCTAAGGCCTATGGAAAGGTCAATATTATTGGTTAAAGGGCGTCCTATAGTAATAGCTCCGCCAACGCTTTCATCCCTGTAAAGGGCTTCTTCATCTTCACCAGGATAATAAGTGGTGCTTCGACGTTTACTATATAGGCTTGCAGCCAATGATATAGGGTTATTAAAAATCCAGGGAGTGCTGAAAACTATCTGACCTGTTCGTCTTTCTCGTGTACCTATTTCACCCCTGAGTTGCATTCTCCAGGCCCTGCCAAAGATGTTATCATCCCATATATCCAGAGCACCGAAAACCCCGCCATCTGAGCCATAACCACCGGCAATGCTGAACATTCCCGATTGACGGGACTCTTCAATATCAAAATTGACAGTTACAAGCTGAGTACCGTCCTCTGACATAGATGAAACAGGCACAGCACGGGGTTGAGCACCTCTTATGAATGAACCAAGAGTTAATATTTTTCTACGGGCATCGGTGATGTTCTGGTATGAAAACACCTCACCTTTTTTGATGTCAAATCGCTCGAGTTCCCTTCTTATAACATATTCTTTGGTTTTATGCGGTTCTTCGTTAGTTTCTGATACCCAGTTAATAGGAACACTTTCGATATACGCGGGGCCGCCTTCAGCAATATTCAGGGTTATATCCACAACTTCGTCTTCATTTTTATATTCTAATTCTTCATTTATCTGGATAGATACGCGGCCCTTGTCACCGTAAATTTTATTTATTTTAGCCAGAGCCATCTGGAAGTTAATATGGCTGAATATATCCCCTTCTTCAAGTTCCGATTCTTCCAGAATTTCTTTTTCTGAGTAGATTTGGTCTTCGTCTTTAAAGGGTACCACGTTTACAGCTATAGAACCAATGCGAAATTGAGGTCCTTCTTCCAGTTCTATATTCACCACAAGCCCGGTCCTATCTTCATTAAAATCTTTATCGGCATTTATAATCCTGGCATTTATAAAGCCATTTTCATGATAATATTCTATTATGGCTTTTAAGTCACCTTCAAAATATTCGTCATCAAACCGCTTTCCTTTTTTGGTTTTCATCTGTTTTCTGATATCCCGGTCTGATACTCTTCTATTTCCTACAATATCTATCTCTTCCACTTCAATTTTATTGCCTTCTTCGATATTGAACTTTACTGTAACGGCATCATCAGATTCCACTTTTTCAATATCAGTCTTAACTTCTGCCAGGTAGTAACCTTTATTTTGGTAAAGAGAAAGTATTTTTGCTCTATTCTCATGCAGTAATTTGCCGCTGGTGCTCCGACCGGAGCTTATAGTTAAAACGTCCTTTATTTTTCCATCATCTATTTCTTCATTGCCGCTTATTATAACATCTTTTGTTTTGGGCCATTCTTCCAGTATAAATGTTAGATGTATACCATCAGGGCCGCCTGATGAATCAACCTGGATATTTGAAAACTGACCAAGTTTATATAGTTCCTTAACATCATCTCTTATGAGTTTAAGAGATACCTCTTCGCCAACTCTGGTCTGAAGTATACCCAGAATTGTGTCTGGAGGCATAGTTTCGCTGCCTTTTATCTCGATAGATCTTATAATAAAGGGATTATTTCCATCTGAAGATCCGATTTTAGTGGATGTATCATCAACTTCCTGAGCCGTTGAGAAGAATATAGCAGGCAATGAAAACATCAGTATAAATAAAACATAGGCCAACTTCCGATTCCTTGCCTTTTTACTTCGCATTACTTTAAACCCCCAGCAATGTATGAATGTGAATTTTGATAATTAATTAAAACTTTGCGCAAGGGAATTTGCAAAAACATTTATGGTAATATAAGAAACTTGTATATGCTGTCATTCCTGCAAACGCAGGAATGACAATTAATTGACATTCATTCTTTAATGATTACATTAGACAATTCAGTATTTGTGAATTACCAAATAATATCAGACATACTCTAAAATGCCTTAGAAATAAATTAATAAATCACCGATTGCAGATTACGAACTTGCACAGGTTACAGGTTCACCTATATTGAATACGAGTTTTTCACCATCGAAGGAAACATATATGGTATTTTCTGTTGCACTTCCTTCGATCATCATATGAGCGATGGTATCTTCTATATTTCTCTGAATTTCCCTTCTAAGATGCCTTGCACCAAAATGCGGGTCATAACCCTTTTCGACAATAAAGTCTACAGCATCAGAAAGAACAACCAGATCAACCTGGTTCTCTTTAAGACGCTCTTTAACTTCATCCAGCATCAGTAATGTAATTTTGGAAATATGCTCTTTTGCCAGTGAATTAAAAACAATAACTTCATCTATTCTGTTAAGGAATTCGGGATTGAAAACACGTTTCATTTCCGACATAACCCTGGAGCGCATATCCTCATAACTTTTGCTTTCACTCATGTGGCTGAAACCAAGACTTGATCCCTTTGCGATTTCCCTTCCGCCTGCGTTGGATGTCATTATCAGAATAGTATTCCGGAAATCCACCGTATGACCAAGGTTATCGGTTAGGCGACCGCTGTCCAGAACCTGTAACAAAATATTAAATACATCAGGATGAGCTTTTTCTATTTCATCCAGCAAAATTACGGAGTAAGGTCGTCTCCTTACCCTCTCTGTAAGCTCTCCACCTTCTTGATAACCCACATATCCAGGAGGTGCTCCAACCAGTCTTGATACCGCGAATTTTTCCATAAATTCGGACATATCAATTCGAATAATTGCATCTTCTTCTCCGAACAGGAATTCAGCTAATACATTGGCCAAATAGCTTTTTCCAACACCTGTAGGCCCCATAAATATAAATGAACCAATTGGCTTGGTTGGATCTTTAAGACCTGCTCTGGAACGTCTTACGGCTTTGACCAGGGCAGAAATAGCCTGATCCTGACCTATTACCTGTTCACAAAGTGCATCCTCCATACGAAGCAGTTTTTCAGATTCTGTCTCTTCTAGTTTTGATATGGGAATACCTGTCCACTTGGATATTACCTCTGCAATATCTTCAATATCAACCTTTAGTTTTTCTCGTTTAGAGGCATGCCCTGATTGATTTAAGGAATCATCATCCCCGGGTTCCTGTCCGCCCATTACAAGGGAAGGTATTCTAATATTAGCCAGACTTGATGTAGCCAATTCATGATCCCTGTCCATTTCTACCTTTTTGGATTCATCAATATCTTCATTTAATATGGTTTTGGCTATTTGGCATTCTTCTTTGCCTGCTCTCATTCTAACCCGGGATCCAGCTTCATCAATCACATCTATGGCCTTATCGGGCAGGTAACGGTCTGAAATATATCTGGCAGAAAGTTTTGCTGCTTCGGAGAGTGATTCTTTGGAATATTCAACACTGTGATGTTCTTCATATTTATCCTTGAGTCCATTAAGGATCATTATCGTATCTTTTACAGAAGGTTGAGCCACATTCACAATCTGGAATCTTCTTTCTAGAGCACCATCTTTTTCAATATACTTACGATATTCATCAAGGGTAGTAGCTCCAATGCACTGAATCTCCCCCCGCGACAAAGCAGGTTTCAGCATATTAGCTGCATCTATTGCACCTTCAGCCGCCCCGGTACCCACCAGAGTATGAATTTCATCAATGAATAATATAATGTCTTTTGATTGTCGAATTTCATTCATTATATTCTTCAATCGTTCTTCAAACTGTCCCCTGTATTTCGTACCTGCCACCAATCCAGCCAGATCAAGAGTAACCAGACGTTTATCCAGCAGAGAATCAGGAACACAACCTTCAATGATCTTCTGGGCCATACCTTCGGCAATAGCTGTCTTCCCTACACCAGGCTCACCAATAAGGACAGGATTATTCTTTTTACGTCTTATGAGAATTTGCATAACCCTTTCCATTTCATTTTCCCGTCCTATAATTGGATCAAGCAAATTTTCCCTGGCAAGCTGTGTTAAATCACGGCTGTATTGGTCTACAGCTTTAGGTGATTTTTTAGGAGAGGGATTTGAAATAAATGGTCTTAGGGCTTTGCGCACCTTTTCTAATGTAATATCAAAGTTGGTAAGAGTTTGAGCCGCTATACCGTTTTTCTCCCGGATCAATCCTAATAGAATATGCTCTGTGCCTACGTGCTCATATTCAAGCCTTTGTGCTTCTTCCATAGAAAGCTGTAGAACTTGATTTGCTGCTCTGGTAAATACCAAAGGTCGTTTTATGGAATCTGTAGTCGGCGTACGAGATTTTCTAATCATACGCTTCGCTTCCATTTCTAAACGCTCCAGGCTGACCCCTAAGTCCTGTAGAGCTTTGGCGGCTATACCCTCACCTTCACGAACTAAACCCAACAACAAATGTTCGGTATCCACCTGGCTGTGGTTTAGTCGTATGGCTTCATCATTTGCATAGTTAATTACCATACGTGCTCTTTCGGTAAACCTTGCCGGAAACATGTTATTACCTCTCTTGTATTCGTAGTTATTAAATATTAATTATTGCTTAACACCTGACTCATGTTACCTTTCAATATTTTTCTTATAATTGCTGCTCTTTTTGTGTCCCGCTCAATTGCTTCGAGCCTTTTTCCTTCGTATTTTTGCAAATGTGCAGGACGTATAAGAAACATAAGACGTGCTATATCATTTCTATTCAGATCTGACAGAATTCCCAAATTTATCCCCAAACTTAACCAGGACAAATTTCCTAAGGCATCCTGACATGAGATCATCCTGGCGTTAGTCAGGATTCCATAAGCTCTGAATACTTTATCCTTTATCATCATTCGACTGTTATTTAACAATATTTCCCGTTCTTCTCGCTCATAATCTGCAATTTGAACAGCCACCTCATGAACACGATCCAGGATATCCTCTTCTGATTGTCCCAGAGTAGCCTCATTTGAAATCTGGTAAAACGCTCCTCCATTGTAAGAACCTTCACCATACATACCCCTGATAGCATAACCCATATCAGACACAGACAGCAAAGCCTTTTTTCCTTCTCTGGTGGAAGCCAGAGCGGGAATATGAAACATAACTGAGACACGCAATCCTGTACCTGCATTGGTAAGACAAGCTGTAAGATAGCCAAAATCCTGAGAAAAAGCGTAATCTACATATCGACTTAATTTATTATCTATAGAATCCATTATTTCCCAGGAATTTTTGATCTGCAAACCAGAATTCATAACCTGAAGACGTATATGATCTTCTTCATTTAGCATAATGCTGACAGTTTCATCTTCACCTATAATAACTCTGTATGGTGTTAATATTCCTGATTTATTTTCCTTTTCTTTATCATTTACTTTCTCTGATAAGTCATTGCTAATCACATGACGCTCAACCAGAAAATCCCTTTCCAGCTTGTCTAATCGCTCAAGTCTTATTACCGATGCGTTTCGCAATTCCGATTTTGCTTTATTGCTTATACTTTCTAATGCCTTTTCGGCAATTTCTGCGACTTTCTGTAGTTCAATTTTTTCTGCCTGATTACAAAAAGGAAAATCCATAAGATTACGTGCTAATCTTATCCTGGTACTTATTATAACATCACTATCGGGTCCATCTCCCTGCATCCATCCGGAAGCCGTATATGCGGCACGGTTCATAAACCTGAAAGTCCTGTTTCGTCTTCTTGGCTTACTGCCTTTACCTGTAATATCCGGCGTTTTACCAACATGTATTACATCTCCATGTATGCGCCGGATAATAGGTTTTAATTCTTTTTTAAATTCTTTGTAACACCTGAAGCAGCCTAATAATTCCGGACAATTAAAAGAAGCCATATTTTCCAGAGCTGCTTTTGAATATTCCCGACCACAATGCTGGCATTTGAGCTTTATGTCAATTTCCCTTTCAGGATTATCAAAGTCATCACAGATACCTTTTTCCACAGCACATCCTTCACACAAATTCATGTATTTATTAACAGAGTCGCATGATATGCTTATGGTAAATGATGCTCGATTTTTCTGACATCTTTCACACAGCATTTTATTTCAACCTATCTATTCATATATCGGTGTACCGGTAGTTTGAGTTAATACTTCAAATCTCTTCTTTAGTTCCTTGGATATTTCGCCTGGTTTTCCATCACCGATTATGCGCCCATCAACTTTTACAACAGGTATTACTTCCGCTGCTGTACCTGTAAGAAAGCATTCATCAGCCAGATAAACTTCATAGCGGTTAAACAAAGCTTCTATAACCTCTAAACCCATATCCCTGGCAAGCTCCATAGTAGCATTTCTTGTTACACCCTCCAATGCGCCTATATAGGTGGGTGGTGTATAAAGCACACGATTCTTTATAATGAATATATTATCACCGGTGCATTCCACAACATGGCCGTCATTACTGAGCATTATTGCCTCTATCACATTGGCGTTTTTTGCTTCAATTTTTGCCAGTATATTATTCAAATAATTAAGAGATTTTATCCGGGGGTTAAGGGCTTCTGCTATGTTTCTACGGGTTGGGGCAGTTACAACCTCCAATCCCTCCTGGTAATACTTATCAGGATAAAGAACTATAGAGGATGCGATAACAAATACGGAAGCTACAGAACATTTATCAGGATCTAATCCTAAGTCACCTACTCCTCTGGTAACAACGGCTCTTATGTAACCATAATGGAGATCATTGCGTCTTATGGTTTCAAGAATAGCCTGTTCCATCTCGTTAATGTCAAGAGGAATCTCTAACCTTATGGCCTTTGCAGAATCGTATAATCTCTGGAGATGTTCATCTAATCTGAATACCCGGTTATTGTAGAACCTTATTCCCTCAAAAACACCATCACCATATAGCAGGCCATGATCAAATACCGATATTTTTGCCTCTGATTCTGGAACAAATTTACCATCCAGATATATAATTAAGCTCATTGGATCCCCCCTGAAATCGCTTCTTAATATGTTAAATTTTAGGCTATTCCGAATTGAGTGTGGAAATAATTTAAAAACTTTCTAAGCATGTCATTCCTGCCGAAAGCAGGAATGACGGCATAAAGAATTTTCTTATCTTTACCACACTAAACCCGGAAGAACCAAATTTTATTGCTGCTGTTGGGATATATCGTTTTTATAATCAACTGTAACTTCCGTCATATATCCATCAGCTAATTTTATTATTCTATCAGAACGTTGTGCTAAGTTCTGGTTGTGAGTTGCTATTATAAATGTCTGATTCAGTTTCTGATTCAGTTCCCACAAAAGGTCATGCACCTCTTCGCTGGTTTTCCTGTCCAGGTTACCGGTGGGTTCATCAGCTAAGATTACCTTAGGATTGTTCGCCAGTGCCCTGGCCACAGCTACTCTCTGTTGCTCGCCTCCTGATAACTTCCCTGGTTTGTGTTCTTCTCTTCCTTCAAGACCTACATTTTTTAAAAGCGACAAGGCTGAGTCATAGGCTTCTTTCCGGTCTTTATTGCCAATAAGTAAAGGCATCATAACATTTTCCACTGCTGAAAATTCAGGCAGCAGATGATGAAATTGGAAGATAAATCCGATTTCCCGATTTCGGAAACTGGCTAACTCATTGTTAGAAAGTTCAAAAACGTCTTTATCATCATACAGTATCTTTCCATTAGTAGGACGATCAATAGTACCTAAGAGGTTTAAAAGAGTGCTTTTTCCTACACCGGAAGCCCCGACAACAGCGATTATTTCACCTGCCTCAATTTTTAAATTAATACCTCTTAATACATGAATTTCCTCAGTTCCGCTGGGATACACTTTTTGAATTTCTATAGTTTCTATCAATAAACTTTTTCCTTTTAATTATTTCCTTATTCGTATCTCAGCGACTCCACAGGCTCCATAATGGAAGCGCGCCATGCAGGATATATAGTGGCAAGCCAGCAAATTATTAGTGAAGCCAGGTTCACAAACCCTACGAAAGACCATCTTACCTCAGCCGGAAGCCTGTCTATCTGATATATGCTGTTTGGTATCCTGATAGGTATCCATGTACGAAGAGACCAGCAAAGGAAAACACCCAGCAAAGTTCCAAGAATAGCACCCACAACACCTATTAAAGTTCCCTCAAAAGTAAATATAAACCAGATGCTTTTCTTGGTAGACCCCATGGATTTAAGTATGCCAATCTCTTTGGTTTTATCCATGACCATCATGACAAGGGTACTGGCTATATTAAAGGCGGCTACGAATATTATTAATGCTTCTATGATGAAAGTAACTATCTTTTCTAGCTTTATAGCCGAAAATAAACTTTCATGTGCTTCCATCCATGTCATTGTGGGATAGAATATTCCCAATTCCATCTGTATATCTTTTCTAATTTTATCAACCTTATATATATTGTCAACCTTAATCTCGATCCTGTCCACAGCGTCCAGGACATCATAAAGCTCCTGGCCGATATACAAATCTACAAAGGCCAGAATGTTGTCATAGCTGTACATTCCCGAATCGTAAATGTCGATGACAACGAATGTTCTGATTACTGGTTGCAGACTCCCCGCTATATTCACCAGCCGGGATACCAGTCGAATTATATCACCTTTGCCAACCTGTAGCCTATTGGCTACACCTTTGCCCAGGATAATTCCACCGAAAATAGTATCTTCAGTTCTATCCTGGGCCAGTTCGATTAAAGGCGATTCAAAATCAACATCTTCCGATACATAATCGCTTATTCCTGTCACCTGAGTTTCCAGTTCCGGGTTTATGGCCTTAACCATTGCCCCCATTTGATTGGAACCATCCTCATTCTGAAGATAAGCCTGGCGCATAAGAACCGGAGCAGTAGCAACCACCCCTTCTACATTTTCGATTTTATCCATCAGCGTTCGATAGGTGCTGATTGGACGATCACCACTACCGAATATGAATATATGTCCTTCCGATCTAAGCATTTTATCCCTTATCATGCTTTCCCAACCATTCATAACCGACAAAGCTACGATAACGGTTGCTACTCCAACGGCAACTCCGCCAACGGAGATAAGGGATATAAAAGAAAGGAAAAATTGTCCACTTCGGGATTTCAGATAACGCAGGGCAATGAAAATTTCGTATCGCATTTATTCAAACCAACAGTTCGGAAAAATTTAAGTTTAGAGCCCTTCTTCAGGTCGCATTTGCGGGAAAAGTATTACATCGCGCAACGAAGGCATATCAGTAAGCAGCATAACTAACCTTCCGATACCTATACCAAGCCCTCCAGTAGGCGGCATACCGTATTCCAAAGCCCTTAGGAAATCATCATCCATAACGTGGGCTTCTTCATCTCCAGCTTCCTTCTGCCGAACTTGGTCTATAAATCTCTCCCGTTGATCTATAGGATCATTCAACTCGCTGAAGGCGTTACCTATTTCCAATTTGCCAATAAATATCTCAAAGCGTTCCGTTAAAGTCTCATCATCCCGCTTCTTTTTTGCAAAGGGTGAAATTTCTATTGGATAATCAGTAATAAAAGTGGGCTGAGTCAGGTTTACCTCAACAAATTCTTCAAAAAATCTCTCGATAATCTTTCCTCTTGATATTCCTTCATCCAATTCTATATGATGTTCTGATGCCAGTTTCAACATATCCTCCCTGGACATGTCTTTAATATCAGCTCCTAAAGCATCTTTGATGCCATCCAGCATAGGAAGTCTGCGCCAGGGTGGTGACAAATCTATCTCTTCGCCTTGATAAGTTATTTTAGTTGTTCCATGTAGTTTTTCGGTCACACTGGATATCATTTCTTCAGTCAACTGCATTATATCTTCATAATCGCTGTAAGCCTGATAAAGCTCCAGCATAGTAAACTCTGGATTATGGTCTCTGTCCATACCTTCGTTACGGAAGTCTTTTCCTATTTCATACACCCTGTCAATTCCACCTACGATCAGACGTTTCAGATATAGTTCATCAGCTATTCTCAAATATAAATCCATCTCTAGAGCGTTATGACGGGTTACAAAAGGTCGCGCGGTCGCCCCTCCGTATATGGGTTGCAAAACCGGTGTGTCAACTTCCACAAAACCCCGATTATCCAGAAATGCCCTTATAGACTGGATTATTTTTGTCCTGGACAAAAATACTTTCTTAACTTCAGTATTTACTATAAGGTCAACATACCTCTGTCTGTATCTTGTTTCAACATCTTTTAATCCGTGCCATTTTTCCGGCAAAGGTCGCAGAGATTTGGTAAGTAGTGTGAGTTTTTCCACATGGACGGTCAATTCTCCGGTTCTTGTTCTGAATATCCAGCCTTCAACGCCGATTATATCACCAATATCCAGCCTTTTATAAATATTATCAAAATCTTCTTCACCGAGCTTATCTCTGCGTATATATAGCTGTATTCTTCCTGTTGAATCCTGAATATGGACAAAACCTACTTTACCATGTCCTCGCATGGACATGATACGACCAGCCATCTTTACAGGAAATTCTTTTTCAGCAAATTCCTGTTTATCATCATATTTTTCTATGGCTTCGGCAGACTGATGATCAACTGTAAAATTATAGGGATAAGGATCAATCCCAACTTCCCGAATTTCCTGGAGTTTGTTGATGCGTTGCTGTATCAGGTTACTGCTCTGTCCCACTGTGTACCTCTACTCTCATAAAGAATTAAAACTCAACACTAATAAAATCAAAGGATAAACAGATATTCCAGCCTTTCTGAGTCATGAAAATTATAAGTCAAAAGAGCATATGTGTCAAGCAAAATTGGCTTATCAGCTAGTGTCATAATAGATTAATGCAAACCTTTATATTTTGTATAAATAAGGTTTTAACAATTAAATCCTGCTTTATGGTAAACGTTGATAATGTCAATAAGGTTTATCCATAAACAAAAGGGCGAGGAATTAATATTAATTCCTCGCCCTTTTGTTTATGGATATTATAATTGATTTTATACAATATCGGGTTTATAAATGACCAGATTCTTCCCCTTCTACACTTCCAATTTCGATTTCCAGTTCTGCCCTATTTTTAATCTGCTCTACCATACCATCTCGGATGTATACCACCCTATCAGACACATCCAGCATCTTAAGATCGTGGGTTGCTGATATAATTGTAACATCCTCTTCTTCATTCATCTCTTTCAGAAGATTTATAATATCTCGACCTGTCTTCAAATCCAGGTTTCCTGTAGGTTCATCAGCAAGTATAATGGCTGGACCATTTGCCAATGCTCTGGCTATAGCAACTCTCTGCTGCTGGCCACCGGAAAGCTCTGTAGGCTTATGATCTGCTCTTTCACCAAGCCCTACCTTTGTAAGTAGTTCCATTGCCTTATCTCTACGTTCTGAAACAGGAACACCTGCAAAAATCATAGGCAGCGTAACGTTTTCCAGGGCACTCATAACCGGCAGCAGGTTAAAAGACTGGAATATATATCCAATCTTCCAGCATCTGATCCATGCTATTTCAGCGGGACTCAATTCCAATAAATTTACGTCGTCTATGTAGACAACCCCGCTGGTTGGTTCGTCTAACGCACCGATCATATTAAACAGTGTGGATTTACCAGAACCGGAAGGCCCCATTATGGAGATATATTCACCTTTTTCTATACTTACATCTACACCTTTTAAAGCTTGAAGCACTGTGCCACCCATTCGATATTCTTTTATCACGCCTTCAGCTTTGACTGTAACACGTTTTTCTGACATCCTTGGAGCCTCCTGTAATTACTATAATTGGATAGAAATAATATATATGAATTAAAGATCAACTCTCATTGCATCTGCAGGTGGTAACTGGGCTGCTCTATAGGCAGGTCCCGCTGCTCCAATAACAGCTAAAACCATACCGAGAATACAGGCTATTCCTATATAAGCAAGAACTCCCAGTATATAATTGGGGAATTGTCTAAAAACATCCAGACCATAATCTTTTAGACTAAGGAGCATTATACTTATAAAACCTATAATAGAACCCATAAGCGCACCACTCAGGCCCTGGAAACTTGATTCCAGAAGAAACAACTCGACCACAAATTTGTTTAATGCTCCCAGGCATTTCATTGTTCCTATTTCCCGGAACCTTTCTGTAACAGCCATCAACATAGAATTAGCTATACCCACAACGCACACTATAAGAGACATGACAACCAGCCATATCTGTTGAGCGGATACACCTTCCGATTGAGGGGCGTCTATAACTGTTCTAAGAGTTTCGCTCTTACTCATGGATGCAGATATTACGTTTCCGGACAAAACAGCCACAAAAAATGCTATTCCCAGAAGTATACCTGCTGTAGTAATCATTGATCGCCAGAACCTTATTCTTAAACTCTGGAAACTGATCCTTACTGCTTCACTAAATGGTAGTTCGATTTGTTTTCGTACACCATCCTTCGATTGTTGAGCCAAACCTTTCACCTCCATTAAAACTTAAAATGCTGTTCTCTTTTGTTTTCTTGGAATATAATACACAACAGCAAATCGTCAAATATAATTAAGTAAATGACATATATACAAAGCTATCATTTTGAGCGGAGCGAAGAATCTCATCTCCCTCTTTCCTAAAGGGGATTTGTTAAATTTAACAAAATATTATTTTTTAAAGGTTTCAATATGTAGCAACGTCATACACTTACAATTTTAACTATCTTTTAACCTTGTTGTCAAGCACAAAATCCTGATTGTATTGTCTGCTTTAGCAGGTTGAAAAATATATTAACAAAAAAACTATCTGATGCTATAATCATCAATTAGTATATAAATTATAACCTTGATTTACCAAATCAAAAAGGAATAATAATGGACAAAATATACATAAATACTGATGTTAAAGATAGGATTTTGAAGTCAATAAATCACACTGAACCAGATATTGTGCCTATATGGGAAGCTCTGGAAAGTCCTGTTTTATACAATCATTTTGCACCTGGAGAAAAGGATTTCCTTAAAGCCGGATCCATTGCCTGTGAAGCTCTGGGAATTGATATGACTTATGGCTGCATGAACCCTCCGCTTCCAGGAGAGGAATATGATACACCGGATACCCATATTTCATGTCAAACGTACTGGTCAAAGAAACCCCAGTTTTCCAGCGTGAACGATATAATTAACTACAAACCCAAAACAGTCGAACGTACCCGGGAGTTTGAGGAAAACTATCTGGAGGATTTTTATAGTCTCAAAGAAGCTTACGCACCGCATACCATGTATGTCAGTCAATGGGCAGGTTTTGACTTTCTTGGTATTGCCCATGGCACAGGTATAGGATGGGAAGTTTTCACCACCATGCTTTACGAAGCACCACATGTTCTGGAAAAGATATGGGATGAGCGCGTTGATCATGCTTTAATGAGGAATTCCATATATGCTGAACATAAATTGGGGCCTGTTATACAATTATGTGAAGACCTGGCCTATAAAAGTGGTCTGCTTATATCTCCTGAGCATATTCGGAAATACTTTATACCGAGATTAAAGAAGGTCATCCAGCCCATCAAAGATGCGGGGATCAAACTTATATTTCACTGCGATGGAAATCTTATGGATATACTTGATGATCTTGTAGAAGCAGGGATTGACGGACTAAATCCTGTTGATCCATCAGCCGATATGGATATTGGTTTTATCAAACAAAAATACGGTGATAAGCTTATCCTTGTGGGAAATGTAGACGGGGCCAGAATACTACCCTTTGGTACCCCCGATGAAGTAAGAGAAGAAGTGGCCTCATGTATAAGAAAGGCATCCCCCGGCGGGGGTCACTTGATACAATGTGGATGCGGGGAACTTATGCCCGATGTTCCCCTGGAAAATGCCCTGGCTTACTTTAAAGCGGTTAAAGAATTTGGCAAGTATCCCATTAAACTCCCACAAAGGCTTTAAAGCGATCCAGCAGGTTATCAGGCGGATCAAATGGCATATCTACAGGTCGGGCTTCCACTGTGCTCATGTATCCAGCCAGGATAACCAGCCATTCATCCAGTGAGGTTTTCAGGTTTGTCGGACTTACTTGATTTTCATCTTCCAGCCAGTTAAATAACGAGTTAGTTAATCTTGCCTGACCCAGTATATCCTGATCTGCATAATCGTGCTCTGATCTCTTAATAACTAGATTGGGCACGGATTCCTCACAACCATACATCCACCAATGCCGAAAACCATGCGTACCGTATACAGCAATGCGCTTGTGTCCCCAGTTAGGTCGGGATTTATCAAATACAGGCGCGCCTTCCCCGGCCTGCAGGGCAGCCCGGATGCCGTTTTTGAATGTTATAAGGGTTTCAGCCGTCCTGGGGCTTGGGTGTGTGCCGTTAATGTCATCATACCCCGATGATGCACCAAAGACAGTCTCCACCTCTGCATAATCTGAGAAAGCAAATATCAGGTCCAGCACATGAACACCCTGACCGGACATAGGAAGCACAGCCGACGCGTCAAGAAAGCGCACCTGGCCTATTTTACCCTTCTCCACATCTTTCAGAAACTTCAAGATCCTGGGATGATGACGCAGTTGATGATTTACTATAAATTTCGTCTTTGTGTTCTGCTCCAGTTCCCTTAAGGCCTTATAATCATCTGCTCCTATGCATATGGGTTTTTCCACAATCGTACCCGACACACCTGCGTCAGATAACCTGGTCATTAGTTCAACTCTAAGGGTTGGCGGCGTAATCAGATGCACCACATCCGGCTTTTCTTTTTCCAGCATGGTGTCCAGATCTGTGTAGCGATGTGAAATGTCGTACTTTTCACCGTATGCGTTAAGACGATCTTCGTTTATATCACAACATGCTACCATCTTACCTCGATCTATATGTCTGTAAGCCTCTGCATGGCCCTGGGAACGGCCTCCACATCCAAGAACTGCGCATTTGTAGGTCATGATTTTTCTCCTGTAGTTTTCACATGCACTTCAGTACTATCCCCCATTTACCTATTACCCAACCTGTGTCACGATTGATAAAGTTTAACCCGGTCAACTCATTTTCCACAAGGCCTTTTTGCTGTTTCCACGTTTTCCCGCCGTTTGATGTATGCAGAATAGTTCCAAAGCCGCCTACCGTCCATCCATTGTCTTTATCGGCAAAGTATACCTCAGCAAGGCTGTTTTTGGTTCCGCTTTCCTGAACCGTCCACGTTTTCCCGCCATCGGATGTATAAAGAATAGTTCCGGCAACACCCACAGCCCAGCCTGTGTTCTTATCAACAAAGTATACATCATTTAGCAGGTTCATTGTACCACTATTTTGCCTGTTCCATGTCTCTCCGCCGTCGGATGTGTACAGAATTGAACCGATCATGCCTACAGCCCAACCGTTTTTAGGATCAGTAAAGAACACCTGGGAGAGGTAGTCCCATGTATCAGTATTCTGTTTCCACCACGAAAGACCGCCGTCGCTGGTGTGAAGGACAATGCCGTTCATACCCACAACCCAACCTTCGTCCCGGTCGATGAAATGGACACCTAACAGCACATCGTCTGTACCGCTGTTTTGCAGTTTCCAGGTTTTTCCACTGTCAGATGTGTGTAAAATTGCACCTCCTGTGCCTACAGTCCAGCCAAGTTTCGGTGTTGGGAAGTAAACCCTTGAAAGACATTCGTTTGTGCCGCTGTTTATGGACTTCCACGCTTGACCACCGTCGGTTGTATGCAATATCATACCCCGGTCGCCCACGATCCAGCCCTCCTTGTCGTTCACAAAAAACACACCGGACTGTAGTTCGCTGCTGCTGGATTGGGGAGACCACGTTTTACCGCCATCGCTTGTTGCTATAATAGTACCGTGTTCACCTACAGCCCAGCCAATGCTGGTATTGGCAAAGTCCACACCCAAAAGGACGTTGCTGGTTCCGCTGGTCTGGGTGTTCCATGTAGTGCCACCGTCGCTGGTATGGAATATCTGACCGTTCCAGCCCACAAGCCATCCATATTTTTCATCCACAAAATCCAGGTCATAAAGTCCAAAATCACATTCCGTCTTATCCCTATTGATGCTGTAATTACCCAGAAGAGGACCGTTTGCCTGGGGAATCCATGTCTTTCCTGCGTCGTCTGTATGGACTATAAGATTACCTTCTCCCACAGCCCATCCCTTTTGACTACCGAGAAAATCCACTGAGCGTATTTCACAGCCTTCCACATTTACCAACTGAGCATGAACTTCAGCTCTTGCATCCTGCCTGTTCCAGGTTTCGCCGCCGTCACTGGTATAAAGCATCAAGCCATCCAGACCGCTGACCCAACCTTGTCTTTCATCAGAGAAATATACGGACAGATAAACACTGTTTTTGTCTTTCAACTGTGTCTTCCAAGTCTTACCACCGTCAAGAGTTTTCAGCAAAATATTATTTCCCGATGTAAACCCCATCATATTATCCAGAAAATACAGGTTATAAAGGGAATTTTCCGTATTACTTTCCTGTGGTTTCCAGTTATTTCCCCCATCATCGGTATGTATTATTATACCATTATCACCGGCGATCCATCCGTATTTATCATCAACAAAATATACAGTTCTTAGAAATGTATCCGTGCCACTTTCACTTTTATGCCAGGACATACCTCCATCTTCTGTATATACAATCATACCTTCATCGCCCACAGCCCATACAACATTATCGCTCAGGGCAAAAACATCATGAAAATGAGTACTCCATGATGCCTCCCGAACTACGCTCCAATCGCTGTATGAGATAGATGAGAATAAAAACAGTATAATTATTGAATAATTTATAAATTTTATATACATATCAGTATCAATTCCCTGTTTGCGAAATTATAGTTATTAATTAAATTACTATCTATTAAATTCATTAGCAATATACATGCCCGTTATCACATATGTATTTTCCATGGTTTTATGCACTAATAATGATTAACAATGCACCATATAGGGCATAAATTCAATTTATCATTTGGATGATTTTGGATTTTAATTGACTTCTTGATGTTAGTATGGTATATTTATATAGATAACTCATGTGGGTTTTAGGGTGGGACGCTCTGAATAATTCAAATTATTTTGGTTTCCCAGCCTCGTTTCACCCCGAAACCCGCATGGGTTTTTTGTTTTTATGCCATTTAGAATCATCACGCATCTCAGATATATATTTCTGAACGTCACTTTGACTTTGCAGATTTGGATATTTATCGTCGCTCTGCGCAGCGAAAGTAAGTTCCCGACCCTGTCGGAAAACCATTCGCATAAGCTCCTCTCAATTGCTTCCTCAAGAAAAAAGCATCCTAATCTTCGAAAATGCGCCAAATGCGTATAATCCTTGTGCTATTAATCTATATTAATCAGGAAGCTGACTGCGTATTTCCAATCGCTTCTGAGACGTTTTTACTTCTTTCAGCAAATCAAGATGAGCTTCATGCAACTTCTTTGCTATGGCCTTATTCCCTGCATATAGATTTTTTTGTTCTTTTGGATCTTCCTTGATATTGTAGAGTTCTGCTGGATGCTTTGCCCCCCGGTAGTGCAGAGTCCATTCTCCATCAGTGATACTGCTGCAAACACCTCTATCAGGATTATCATTCAGGGCTGCCGATGTCACGGCTACAGGCCTTTCTCCTATGGATTTCCCCTTCATAGCAGGCAAAAGGGATTGGCTTTTTATGCCTTCAGGTATAGATGCTTCGCCCAATTCTAGGGCTGTGGTCATTACATCCACAGGCTGCATGAGGAAATCGCATCTTCCAGACATGCCATCAGGTGTATAGAGGAAGAACGGTATATGGGCCACTTCCTGGTAAAATGGCCAGGGGCCGTCGGTTCCGCTTCCGCTTTTGCCTATCCTGCCGTGATCGCCGATGTAGTGACCATGATCCGCCATAAACATAATAGCTGTGTTGTTATAAAGTCCTAACGCTTCAATCTTATTCAACAACCGACCAACCCAGGTGTCAACAAGGGTTACTTCACCGGCGTATAATGCCCTGGTGTGCCTTATTTCGTCGTCTGTAAGGTAATCGCAGTAGTTATATACAGGGTGGTCTATGACTTCGCCGGTATATCCAGGGTCATACATATCAACATAATGCTGCGGTGGGTCCCAGGGTTCATGGGGATCGAAGGTGTCTATATATAAAAAGAATTTTTCGTGGGTATAGTTGCGTTCCAGCCAATCGCAGGCCCTCTGCATGGTACGGGCTACAAAAGTGTCCCGCTCGGTCTTCCAATTGACGGTTCGGTGTTTGTAATGGTTGTCCCTCATTCTCTCCGGCCCCCGGATTTTTTCCGGCGCGCAGGGGAGATCGACTTTGACGTTATCAGTTATTGATCTGTCGCCTTCCTGCCCCCGAATCCAGTCCCAGGCCGTAAATCCCCGGTCAAAGCGATGTCCGTCCCGGACAAGGTGAGGAGTGTCGCAGATTAACATGCTGACATAGCCCATTTTGCCCAGTTCTTCCGAGAGGATAGTCTCTTTTTCGGGCAGAGGAGTCCAACCTCGAAATGGGAATGTATATTTTCCGGTAAACATGTCAGTCCTGGTAGGTATAGTAGGGAATGAAGCCTGATATGCGTTGTCAAAAACCATGCACTTTCTGGCAAAGGTGTCCAGGTTTGGTGTTCTAATCCAGTTATTGCCGTAGCAACCCAGGTGATCAAAGCGTAAGGTATCGGACATTATGATAATAATATTCATGTGATTTCTCCAATATTTGTTAAATGATTAATTTCCCTGGTCATTTCCACATAGGCAGGATCATCCTTCATAGGCCCAATAGTACGGGTACATCTAACAAAGCAATATATTATATTCCGCATCTCTTCTACTGAAAGATTCCGTTTGTTGCACCATTCCATACAATAAGGTAAAAGATGCAGGGAAAGGTAATCAACAGGTGGCTCTCCTTCCCTGATGGATGGCTGAATGAAATTAAAATCCAGCTTTCGGTAACCCAGCTTTTTCCAGAGTTTTTCCCTCTTCCAGGGGTTCATGGTATCGTGTTTGATTTGCTGTGGAGACATTAAACCCGGATCGCTAACCTGAATTACCAGACCTTTAATATTTGAATTGAATTTTTTAGCGTCGTTTTTCAGGATATTATCCCGAATTGATATAAGTTCAGAGCCTATGCCATTGCCCTGGAACTCTCTCTTTGTGGCCAGATATGATCCCATTCCTATACCGGTGTTTGCATTATAAAATTTATGTGAAAATCTGAAAAAGTAGAATGACACTCCGCCAACCACACAATCATTTTCAACTGCCAGAACCATGTGGTATCGGCATATTTCGCCTTCGTCCTCCCAGCTTCCCTTCGATATATTGTAGCGTAGTATGTCCAAATCTTCCCGCTCAAAAGGGTCGGGAAAGGCTTCTTTCAGTATGTTATGAAACTGCTTTATCTTATCGCTTTTTGGATTATTTATCTCTATATACTTCATGATTTTATTCAAGATCATACTTCTGCTTTAAAATTTCAAAACGTCTGTTTCTTTCCTCAGCAATCTTCTGCCGATGCACCATGAGTTTTCCCTCTGTGATTACATTTTCCAGAACATGTTCCCCGATTTCATCAACCACTGGAGAAGCGGGGATTATTGAGAACATATCCCGGAAGGTATCGTCAGAGAAAAGGCTGTCTATATCGGACAATATATAATCAAGGCTGCCCAGATACAAGGAGGAAATAAATAAGGCCCGGTAAGGGTCATTGCCGGTTTTTATAAATACTGGAACAAGCAGATTTTCCCCGTGCCCGGTGTTAAAATAAATTTCATCTACTTTCCGTATGTATACATCACCATAAAAGTCAAAGTTAATAATATAAAATTCAGCTTCGTTTATTATACTTTTCAGCAAATCATCCGCAGCAGAAGTCAGACAATATCCATCTTCATTGTCAATCAAGCTCTGGGATATAAGGTCATCTATTATGGCATCCTCTTTTAATTCCGGCAGTTTACCAAACTTGTCCATTACATACAACAAGAAAATCTGCCTGAATTCCTTCAACATTATATCCTTCTGCTGCTGGCTAAGTAGATAAAAAGGATCCATCTTATCAGGAATTTCAATGACAAGATCAAGCAGATAATATGATCCAGCTTTAGAAAATTGAAGCTGTTGATGACGGGATATAGGGTCATCAGGAGAAATACGAGCTTGACCGTTATTTATATAATAAGTCGCGTCCAGCTTCCCAGCCCTAATGAGAGTCAGAAGCTTAATCAGATTTTCGTATACCTCCAGTAGATCCGGGTTACCAATGTCTATAAGTCTCTGTTTAACCTTGCGCTGATCTTTTTTATCATGACAAAGGAAATACCTTTCCAAAACTTCCCATACAGATAAATCTGAAGCTGAATCCGGCAAATCCATGTAAAAGCTATCTAACAAATCCATATTCCCAAGGGTTATACGCAGTATCAGCGGTATTCCTTCAAAATCTTCAGGAACTGGAGGAAATCCAATAGCTCTATAAAATTTTTCTTCAAAAGAACCTGGTTCTATTGTTTTTTGATAAGATTCCAATCTGATATAAATCCTATACCTGCGCCAGCAATTCCACCCCGAAAACCTCTACTGGAAGAACGGGATGATCTACTACCCCATCTGGATCTGGAACTACTGCTTTTTCTTGTAAATGTGCCTTTGGATCTTGCTGTTGCCTTTTTTAGATTAACCCCGGATCGGGTTGCCCATCTCTGTCTATTAGAACTGGGACTGGCTTTTTTATAACTGGTTCCATGTTTTGTAGACATCCTGGTCTGATATCTTCTGTTGGTATCAATTTGCCGCCTGTAACTTGGAGTTTTGCGGTAGCTGTCCCGGTAATTCCTTATTACCGTTGCATCCCGAACGGTGGTATGATATACAGGGGCCATATATCGAGGTCGTGAAAGGGCATCAAATATTAACCATGTGGTCAATAGATTCATACCTGAGTATGAGTTGCGGTAATATGAATTTACACCATAACCCTGCATTTCGTATCGAGGTCTTTCACCCTCATACCATCTGCGGAATGTAAACAGCTTATCATCGCTGTTCTGATCAATCTCCAGATTGTTGTTGAGGTCAGCAAAGCCTGAAACCAGCTGCTCTTTTCCCTGGTTTCTGACCTCTATGAGAACCATCTCCTCACCCTGATAAATTTCATTTACGCGTTTTTCAAATTCGGACACGTTCTCCGATTTTTTCATGGCCTCTTCTACGGCTTCCAGGTTTATCTGTCCCGCTTTACCACTGGTTTCTGCCCACTGTTCCCGTCTGCTAGCACATGCACCTAAAGCCAATATACTTCCGCCGGCAATTACACCCGAAGCGGCAATGCTTCCGTATTTAAGCATTAACCCCTTTCGGTCTGGTTTGTATATATCCGGCTTAGAAAACTTTTCCATTTTCTATACCTCCTGTGTATTAAACTGATAACAAATTTTTCACATCATCAATTAATTCTCTATCCATCTTATTACTAATCCTAACCCCCGGCAGGGGATAGGTGAAAATATCTTTCAAAGTTTCACGTCTAATGGAATTAATTAAATCTTCAAATATCTCTGCCGATTCCAACCTGTATTTAGCAATGGTTTTGCCTCTCTCATCATGTCTCAGCATGAAAGATTTCTGTAGTTCGCCCTGGTATGATAGATAATCGGTCCAGGCTTCCTCTATGGTTTTTACTAATACAGCTTGAATAATCCTTGAACAGAAATCCTTACCGAAAATTTCTAACCGTTCCCAGTAAGTTTTTTCAAAAGCATTGCAGATATTTTCTTTTGCTTCATCAGGTTCTGCATTTATATTAATATCAGGAATCTTTACGCCAAAATTATTAAAACAGTATTCCCGCAGATAATTCAAATCAAACTTTGTATCCACAAGATAAGAGACATATTCATCTATTATTATAGAACGCAATTCCTTAATTGTCCATTTACCTTTAATGGCTTCCTGCTTCAATTCGTGTATTACTTCCCTCTGTTTATGGGTAACATTGTCGTATTCTAATAGATATTTTCTCGTTTCATAACCTGATTCTTCAGATTTGTACTGTGCCTGGAGAGTTAGTTTTTCCATAAGTTTGAAATTTGATTCATCCAGGGCTTTTGCCATTCTGGAAAATTCTTCCTGCCCGAAGATTCGGAACAGATCGTCTTCCAGGGATAAATAAAATCGGGATGATCCGGGATCACCCTGTCGGCCGGCTCTGCCTATTAGCTGTTTATCAATACGCCTTGCCCTATGTCTCTCTGTTCCTATTACATGCAGACCCAGCCGGGAATCACCTAAAATAATGTCAGTACCTCTTCCGGCCATGTTGGTAGCGATAGTTACGGCATAAGGTCTGCCAGCATCTTTGATAATCTCAGCCTCTTTAAAATGGTTTTTGGCATTCAATAGGTTATGGGGAATATCCATTTCAGACAGCATTTCGCTTAGCCTTTGGGATTTTTCTACTGATCTTGCACCAATTAATACAGGTCTGCCAATTTTGTGATGCTCTATAACGTCATTTACTATGGCTTCCAATTTTTCTATTTCTGTTCTGTAGAATTTATCCGGTAAATCCACCCTTATTAATGGTTTGTTAGGAGGAATTCTTACAATATCCAGCTTATAAAGTCTTTTGAATTCCTGGGCTTCTGTATAGGCTGTGGCCGTCATTCCTGTCATATTTTCATATAAACGGAAATAGTTTGGCTGGGTAATCCTTCCTATAACACGATTTTCTTCGGTTATTTCGAGGTTTTCCTTACATTCTATAGCCTGGTGAAGACCTTCTTCGTATTTCTTACCAAAAGCAAGACGACCTGTATATTCATCCACGATTATAACATTTCCATTCTGAACAATATAATCTTCGTCTTTTTTATGCAGTATACAAGCCCTGAGCAACAGCAGGAGATTCCTTAAAGATAGGCTGTTCTCAAGAATTGCTTTATCCAGAATCTGCTCAACCTCATCATATCCCTGGTCTGTCAGTTTGATAGTACGTTGGTTTTCATCCACCACATAAAACAGTCCGCGTTCCAGCTTATACTCAGACCTGGCTGAACGGAATTTACTCAGGATATTTTTCCTCTTTTCAGACAGATAACTATCTTTGCTTAATTCTTCCAGCAAAAGGTTATTCAATGGGTCAGCCTTTGATACCTGTATCATTTTCACAGCTTTTAGATAATCATCTTTTTCATCTTTTGCTTCCACAAGTAATTTATGGACAATTTCCTGCTGTTTATTCAGAATATATTCGACAGCAGGCTTAAGTCTCCAGAAGGAATGAAAATCCTGGTATAAGCTGTCCGATTCATATTCTGATGAACCGGAAATTATCATAGGTGTTGTGGCCTCGTCCATTAAAATACTGTCTATCTCATCAATAATTACGTACTGTAGTTTATCCTGAACTTTCTTTTCAGGATCAGCTTTAACTTGATCCCGCAGGTAATCAAATCCTAACTCGTAGTTGCTGGCGTATACAATGTCACACAAGTAGGCTTCCCTGCGTTCTGTATCATCCATAAACTGAAGCACACAGCCCACGCTTAACCCCAGAAAACGGTAAACCGGGGCCATCCATTCATAATCCCGCAGAGCCAGGTAGTCGTTTACAGTGGCAATATGCACTTTTTTGCCAGATAAGGCCCACATACTGGTGGGAAATACAGCCGCCAGGGTTTTACCTTCTCCGGTTCCCATCTCAGCTATATTACCGTTATACATGGCCAATGCGCCTATTAGCTGCACGTCAAAGGGCCAGAACGTTAAATCATCTTGAGATTTTCTCATTTCCTGAACCATCTGATAAAAATCCCCATCCAGATAAATATCCCAATCGTCAACAGATTTCCGAAGTTCTTCCACCTGCTCAGCCGATTTGCTAATCACAGAAGATTTTGAACACCAATCTTCCAGTAAATCGCTGTCAAAAAGCTTCCACATACCGATCCGTCTGCCGACTACCTCTCTAATGATGGCAAAGGTTCTGGTTACATCCCATGGATCTACTTGGCTTAACAACTCAACATCATCAAGATGTTTAAGCTCGAAAGATTTGATCTTATTAATCAGTTTTCTATAACGCTTTATTGTAAACATAACAGGGCAATGGTTTCCAGATGATATGTCATGGGAAACATATCTATTAAAGCCAGTTTTGAAAGCTTATAATAATTTTGAGTCAGTTTATTAATATCTCTAGATAAAGTTGTTGGATTGCAAGAAATATATATTATTCTACGGGGTTTTGCTTCTATCAAAGCTTTTAAATCCCTCTTGCTGCAACCTTTCCGGGGTGGATCGAGAATTACCAAATCAATTTTATGTCCATTTAAGTCTTTTTGAAGTATGTATTCAGCAGTACCTTGACGGAAACGGGTATTTTTAATACCGTTCATATCGGCGTTTATACTTGCCAAACAAACAGCTTCTCGAGATATATCCGTTCCCCAGATCGTTTTCCCTCTATCAGCCAATTGCAGAGCAAAAGTGCCTACTCCGGAATGAGCGTCGAGAATTATTTTGTTACTATATCCGGCCATTTCCTTTACAACCCGGATCATCTGTTTCAAGCCATTTTTATTTACCTGGAAAAAACTCCTGGGGCCTATATAATAATCCAGACCGTTTACTGATTCAATAAGATTTGTATCACCATAAGCATGTATAACCTGAGAATCAACTCTGTAATAAACAGATGAAACTTCCTGCAAACGGCTGAGTTCAGCAACATGATCATCCAGATTTTCTACCCCGTAATTGCAAAGAAGCATCAGTTTATTTGAGACACTGGAATTCCTGATACTGATCTCATTCAAAGAACCAATGCGGGATAATACCTCACCCCGGAATAACGGTGAAAGGGAATTTATTTTTTCTGAACTAACAAGGCATTTATTGATAGGAACAACATGATGGGTTCCCAGGGTTTTCAAGCCAAACTTCCTGCTGCTGTTGGCTGAAAATACCCGCAGCTTATTCCTGTAACCTGTGGGCGATTCCTGCGTATTTATTTTAATTTCAGGAATATTGTCCTGCTTACCTATACGATTCAACGCCTGTATCAGTATCTCTCGCTTCCAGTATACCTGATGCTTATATTCGATCTGCTGCCACTGGCATCCACCACATCCCTCGGTAAAATGGACGCATGGAGGATTACATCGAATGGGTGAAGCTTCCACTATATCAGCTATTTCGGCAACTGCGTAGTTTTTCTTTACATCTTCTATCCTGACAAGAACTTTATCACCGGGTACACCTCCGCTGACAAATACCACAAAACCATCTAAACGACCTACCGCCTGATCCGAATAATTGAGGGATTCCAACTCCAGAGATACCAGATCACCTGCTGCCGGTTTTTTCCCTTTAACTCCCATACTCAATTAGTACCTCTGGATAAAATTCCTCCATACATGCATCAATGCGCCTGTATAAGCTGTATGACTTGTTATAAACTGTTACAATATCTGGATCAGGCTTAATAATATGAGATATTTCCACCCATTTCTCCGCCCCTTTTTCCAGGCTATCTACAAAACCAGTTCCTACAGCCGTTATAATAGCCGCTCCCAGGGCTGTGGTTTCTTTCACTCTTGGTACATGCATATCCTTATTTAACACACTGGAGATTATTTTACACCACAACAGGCTTTTTGCCCCACCACCTGCGGCTGTTATGGATCCTATACGATCAATGCCGTATTCTTCAATTATATGCCGGATAAGATAGGCGTTTCCCTCTAACACACTCCTGGTTATATGATCCGAAGTGTGAGCTAAAGTCAGACCAAAAATAACACCTTTTGCATATGGGTTATGCTTCGGACCCCGTTCACCCATAAGATGAGGTATGAATATAATACCATCAGAGGCAGGATTGATTTTTGAAGCTGCCTTATCTATATCAGAAAATGCTCTGCTGTCATTGCAAGTCTTTTTGCACCAGTTCAGGCTTGCTCCCCATGTGGCTGTAGAACCTATCCAATCCCTTGATCCAGATTCAGGACATGTTACAATCCATGCGGCTGTGCCCATATACAGGCATGTCCGACCGGGGGTATACATATTTATCCCGATAAATGTTCCCTGAACGTCTGAAGCACCAATAACTACCGGAGTTCCATCCCGCAGACCTGTTTCCCTGGATGCTTTCCCGGTAACAAACCCGATAATATCAGCGGAATCCATTATGGGAAGCATTTTATCTTTGGAAATACCGATGAGATCCAGAACTTCATAAGACCATTGCTTTTTCTGGTCATCTAGTAAAGCTGTACCTCTGGCATCGGATATATCCGTTGCATATTCGCCGGTGAGTTTCATCCTGATGAAGTCCTTGCCGAACATGAATTTATATGTTTTGACCAGTACATCCCGACGATTTTCCACAATCCATCTGAGCTTTGGAGCTGATACGGTGGTGCTGGGTTTGCGTCCTGTAATTCGTGATAATCGCCCTGCATGCTCCTGCAACCAGTCACACTGGGGCCTACAGCGCTGATCCATCCACAACATAACCCGATCCAGAGGTTTACCTTTTTCATCAACCGGCAGTAAAGCGTGCATAAGCCCACACATACCAACGGCTGTTATAGAATTTGTATCTACTTCTTCCAGCACTTCTCTTATACACTCTACGGCCAGCTTCCACCAATCTCTGGCATCGGCTTCAACCCAGTTGGGTTTTGGATGATATAAGGGTATAGATCTATGGGCCTGGCTGATTATCCTGCCGGATAGGTTAAACACAAAAACTTTACAGGCAGAAGTGCTTAAATCTATAACCAGAATATTATTTTCCAACGGATTTAATCCATTCTTATGATAACCTTAAGACCTTCACGATTTGCCACAATATCAAAAGCATCAGCGATTTCTTCCAAAGGCATGACGTGGCTTATAATAGACTTTACATCAACTATACCGAACTGTATCAGCTTTAAGGCTGTAGTAAAGTGATGAGGTGTAAAATCATGGCTTCCTGTGAGGTGAAGCTGTTTGTAATGAACCACGTTGGGATCCAGGGGAATATCTGCCGAAGGATATGTTCCAGCAAAGAAATTCACAGAGCCGCATATACCGGCCATCTCAATCCCGGTCTTTGATGCCTCTGAATTGCCAATAGCCACTATTACAGCGTTAGCGCCCCGGCCTTCAGTAAGTTCTTTGACGCGCTCCACTGGATTTTCGCTGGTTGGATCTATAACATCATCTGCACCCAGTTCCTTTGCTTTTTGTCTTCTGCTCTCGATGAATTCGCTGACTATTACCCTTGCTCCCTGGTATTTGGCTAACTGCACATGCTGAAGACCAATAGGTCCTGCACCTATTACAACCACATCATCCCCTACGCGTATTCCGCTCTCCTCGCTTCCGTTAAGACAGCAGGCAAGAGGTTCAGCAAAGGCAGCTTCTTCGTAGGACATGCCATCAGGTATAAGTCTCATATAACGGGCGGCGGCATGACCGTAACCGTAAAACCCGCCGCTTACCTTATTGCGCTGTAGATTCTGGCAGTAATTGAAAATACCCCTGTGACAGTAATAGCATTGACCACAGATGGCCCGCCATTCAGGAGCAACCCGGTCTCCCACCTTGAAGCCCTTAAATTCACTCCCTACTTCCACGATTTCACCTACCCACTCGTGTCCTAATGTCCGGGGGAAATCGGAAACTTTCCTTTGTCCTGTGAATGACCTTACGTCAGTAGGACATATTCCACAGGCTTTGATTTTTATAAGGGCCTGATCCGGTTCTATTTCCTTTACTGGCACTTCTTCAATGCGCACATCCCGAACGCCGTATAAAAGCGCAGCCTTCATTTTTTCAACCATAAACTTCTCCCGTCAATACTTTATGTAAAATTCAAAATCCAATCTTTAGCTTTATCAACTTTGGCCATCAAAGCCCTGTATAATCCGTCGGCAGTTTCTTTAAGGGTTCTCTGAGAATTGGTGTATATATTCTGCTTAACGGCTTCATCCACCTGTTGAATCCATTTTTCCCGAAGTGCATCAACTCCTGAAAGGGCACCGGCTAATCCACCAGCAACAGCCGCCAGACAGTCCGTATCCCTGCCAAAGTTTACAGAACCTATTACAGCATCTTCAGCATTGCCTTTTGTAACTTTAAAAACAGCGAAGGCCTTGGATACAACTTCATTAGCCCATGAGTGGGCGTAGGCTATTCCCTTACCATCGTATACTTTATAAAACTCATCCCGCATGGATAATGCGTCGGAATATTTGTCAGCAAAGATCAAAGCTCTTTCCAGTTCCCATTTAACCCGTTGTTGTGCTGTTTGCAAGGCTGTATCAATAACAGAATCAACTGTCGCGTCAGACGAGAGGGCGTGAGCTATAGAAGCAGCTACCACAGAAGCCCATTTCAGACCATCCCCTATCTGCGTATTGTAAAGAAGCCCTACGTCATACATATCCCGAACAGCAGATTCCGGATCACAGGCGTTAATGATACCTATGCCATGACACGATCTGGAAACTGTAACCAGACCATCCCAGGGGCAGTATCTGCCTATATGTTGGGCTGGCATACCGGCTTTGGCCATATCCAGCAGTGTTTTCTCAAATGGCTCAGATACCATTCCGTTGGACTCAGGTTTTATATCCCGAAGCCATATTTTGACCACATCTTCGGCAGTAATCCGATCCTGCTTTTCTATTATAGCAGTCAGCATCAGTTTCTGACGTTCAATACCATCTTCAGTAGTGCCCGGTGGTCTTTTCCATCCGTTGCCGTAGTGTTCGTAGGGTAATAGCTGGTCCAGTATACCATATTTTTCAATAATTCGGTCTTTATGCCATCCTTCCACAGCCGCACCCATAGACGATCCAATGTGGGAAGCGGCGATACAACCATATATTTTATCGTGCAGTGTTGCCATAACAAACTTACCCCTCTGAAATAATTATGAGAATACTAAACGCGGTCTTTTAACTGGTTTACCATCAGTGTCTCTGGCAATATCCACAAATTCCCTCTTCATCTCAGGGCCTTCAAGCTCAACTATGCCTATTTCCACCAACACATAGCATATACAGCCTTCTTCCATGTGCCCCCCAAAAGCCCCGGCTGATGTGGAAGCGGTAAAGTGGATATGGGGTTCACCATCGACGATAATACCGTTCATGCTCATAAGCTCAATCCCGCCTTCCCATTCATCATAATGATTTCCGGGAGGCCATTGGTTATGGATAACCCAGTGAAGACCGACTTTGGCAAAAGTTCCATACCCCATTACCACCAGACCTTGTTTTATATTCTTTTCCTTTATAAATTTCTTCACACTTATGAGTACATCTTCCCCTGTATCAATTCTTATTACCCAATATTTTTTTCCCTCGAAGCTGTGTCCTTCCATATCGAATCCTTTCTTTAAATCGACTATCGGGGTATTGTATATTAAAACGAGAATAACATATCAGCATATAAGAGTCAAGCATAACTGGGTCAAAGCTGATCATGAAATTATATATTTCATAATACTTTACAATAACCCCAACTCTGAAAGCATCTCATCAGTTTTGGCAACCATACTATCTATAATATCCTGAGTGACTTTTTTACCAAATTCCTCCAGATCATTATCCCTGGGATCTTCACCAAAGACGCCTATTGGCGGAATATTTTTATCTTCCGGCAATATATTAACATCCACCAAATCAGGTCTTAGGGTTTTCATTATAGCTGTTTCCCATTTACCAGCATGGTCTCCACCTTTGGGATACTTATCCCGCACAGGATCGGCTTCGATCCCGGCATAGATTTTAATATCCGGGTTTTTCTTCATGAATTTCTCAGCGGCTTGATTTGCCAGTGGGCTTAAGGGATAATGTCCACACAGGACAAAGATTACCCTGAAACCAAGACTTTTTAACTGATAGAAGATATGAATTAATAGTTCCTTGTAAAAATCTCTTTCTTCATCAGCCGTTACACCTCCCATGTATCCAGGAGCGAAATTTTCTTTGGGAAGTCCCATTTTTTCAGCCACTTTACCATCGGGATCATGATTAAATTCCAGCAGATTCCCTTCCCGGCTTTCTCCCCAGAATAACGCGGGCATGGCCAGACCGCCGCCTTTTTGTGCTGCTTTTATACATAACTCATGACCTTTTACCGTATCCAGTCCCACCGGATTATGTTCTCCATGCCATTCTACACCACCGATAGCAAGATAAGCTGCTGGCTTTTTGTTTCGGGCTTCAACTATCTCGTGTGGCTTCATCTCCTCATATCTGACTTTCTCCATTTTTTATCTCCTTGTATGTTTCATTTTGCCCAATAATCGGCATATTTGTCCATAGCTTTAACCACAGCTTCGATATTTTCAAAAGGCGTTGCGGGATATACACCCCATATCATACTCAATCCACCACCGGGTGAACCTAATGTTTTTATACAATCGAGTATATGGGCATCATTTTCTTCAGGCGTTCCAAATACGGTTATATTTTGACGATCCACATCCAGGTTTATAAAAACCTTTCCTTTAGCCAATCTTTTTATATTCTCAAGACCATTTACCAGATCCTGGGGGTTTATGGTTGTTACACCGCACTCAATAAGATCAGGTATTATATCAACTATGTATCCGTCGCTGTGTAGCGATACATATACATCGTTATCCCGGCAGTAGGAGAATATACGTTTGTAAGATGGTTTTATGTATTTCCTCCATGCTTCTGGACTCATGGGAAGGGCATGTTGAAGCCCCATATCGTCCCCAAAACCTATGGTATCCACCCCGGCATCAACCCATCTTTTTACAACCTGAAACCAGTATTCCTCAATAATTGATATAATTTCAAAAGCCCTTGGGTCTTGAGAGCCAATGTCAAACATAAAATTGTCAAAACCCCGAAGGTATGTTGAACGCAGAAATATAAAGCCGTGATCAGTTCCACCATGGGCCACACCATCGTTGGACTTTGTATTTTCTATGTTCTTTCTGGCCTGTTCCCAATCGGTATGTTTTTCCGGGTCTGGCGGCTGGTAGTCTTTAAGCTTTGACCAGTCGTCAATGGCATGTTCCACGCATATACCATCCAGGGATTCCAGGGGATATATCCAACGGCATCCCCAAATATCAGTTACTTCACTATAGGCTTCCCGACTTTTGGATCGTCCTATTCCCACAGATACATGGGGTGATAATTCCTGTAACTTATCTAATTTTTCGCCATACTGCTTAAATACCGGATGTGTTATGGAAACATGGCAATGAACTACTGGATTACCTTTTAACGCCATATTATTAAAAAATCTCTCTCTCTGACTTGACATATTTTACCTCCAATATATATGGTAAATCTCTTTATGTTTACCAAGTATAACATAGGGGAATAGGGATTAGTCAATAGGGAATAGGGATTTTGATCTTTCTTTTGAATAATGGTATATGATATAATCATCTTACTTTTTTGCGAATACTTGCTTTATACGAGATCATAATGATTCATGGAGGATAGAAATGCCAAAAATAACCATTGTTGGAGGTGGAGCATACGTTTTCCCGTTGACAGAGGTAAGGGATATTTTAAGCTTTCCCGCGCTTCATAATTCCACCATCTGCATGTATGATATAAATGAGAAAAGAAACAACCGAAATGCAGAAGCTGTTAAAAAACTTATTGACGGATATGAATTACCCACAAAGCTCCAGGTTACAACGGACAGAAAAGAAGCCGTTAAGGATACAGATTTCTTTATTTGCACTTTCCAAGTTGGTGGAATCGAAGCCTACGGTTATGATGTTAATATACCCCGTAAATATGGAATTGACCAGTGTGTTGGAGATACTTTCGGCCCTGGAGGTATATTCAGAGGTCTTCGTTCATTGGAAGCACTTAAAGAACTGGCTGAAGATATAAAACATTTTTGCCCGGAGTCTATATTCATTCAATATGCCAATCCTATGGCCATTAACTCTACAGGTATGAGTAGGCTGGGGGTTACTAACATCGGGCTTTGCCATTCGGTTCAGGGAACAAGTCATCTGCTGGCCAATGAAATGGGATTGCCATTTGAGGACTGTTCATTTATTACCGCAGGTTTGAATCATCAGGCCTGGTTTATTGATTATCGTTACAAAGGCAAAGACGTTATGCCTTTATTGCGAAAGGTAATGATGGAAAAACACCTGAGTGGAAAAGATAAAGGTGAAGAAGGCGATGAACTTCATGCCGGAGGTAGCGAGCGAGTCCGTACAGAGATAATGCGTCTTACTGGATATTTCCATACAGAAAGTTCTCCCCACGCCAGTGAATATATGGCCTATTTTCGCAAAAATCCTGAGATGGTGCTGGATTATCTGCCTCATCGCTGGGATTATTATGAAATTTGCTGTAATCATGACGAGGAAGATCGAGTGGATAAATTTGTAGAACAGATCGGCCAGAGGGAACTTACCCCAAGCCATGAATACGGGGCTTTTATAATAGAATCTGTAACTACAGGAACACTTCGACTGGTTCATGGTTCTGTGCCCAATACCGGATCTATTACAAATCTTCCAAAGGATATTTCGGTGGAAGTTCCTGTCTTTGTGGATAGAGAAGGTCTAAGACCCCAGGTTATAGGCGATTTACCGCCGGCCTGCGCTGCTGTTAGTATGCAGACGGCAAATCAGGTTATGCTGGCTGTGGAAGCATCATTTACCGGCGACAGAGATTTACTATATGCCGCAGTAGCTATGGACCCCCTGACCGGCGCGCTGTTGACATTACCTGAAATAAGAAAGATGGTTGACGAAATGCTGGAGGCTGAAAAGCAATGGTTGCCGGCTTTTGAATCCAAAACTTTGATTACCGCCAGTAAAGAAGAATTGATTAAGGAATAATTAAATCATAACCTTTCGACATATTTTCGACATATTATGTCGAAAGGTTATGTATTATCTAAGGTTGGGAGTATAAAAATGGAAATAACCTTTGAAAAAAAATACCTGAATCTACCTGTAAAAAATGATGCCGAAAAGCGTATAATTAAAATCCTGATTGATGGAGAAATTACAAGGGAGTTTGAGATAGAATTGGCCGAAACCGATCCTGATTTCTGGGTTTTTCTGGATATAAGCCAGTTCAAAGGCAAAAAGGCCGAGATAAAATCAGATACTCTGGACGGTGATTCAAAGGCTTTTGATTTAATTCACCAGGCAGATATTATCAAGGGAACAGAAAATCTTTATAAAGAGAAACTTCGTCCTCAGTTTCATTTCTCTTCCCGACGAGGTTGGAATAATGATCCAAACGGGTTGGTGTATTACAAAGGCGAATATCACCTTTATTACCAGCATAACCCCTACGGATGGAAGTGGGGAAATATGCACTGGGGACATGCTGTAAGCGAAGATCTGATTCACTGGGAAGAACTTCCTATAGCTATATATCCCTATAAATTTGGTGATTGGGTGTTTTCCGGCAGCGCGGCTGTTGACTGGAACAACACTGGGAAATTCAAAACCGGTGATGAAGAAGTAATCATAGCAGCATATACAAGCACCGGGAGAGGAGAGGCAATCGCATACAGCAAAGACAGGGGACGAACTTTTACTGATTATGAAGGTAATCCGGTAGTTAAACACCAGGGACGAGATCCCAAGATTATATGGTATGAACCAGGTCAGCATTGGGTCATGGCCGTATATGATGAAATAGGTGACAATCGAGGAATAGCTTTCTATTCATCGTCAGATTTAAAAGAATGGAATCGGGAAAGCAGGATCCAGGGCTATTTTGAATGTCCGGAGATTTTTGAATTAGCTTTTGATGGTGATGATAATAACAAAAAATGGGTGGTCTATGCCGCCGATGGTGCCTATGCCATTGGTTCGTTTGATGGCAAAAAATTCACCGATGAATCGGGAAAGATAAAATTCAACTACGGCAACTGCTTCTACGCTTCCCAGACATACAGTGATATACCATCTGAGGATGGAAGAAGAATCCAGATTGCCTGGGGGCAGGTTGAAACACCGGGAATGCCCTTTAACCAGATGATGCTTTTCCCTGTGAAATTAACCTTAGGAACTACGGAAGACGGTATACGCATGTTTGCCGAACCTGTAAAAGAAATAGAAAAATTGCATCATAAAACGTATTCATCCATAAACGAAAAAATCACCGGAGAGCTTTTTCATATAAAAGTCGAGTTTAATATGGAATCAGCCAATGAATGTGGATTGGTCATCCGGGATGTGCCGGTAATCTATAATTCTGTCCAACAAAAACTTACATGCCAGGGATGCAATGCACCATTAACACCAAAAGATGATAGGATTAAACTAGAAATACTGGTGGATAGGACAACTGTTGAAATCTACGCCAATGATGGCAGGATTTATATGCCTGTAAGGGCTTTAATCGTTGATAATACCAAACAAATTGACAAAATAGGTGATGCGGAAATCATGTCACTGAATATTTATGAATTGAAGTCAATCTGGTAGATTTTTTGAGCGTTGATTTTGACAAATAAATTCCTATAATGTAATCGTTAAAAATAATATCCACAAAGAGAACCAGGAGAGAATTTAAATGCCAATACCGCGTTTTTGGG
>WJIO01000382.1 GCA_014730235.1 Candidatus Poribacteria bacterium
GCCTATTGCCACATGGGGAGCTATCGGAGCTGATGTTTCGTATGTCTACATGGGCGATATGGTGAGGACGCTGGAATCTCCCACTGAGGGATATGAAGAGGATGGTACGTTTAATTATTCTGATATGAGCGGCAGGATCGCCTTTTCCGGTAAATTTATGGAAGACATACTGCTGGGCGGATCGATCCAGATTCTTCAGTCAAACGTGAGGTTCGACGGAGTAACCAAGAAACGTGTTGGCGATCGGAAAGCACAAAGCACAGCAATTAACCTGGGATGTATATACAACACCCCTATACCTAACCTCACAGCCGGAGCCAGTTTAAGGAACATGGGAAACCAGACAAAGGCCTTTTTTGATGAAGAAGAATCCCTGCCGTTTTCGTTTAGATTGGGCGCTTCTTATAGAACCCTGGTTTCAAAACCGGAAGATCAACCGATAGTTGAGGACGAAGAGATCAGCAGTCCTGAAGAGGTCTTTGGCAAATTACCTAACGCTTTACTGTTAGCTGTGGACCTGCATTTCCCGGCTGATAACTCATTTGGCCTTAGAATGGGTGGGGAGTATCGCTTCAGTAACGGTATTGCTGTGCGAGGTGGATATAGAACGGGAACGGGTTTGGAATTTCCATACGGTCTCTGCGGCGGGGCCGGATATAAAACCGAATCCTACCAGATTGATTATGCTATCGTGCCCTACGGTGATATTGGCAGTACCCACCGTTTTTCTCTTACTATTGTGTTTTGAGGTGTAAAATGAAAATAGATTTGCATGTTCACTGTCGAGAACGTTCATCATGTGCTAGTTCCTCTGAAGAAGAACAAATTCGCGCGGCTATTAATAATGGTCTTAACGCAATAGTTTTTACGGATCATGGTCGCTTTATGCCTCAAAAGCGATTGAAGGAACTGAATAAAAAATATGCTCCATTTAAGATTTACAGTGGAATTGAATTGGTGATAGAATGGGAAGATTTGCTTGTTATTGGTGTAAATAAAAGTTCCCTTGAGCGGAAAGAATGGAGCTATGTTAAATTGTACAACTTTGTTAAAAAGCATAAGGGTTTTATAGCCCTGGCCCATCCATTCCGCTATCATTCAATTGGGATAGATATAGAAAATTATCCTCCACATGCTATAGAGGCATATTCCAATAACATAAGCTCAGAAAACGTGAAGGATATTATGGAAGTTTCCAATAGACTTGGTTTACCTGTATTATGCAATTCAGATGCCCATGATGAAGATCAAATTGGTAGTTATTATAATATTCTTGACAGAACCCCTGATAATGAGATGGAATTGGTGGATATGCTAATATCGGGTCAATTTAAGTGCAACCTGCCAGATCATATAAAAGGTGCTTTGTTTGCTTCTTAGTTACTATGTTTATTAGTGGAGTATATGGAGAATCCTGTGCCTGAAGAATGTATCAATCGGTGCGGCTTTGGAGTCAGATCGGTTATATGTAGGATATGAAAAGTTTAAAAATTTATAGATATTCCCACCTGGTGCGAGCCTGCTAAATCCTGCTTTTGATAGGAATAATCCACTGAGAATATTCCTTTTTTTATGCCAAAACCTGCCGAGAAGTCGGATTCCATCAATCCCAGACGCAAAGCTAATAATTTATTGTAGTTGTATTCTATGCCGAAACGCACTGTTGTTTTATATGCTGAGTCTCTGGCCAATGATATATTCAGGTCGTGTTTTACTCTATTCAGGGAATAGGCCATGCCCATTCGATAATTGGTGGGAAGGTTGTATTTTTGCTGCTGAGGTGTATTCCACTGGATTGATGTATTTATGTCCTGAATATTCAGACCGATGCTGATTTGACCCACGTTTTCATAATCAAAGAGGCTTCCGGCATCCATGCGGAAAATTATTCCTGTGTCCAGTCCATTTCCGCTGGCCCGCTGACCGGCCAGGGATTGGGAAATTAGCTTTAAACTCCCTCCAACAGATAGGTTTGCCCATGTGTTTGTATAAAGCAATCCAGGGGTTATATTGATGCGGAAATTTTTTCCATAAGACAGGAATAAAGCGTTTTCCACGTCGCTGATATATCCCTCTGGTTCGGCTGACGGCCTGTATTTCAGGCTATTTTTTCGCTGACCTGAGTTGCCCTCTGGCTCCGGAAATATGGGTATTTCACCAACGCTGAAGCGCATCCAGTTTAGGCCTATAGAACCAATGGGCAGGGATTGGGAGTAACCGATGCAGTCAAAGCTGGCCAGACCTGAGAACTTGCTGGCGTGGGTAAGAATTATCTCCCGACCTTTTAGCTGACTCAGACCTGCGGGATTCCAGTAGCACGCGCTGCTGTCATCAGCAAGGGCTACAAAGGCACCACCCAAGGCAGTTGCCCTTACGCCTGAACCGATGTAAAGGAAATCGCTGGCGTAATTATCGGCAAGGGCTTTTGTTGGTAGTAGTATTAGCAGTATGATAATTGTCCTGATAAGCATTGTTCTGGACTCTGGACGCTGGACTATGGACACTGGGCTATGGACTTAGGATATAATAAATGGGGGTTTGTGTCAAATAGAAATATTTGGCCTGGTTGAGGTGTTTGATATACTATAGCATTATCTTAATCTGTGAAAACCATTGGTCGTTATTTTTATATGAGGTGATTCCATGTTTCGTATCAATCGAAGGGAGTTTATAAAGAGTATGGCAGCAGGTATTGGTGTTGTGAGTTTTGGGCCTGTTTTTGGTTCATTGGCCCAGGATGCTGGAAATAGTCATATACAGACGGTGCTGGGGCCTATTAAGCCTGATGAGCTTGGTTTGACGCTTATCCATGAGCATGTGATGGTGGATTTTATCGGCGCTGATGAGGTCAATAAAGACCGATATGATCCGGATGAGGTTGTTGAGGTTATGCAGCCGTATCTGGAGGAGATAAAAGCCCTGGGTGTTAACGGATTTGCCGAATGTACGCCCATGTTTCTGGCCCGGGACCCGGAGGTGCTGGCCCGGTTATCAAAGTCTGTGGGCATGCATATCATAACCAACACCGGGATGTATAAAGAGCCGTATTTGCCCCAGTATGCCTTTGAAAAATCGGCTCAGGAACTGGCGGATATGTGGATCCATGAAGCCAGAAATGGCATAGAAAACACCGGCATAAAGCCTGGTTTTGTCAAGATCGCTGTGAATCCCGGCAGCCTTATTCCCATCCAGCAGAAGATAGTCCGGGCAGCAGCCAGAACAAGTCTGGCTACCGGGCTTGTTATTGCATCCCATACGGGACACGGCGTAGCGGCTCTGGAAACTATGGATATTCTTGAAGAAGAGGGCCTTTCACCCGAAAGTTATATCTTCGTCCACGCCGGTTCTGAGAGCAACCAGGACTTTCATTTCCAGGTGGCAGAGCGCGGCGCATGGGTGGAATATGACCACATCGGGGAAAACAGCGCAGCCGGCGCATTGAAGCTGATCAAAAACATGCTGGAAAAAGGCTACGAAGACCAGCTTTTGCTCTCCCAGGATGCGGGATGGTACAACGTAGGCCAACCAAAAGGCGGCAACATCCGGGGATTTGGTTATATTATCAGTGAATTCATGCCCATGATGGTGGAATCGGGCATAGATCAAAACACTGTGGACAAGCTGATGATAACGAATCCGGCTAAAGCCCTGACGGTAAAGAGTTCGGGCGGTGCAAAGGCCGTTAGTCCCGGGGGTAAAGCTGTTTCCACCTTTGGGAAAGTTAAGGGTGGGAAGTAAAGACGAAATTCTCGCAAAATACATCATAAATTCCCAATCTTTACCTGTAATTAACTCAATATTTATAAAAATATGCTATAAAAGGGCGTTGGCTTATAGGCATATTGTCTTTTTTGGTTCTTCCGGATCGGATTTAGTGTGGTTATAGTTGAAAATTTTCTCAACTTGTCATTCCTGCTTCAAGCTTTTTGAAAAAGCTTGAGCAAAAAGGAATAAGAATTTCGTAGGAATGACAGCATACAGAAGTTTCTTACTTTTACCACACTGAACCCGGAAGAGCCATATTTTTCAACATAGTGGCGTGTAAAAATGCCCCTATGTTGTTTTTATATCTTTATTTTCAATTAACTTATATGCTATGGCCTGCTGGAAGTCCGTTAATATGGTGAAGAAGTTACCGATGGCTTTCCATATTGACCCGTAATGGCTGAAATAGCCATGTACATCCCCATCGCCTAACCATTTGTTGCACATGAAATACAGGTGATCCGAAGTCTGGAGATTTCGCCATATTTTTATGAACTTTTCGTCTTTAGTGGCCTTTACCTGCTTTTCCAGATTTTTTAGCGCGCCAAAGGCAGCTTTTTGTGTGTCGTTACCCAGCCATGCGCTGCTGTCCCTCTCAAGATCTGCCCAGGATATGGTGCTGTATTCGTATACGTCTATCTCATCGTTGGGTGGTATGCTGGCGGCTACTTCGCCGGGAGTGGCGAATTTCAGGCTTTCGTATTTCATTATGGCATCAGGAAGGTGTCTCAGGAATTCCATTATGCCTGTTTCCAGCCATTGATGCTCTCCAAAGGTCTCATAGTCCATGAATACATTGCAGGTCTCGCCGGTTATAGACGAAAGCCAGTAGGCGAAGTCATCGGCGGTTATTATCTTGTGGGAGAACCTGTAACCTACCTCGTCACTGACACCGTAATTTCGCATTAATAATTTGACATTGGAATTTTTCGCCTTATATACATAGTCCGGGGATCGCCATTGAAGTACATGGGGTAATCCCTCGGTAAGGACTGCGTTAAAGCCCATTTCCTGGGCGTTTTTCGCTATGGTATTGTTATAAAGGAGTTCGGTGTTTCTGAATGTAACGGGGGTGAATCCGAAGAGCTTCTTTATCTTATCTTTGTGCATTTCCACCTGGGCTTTGAACTCGTCTTTTTTTTCGTAAAGACCGGCCAGGGAGTGGTAATATGTCTCACCTAAAAATTCGGCACAACCGGTGTCGGCAAGCTTTTTGAATAGATCCAGGAGCTTTGGCTGGAAGGTTGCACACTGATCCAGAAATGTGCCGGAAATACCAAAAGCTACTTTGAATGGATTGGAAGTCTTTTTTAATCTTTCGACGCTGGAAAGGATAATCTCCGTTGCGGGAAAATAGCATTTTTCGGATGCCCGGTTGAAGACAAGACTGTTAAGGCCTTCGTTGAAATAGGCTTTTTCCAGGTCTTTATGGTAATGACCGGGGAAGCCTACCAGATCAACCTCGTTTAATCTTCGGGGTTGGTGTATCTGGAAATAGAACGTTATATATGCCATGTTGTTTTTTTACCTCTTGGTTTTTCTGAATTAAGTGAGTGTGGTAAGTATATCTTTCATTTTTTGGTTCTTCCGGATTTAGTGTGGTTATAGTTGAAAATTCTCTCAGCTTGTCATTCCTGCGAAAGCAGGAATTCAGTCTTTATGCGGATCTACTGGATTCCTGCTTTCGCAGGAATGACAACTAAATTATATCCATTTTTTAACGATTACAATGTATATAAATTCTTTTCTTTTGATCAAAATATACATTAATATTTCCCTAAGTGTTGCCGGCTAACTTAATCCCAAAAGACTGCCAATCTGGAATATCATGGTGGCAAGCAGCCAGGCTAAAGCCAGAGAATAACTAACAGACAGGGATGTCCATTTCCATGAAGCAGTTTCCTTTTTTACGGCTGCTATGGTGGCGATACATGGAACATATATCAAAGTTACTACCATGAAGGCATAAGCTGACAATGGTGTCATGGCTGATTGTAGACGAGTTGATAGGGCCTGAGTGTCTTCCCCTGTTCCGTATAATACACCGAAAGTTCCTACTACTATTTCTTTTGCCACAAATCCAAATACCAGGGCCACTCCACCGCGCCAGTCAGAGCCAAAGGGTTTTACTACAGGTTCTATTACCTGACCCAGCATACCAGCGTAGCTGTCTTCACTGGCGTATTCAACACCCCAGGGGAATGTTCCCATGAACCATATTACGATAGAGCCTACAAGGATTATGGTTCCCATCTTCTTGATAAACAGAGAACCCCGCTCCCACATATGAACCAGCGTTCCTTTAAGGGTTGGTACACGATAAGGCGGCAGTTCCAATACGAATGGGGCTGTTGGCCCCTTAAAGAATATATGTCCGAAAAGCTTACCTACTAAAACAGCGATGACGATGCCCATAAAATAGAGGGAAAAGATGACAGTTCCTGCATGATTTGGAAAGAAAGCCGCAGTTAAAAGTGCGTAGACCGGAAGCCTCGCGCTGCATGACATTAATGGTGTTATGAGTATAGTTATTATACGGTCTTTTTTATTTTCCAGAGTTCTGGTGGCAAGGATTGCAGGCACGTTGCATCCAAAGCCCATGAGCATTGGTATAAAAGATTTTCCATGCAGGCCGAATATGTGCATAATCCGGTCTGTTATAAAAGCGGCTCTGGCCATGTAACCGCTATCTTCCAGAATTGATATTACAAAGAAAAGAGTGAATATATTGGGCAAAAAGACGGCTACACCGCCAACGCCACCGATGATTCCGTCAACCAGCAGGGAACGATACCATGTACGAGGTAAATTTTCCCGGAGGATTTCACTGAGCCAGCCGATGGCAAAATCAATCCATTCCATAGGGTAAGCCCCGATTTTGAAGGTCAACTGGAAGGTAAGCCACATGAGGAATAGAAAGATGGGTATTCCTACAAGACGGTTAAGAAGCACCTGATCCACACGATCTGACCATGTATGACGGTCTTCCCCGGTTCTGTGGATCACCTCATGGCCCACCCCGCTTATGAATCCATAACGTCGGTCTATAATAACCGATTCGGCATCGTCTTTGAAAATCCTGTCTATATGCTCCATGCTGGTCTGGGCTGCTTTTACGGCTTGTTTTCCTTCACTGCTTTTGTTGAAGGCGTTGACAATTTTTTCGTCATTTTCCAGTATTTTCAAGGCAACCCAACGGGTTGGGTATTTTCGGGTTATGGGGTTATCCTCAATTGATTCGATAATGTTTTCAATTTTTGCTATTTCGTCACCCAGTTCACGTCCATAGTTTACCTTAACTTTCCGATCTTCCGGAGAGCCTTCCTGTAAGGTTTTAACTATAGTTTCCAGCAGTTCCTGAGTGCCTTTTTCTTTTGTTGCGATCATGGGAACTACCGGAACGTTTAACAGGCGGGATAAACGTTGGGCATCAATAACCATACCCCTGGATTTAGCCACATCCACCATATTAAGGGCTATGACGAGATTTGCCCCCAGTTCCATAAGCTGGGTTGTGAGATAAAGATTCCTTTCTAGGTTTGAGGCATCCACGATATCAACCACTATGTCTGGTTTGTCTTTTACGATAAAATCCCGGGCTACTACTTCTTCCAGGGTATAGGTGGTAAGGCTGTAAGTACCGGGCAGGTCTACGACCTTCATCTCAATGTCTTTATACTTACATTTGCCTTCTTTTTTTTCGACGGTTACTCCAGGCCAGTTGCCGACATGCTGATGCGCCCCGGTAATGCTATTGAATACCGTTGTTTTGCCGGAGTTGGGGTTGCCTGCCAGGGCTATTGTTATGGATTGTTTCATTTTCCGTAATCCGTGTCAGTGATCTGTAATTTGTTAATAATTATGTTTCTTTTGAGTTATTGTGCTTTTGCAGGCCCTTTTAAATATTCTTATCCACAAATACATTACTTGCTTCGGCTTTTCTCAGGGACAGGTGGTAATCTTTTATTTTTATCTCCACTGGATCGCCCAGAGGTGCTACTCTTTCTATTTCTACATTTGCGCCGGGAACTACTCCCATATCCATCATGCGTCTTTTTGTAGGTCCTCTACCGCAGACCTTTGTTATTACAGCTTTTGTGCCAGTTTCAAGCATATCCAGAGATAATGTATCTTCTTCGGTTAATTCCTTTGTGCAAAAGGCTATAGGTGGTTTTTTACCTTTTTCCACGTAATCCTGAAACCTTATTATACATTCAGGCACGCCTTTTGGGCAGTCTTCTATACATTCAATGAACTTAAGCAAACGTTCAAGAGTTTCTGAACCTATAGCGTGTTCCATGCCGCAGGCGTCTTTTTCCGCGGTTTCGGTGTCCATCTTGAGAACTTCAGTCAGGAATTTTAGGACTGCATCGTGACGACGGCGGATTTCCTGGGCTATTTTTTCACCTTTTGGCGTCAAAGCTACATATTCATATTTTTCATGCTCAACCAGATTTCTTTTAGACAAGGTGCGCAAAGCACCGGTGACACTGGACATACTAACGTTCATATGTTTGGCTATATCCCTCACTCTCACGTATTTCATTTCTTCATCGAGTAGAGATATGGCTTCTAAGTAATCTTCCATGCTGTTCGTAAGGGTTAAATTATTACCCATATTGGAACACCTCTTTGATTGAATTGATAGAGTTAGGTATACCTAACTCTATTATATAAGGTTAATAAAATAATGTCAAGACATTTTTGGGAGTTTAAAATTTAAGTTCTTCCGGGTTCAGTGTGGTTATAATTGAAAATTCCCTCAGCTTGTCATTCCTGCTTCAAGCTTTTTGAAAAAGCTTGAAGCAGGAATGACAGCATAAAGAAGTTTCTTATCTTTACCACACTGAACCCGGAAGAACCAAAACTTATAACAAAATAACTTTATCGCTACCTAAAATTAATCTTTATATGCTATAATTCGCGCGGTTAATTGTAATTATAGATAATAGATAGAAGTAATGATGAATGGATCAGGTTTCAAACGCATTTCCATAAATATATGAGATTTGAATATTTGAAGGTCTTTGTAATTACTGCTATAATAATATTTGTTTTTCGTTGGTTTCCGCTTTTGGTATGGGGAAGCTCTTGCTAGGCCTTTTGGCCAATAACGATTGCAGGGCTCAGCAGGAGCTTCGGCCTACTATTTTGAATTTTCCACATTTAATTTTGAAGAGCCAAATTTATATGCTGGGTAATGGTAAAAAATTGGGGGACTATAAATGGATTTTGTATTTCGCAGGATTTATCGGGGGCCGGTTAAGGCTGTAATATTTGATCTGGCTGGAACCACAGTTGATTATGGTAGCTGCGCGCCGGCGGGATCTTTTATAGAGCTTTTTAAAAGGCATGATATAGAAATTACTAACAAACAAGCCCGGGAGCCTATGGGAATGCACAAAAAAGACCATATTCGGACTATACTCCAGATGGAGCCGGTATCAAAGCAGTGGGAGAACAAGCAGGACAGAAGATGGAATGAGGACGACGTTAGTTCCATGTATGAGGAATTTATACCTATACAGTTAGAGTGTCTGCCTGATTACCTGGAACTGATCCCCGGAACGCTGGAGATATTCAGCAAGCTTTTAGCCCGTAATATCAAGATCGGAGTGACTACAGGTTATAACCGGGAGATGCTGGATCTTATTACAGATGGCATTGAAAAACAGGGATTTGTTCCTGACCTGGCTATATGTGCCACCGATGTTCCTGGCGGCAGACCTGCTCCCTGGATGATATTCAAAAGTATGCAGGATATGAATGTTTATCCTCCTGAATCGGTAATAAAGATCGGAGATACCATACCGGATATAGAAGCCGGCCTTAACGCAGGTGTGTGGACTGTGGGTGTGGCAAAAACCGGTAATATGCTGGGAATGGGCTATGATGAAATGACCTCTATGTCTGATGAAGAACTGGCTCCGCTTATGGTATCCGCCTATGAATCAATGTATAAAGCCGGAGCCCAATATGTTGTCGATGGTGTGGGTGAGAGTATGAAGGCTATATATGATATTACCAAAAAGGTGGAAGATGGGGAAAGACCTTAATAGACTCTGGGTGCTATATAAAACTCAAATATTTCCTGAAAATTCTGGTTCTTCCGGGTTTAGTGTGGTAATAATTTGAAATTCTCTCAACTTGTCATTCCTGCTTTCGCAGGAATGACAGCATAAAGACGTTTCTTATCTTTTACTCCATTTTTGATATATAAAAAGTGCGAAAATATAGTAAGACTTAAAACTTTTGACATTGGATATTCTGTGGTATGAAGAATAAAGATATTAACAAACCAGAGCGTTCTGAAGGGGATATAAACCTTTCTCCGCTTCGTAAAAAATGGCTGACAGATAGTATAGATCATAAGACTCAAAAGATACTGGATGAAGATGCGAAGTATTTTTTGCATCAATCCCTGTCTACCCCATGTCTGGACGTTTTGAAATCCTGCCAGGGAAGCAGCATAACCGACATGCAGGATCGGCAGTTCCTGGACTTTCACGGCAACAGCGTCCATCAGGTGGGCTATGGGAATGAGTATGTTTTGAAAGCTGTTAAAGATCAACTGGATATACTTCCCTTCTGTCCCAGGAGATATACAAACCGAACTGCTGTGGAATTGGCAAAGAAATTAGCAGAGATTACTCCGGGAAAACTTAACAAGGTGCTTTTAGCCCCTGGAGGTACTACAGTTGTTGGTATGGCCCTTAAGCTGGCCAGGGTTGTTACCGGAAGATTTAAGACTATAAGCTGGTGGGATTCGTTTCACGGTGCGTCATTGGATGCTATAAGCATAGGTGGGGAAGCCCTTTTCCGAAGCGGGATGGGGCCTCTTTTACCGGGTGCTATTCACGTTCCGCCGCCTTCTTCATTCGGTGGAGTATCGGAAATGGAGTCGGCGGATTACGTGGAATACGTCATGGATCATGAAGGGTATATAGGGGCTTTTATTGCAGAGCCTGTGAGATGCACAAATGTTATTATCCCCTCGCCTGAATACTGGAAGCGGATAAGGGAGATATGCGATAAACACGGCGCGCTGCTTATCTTTGATGAAATACCTATATGTCTCGGTCGAACAGGTCGGATGTTTGCCTGTGAATATTTCGGTATTACACCGGATATACTTTGCATTGGCAAAGGTCTGGGCGGGGGAGTGTTTCCCATGGCGGCTATGATAACCGGGGAAGAACTAGACGCTGCTCATGATAAGGCTTTAGGACACTATACCCACGAAAAAAGCCCGGTGGGATGCGCGGCGGCTCTGGCTACTATTGAATACATAGAAAAACATGACCTGGTGGAAAAATCCAGATGCATGGGTGAGGAAACTGTGGAACGGTTGTGGAAAATGGCCAAGAACTATGAATTTATAAAAGACATTAGGGGCCTTGGGCTTCTTATTGGTGTGGAACTGGATAATGATGGAAAAGCCGAAAAGATATTGTATTCGGCTCTGGAAAAGGGATTGAGCTTTAAAGTATCTATGGGTAATGTGTTGACTTTGACGCCGTCTTTGACTATCAGTCAGGACGAGATGGAAAAGGCGTTGGAGATTTTGAGAGAGTGTTTTGATAGTTTTTAAAGTACATTAGAAAGGGAAGTATGATGAAGAAGCTGTATTTACTTTTCGGCGTTTTTCTGATCCTTGGTTTATGTAGATCGGTAATGGCTGGAAACTGGCCCACTTATCAGATGGATTATTCCAGAAGCGGGGTCAGTGACGAAAAGCTGAATTTACCTCTGAAAGAGGTGTGGTCTTATAACGCAAGGCATGCACCTGAACCAGCATGGCCGCCGCCTGCAAAGGCTGATTACTGGCATAACCTTATAAACCCCAGGGCCAGGGTTACTTATGATAGGGCATTTCACCTGGTTTCTGTGGATGGTTCTGTTTATTTCAGTTCATCTGCGGATGACAAGGTTTATTGTCTTGATGCCTCTACAGGGGAGGAAAAATGGGCTTTCTTTACAGAAGGGCCTGTAAGACTTGCACCTACTGTATGGGAAAATCGTGTATACTTCGGTTCGGATGATGGCTACGTTTACTGCCTTAAGGCCAACAACGGCGAACTTGTATGGAAATACAGAGCTTCACCGGAGGATAGAAGAATTCCGGGCAACGGTCGGATAATATCCACATGGCCTGTGCGAAGCGGTGTTGTTGTTGACAGGAACATCGCATATTTCTGCTCAGGTATATTCCCTAAAGAAGGGGTTTATGTATGCGCCCTGGACGCGCTGGATGGTTCGGAAATCTGGAAGGTAAAACAGGATATTTCCCCCCAGGGTTATATGCTGGCTTCAAAAGACCGACTATACCTGCCGTTGGGAAGAGTGTCTCCTGCTGTAGTAAACCGGGAAAACGGTGAACTTCTTGGTATTTTAAGCTGTCCCAGGGCTGAAGGTGGAACCTATACCTTGTTGACTGATGAAGCCCTAATTTCAGGCCCCGGAACACAGTTGACAGCTTTTCATCCTGAGGAAAACGACAGGCTGGCGACTTTTAACGGCTATATGGTTATTGTAAGCAGTGATACCTCTTATCTCCTTTCGGAACAGACCCTTACGGCCGTTGACAGAAAAAAACAGGCTGATCTATACGGTCAACGGGAAGGTTATATTGACAGCAAAGCAATGCTGGGACAAAAACTTACTGAATTACGAGATCAAAGGGGTGAACTCAGCGGCGAGGCCCTGGAATATATAGACAACAAAATCAACGAAGTTGTGGAGCAGATGTCAGAACTGGACAGCAAGCTGAAAGCCCTGGAAGGTAAAGAATATAACTGGCATAAGCCATGCGATAAAATCTACTACTCTATGGCCCTGGCTGGAGATACCCTTTATATGGGCGGTGATGGCGTGATTGAGGCTGTCAACGTAAAAGATGGCAAGACAATATGGGAAGCAAAAGTTGATGGCAAGGCCTACAGCCTTATAGTTGCTAACAAGCAGATTATGGTCAGCACCGATAAAGGTTCTATACACTGCTTCGGTTCTGGAAACGTATCACAGGCTAAACAAGACGAAAATTCTGATGCTTTTGACGATATTCCAAAAGAATGTGTTTCAGCCATTGGTCGGATCGCTGAAGAACTGGAAATAAGTAAGGGTTACTGCTTTGTGGTGGGATGCGAAGATGGATGCCTGGCCCGTGAACTGGTCAAAGCTACCAAAATGCAGATCATCTGTGTCTGTGATGATGAGAAAAAGGCTGAGGAAATGCGGGAGAAGTTTGACAGGGAAGGGCTTTACGGTGTCCGGGTATCTGTGCATAACGTAGAACTGGACAAGCTGCCTTATTCGGATTACCTGGCAAACCTGGTGGTTTCTGAAAGCATGCTTATGAAGGGTGAAATGCCAACTTCGCAGGAAGAGGTTTACAGGATACTGAAACCCTTTGGCGGTCTGGCCTATCTGGGTTCTTATGAAGATATTAATAAGAACATGCTGGAAAGCTGGGTAGACAAGAACAAAGGCTGGTATACAGTTGATGGCGACGGCATGTGGGCTATAGTTCACAGAGCACCCCTGGCTAACAGCGGCGAATGGACTCATGTCTATGCCGATCCGGGAAATACTACATGCAGCAACGACCAGTTGATCTACGGTAAAACCAGGGTTCAATGGTTTGGTAACCCGGGGCCTGCTCTTATGCTAGACAGGCATCACCGAGCTTCTGTGTCGTTATTCAAAAACGGCAGGCTTTTTGTTCCAGCCGATGACTTCTTTATTGGTGTGGACGCCTATAATGGTACAATTTTGTGGGAAACAGAAGTTCCTGGATCAAGGCGTGTTGGCGCTAATCGGGACGCCGGTAACATGGTAGCTACCGATGATTTTCTTTATGTTACCACAAACGACGAATGCTGGGCCATTGACGCCGCAACAGGTGAAGTTGCAGAGAAGCTGAAAGTTCCACAACTTATAGATGGGGAAGTTCGTCACTGGGGCTACCTGGCGTGTATAGACGATAAGATTTACGGCAGCGGCAGAAAAGAAGAGGCTATTTACAACGAAACAAGCAAATCCGCCGACTGGGAACTGGCCTGGGGCGATTTCAAGCGCATGATAACCAGCGACTATATGTTCTGTATGGACAGGCACAGCGGAGATGTGATCTGGACATACAAAGACGGTATTATCATAAATCCGGCCACAGCTATCGGCAACGGCAGGCTTTACCTCGTTGAAAGCCAAAATTCCGAAGTTTTTACTGACGATGACGGCAAAGTCCAGCTTATCCCTCTCCTTAAGGACGGCGCCAATATGCTGGCTATCAACCTTGAAACCGGTGATGTTGATTGGAAGCATAAGGTTGATTTTGGCGTGGCACATCATATTATATATCTCATCTATTCCGATGGAATCCTGCTTTTTACAGGATCAATGAATGTAAAGAACAACACTCACTATTATCTCAGGGCTTTTAATGCTGATGATGGCTCTTTTATATGGGAATCTGACCACAGGAATAACGTGCCGGGAGTCGGCGGCGATCACGGCGAACAGGTTCATCATCCGGTTGTTATAGATGGTATCGTGTATGCTGAACCGGTTGCATATAACCTGGAGACAGGCAAAAGGGTTAATACTGACGGCAGGAGCGGCGAATGGGAGATGCCCAGAAGGAAGGGCTGTGGAACTGTGTCAGGTTCATCATACTGCCTGTTCTATCGAGATCATGAGCCATCCATGTATGACCTGAGACCCAGCGGCGGACTAACAAAGCTAAACCATGTAACCCGCCTGGGTTGCTGGATTAATGTTATTCCGGCTGGCGGTCTGGTTTTGATCCCTGAAGCCAGTTCGGGTTGTACCTGTTCTTACCCGCTTCAGACATCAATGGCCTTTATTCCTTATAATCAGGTTGATTAATACTTTGACTTTATTTTATTGTGATTGTTTAGTTTGAGTTTGGATGCCAAACTCAAACTATATCAATATAAGACTGGGTTCTTGCATTCGCAAGAATGACAAAACTACACTTATACTATATTAAGAAAATGGAGGACTTAAGTGAAATTAAGATTTTCGCTGTCAAGTGTATTTGCGCTTTTTGTTGCTGTTATATTGGTTTCCGCAAGTTATGGTGATATAGATCCGGATACCTGCGTTGGTGTGTGGCTGTTTGACGCTGGTGAAGGGGATACTGCAATAGATTCCTCTGGGAATGATCTTGATGGAACAATATTCAACGGCCCGGAATGGGTTGACGGGAAGTTTAGTAAAGCCCTTAAATTTGATGGCGCGGATGATTATATAAATCTGCCTACAACAGTATCAGACGGTTGGGAAGGTTTGACAGTTTTAGCATGGATAACCATAGAACTA